>NZ_BAAANG010000031.1:11872-118017 GCF_039529675.1 Microbacterium paludicola
GAGCAGGGCACCGCAGGCCGTGGGCACCTCACCCCCTGGCGCGGGCACCGCGATCACAACGTCGACGGCCGGCGCCGGCTCATCCGGACCGAGCAGAGCCACCCGCACCGGGGCGTCGCCCGTCGGAGCCCAGTGAGGAAGCGACTCGGCCCACGCCCGCTCCCCCTCGGGCGCGGCCACCAGCGCGAGCTCGCCGACGGGCCTCGCGAGGCACAGCTGCAGCACAAGCGCCCGGGCCACCGCCCGCGCGGCGACGGGGTCGCCGAGCACCGCGACTCCCGCGCGCAGCGGCACGGTCAGCGGTGCGTCCTCCAGCGCCGCGGCATGGGCGCGCAGCGCCCGTCCCTCGTCGTCCTCGCCTCCCGTGACCCGGACGGCGCTCGGCACCCGCCCGCGGCCGACCACCAGCTCGTCGGCGCCGCTGCGCCACTGCCGCCGCACGTCGGCGACCAGCGCGGCGGCGTCCGGCCGCTCACGCCACCGGGTGGCGCGCTCCGCCTCGTGCCGACGGTCGATCTGCTCGCGCGCGTGGAGCAGGGCCTCCGCGCGTTCGCGCTGATCCTCCCGCCGTCGCCGGCGGCCGCCGCGCGCGCCGTCGACGAGGGAGGCGACGGCCATCAGCGGGCCGAGGGCGGCGAAGCACAGGGCGATGAGCGATCCGGTGACCGCCCAGATCGCCACCGCGGCGCTCACCGGGATGATCGACGCGACGATGGGGAACGGCCCGCGCCGGGGTGGGGGCTGCGGTGTGGGAAGCGTGATGGGCTCGTCGAGCAGCGTGCGCATTCCCCGAGTCCAGCGCACGGCAGGACCCGGCGGACGCCCGAACCGGGCGTCCCGGCACTACTCGCGCGCGGCGTCCCCTGTGGACGAGTCTTCGGCCGGCTCCTCGTCGTCGACGATCGGCTCCTCGGCCGTCACGGGGGCAGCGTCCCGGCTCGCCGGTGCCGCATCGGCGGCGTCATCCTGCGGCCCCTGGCCGGGAACCGCCACGTTCAGCACAACGATCGTGATGTTGTCGCGGCCGCCGTTCTCCAGCGCTGCCTCGAGCATCGCCTCGACCGCGTCCTGCGGGTCGTCGTGCAGGCGCAGGAAGTGAAGGATGCCGTAGTCGGTGAGCTCCTTGGTGAGACCGTCGGAGCAGATCACGAACCGGTCGCCGTCGCGCACATCCAGGCGCACGTAGTCGGGCACCGCGCCCTCGCTGGGCCCGACGGCGCGCGTGATCACGTTGCCGTAGGGGTGATTCTCGGCCTCCTCGGGGCTCAGCCGACCCGCGGCCACGAGCTCCTGCACGAGCGAGTGGTCGGTCGTGACCTGCGCGAGGGCGTCGTCGCGCTGGATGTACACCCGCGAGTCGCCGATGTTCAGCGCGACCCAGGTCGCATCCTCTTCCGTGATGTCGAGGTAGACGCCGGTCACCGTCGTGCCGGTGCCCTCGTCGGTCGTCTCGGGGTGCTCGCCGATGTCGCGGACGGCCTTGATCAGCGCCTTCTCGATCGCCTCCGGCGACACCGGGCCCTTGCCGACCATCCGCTGCAGGCGGTCGATGGTGCTCGCGCTGGCGATCTCGCCGCCGATGTGTCCGCCCATGCCGTCGGCGACGACGAACAGCGGGTAGGCGGTCAGCAGCGCGTCCTGGTTGATGTCGCGCTTGCGTCCGCGGTGCGTCACTCCCGCCCAGGTGAGGATCGCGTCGAGACCTGTGGGCAGGGCCACAGTCTGCGACTGCGTCTTCGTGGGGGCATCGGACACGGGCGGGACCTCCGGATCGGGGGAAGCGACGGGTACGCGAACGGCTCGGGCGGGTTGCGTCGCAGGCACTCACATCCTAGCCGGAGGGCCCGTCATCGCCGGGCCACGGCACCCGTGCCCTCGGCGGTCAGATCGCCGGGCGCTCGGGGCCCGGGAAGAACTCGTCGATGCGCGCGAGCTCGTCCTCCGTCGGGCGCCACGCGCCACCCGCGGCGGCGTTCGACGCCACCTGCTCGGGTGACGTCGCCCCGGCGATCACGCTCGCTACTCCCGGCTGGGCGAGCAGCCATCCGAAGGTGGCCTCGAGCATGGTGATGCCGCGCTCGTCACAGAACGCGCGGTAGGCGTCCAGCTCGTCCCACGGCGCCGTCTCCCACAGGTGCGAGCGCTGCGACATGATCCGACTCTCCGCGGGCCCGCCCTCGCGGGTGAACTTGCCGGTGAGCAGCCCGTTGTAGAGCGGGAAGTAGGGGAAGAACCCGAGCCCGAAGCGGCGCACCGCCGGCAGCACCTCGCGCTCGGCGTCGCGACGCAGCAGCGAGTACTCGTTCTGGGAGGACACGAAGCCGGACCGCATCCGGCCGCGCGCGGTCAGGTGCGCCTCGGCGATCTGCCACCCCGTCAGGTTCGAATGCCCGTAGTAGCGGATCTTCCCCTCGCGCACGAGGTCGTCGAGCGCGTCGATCGTCTCCTCGATCGGGGTCTCCGGATCCGGGGTGTGCAGCTGGTAGAGGTCGATCCAGTCGGTCTGCAGGCGGGTGAGCGACTCCTCCACCGCGCGCCGGATGTATCCGCGGGATCCCTTTGCGCCGGCGGGGCCGTATCCGAAGTCGATCGCGTGGTGCCCGAACTTGGTGGCGAGCACAACCCGGTCGCGACGCCCGGAGAGGGCCTCGCCCATCAGGGTCTCGCTGCGTCCCTGGCCGCCGTACATGTCGGCGGTGTCGAGGAACACAACGCCCTGCTCGATCGCCGCATCCAGCACCGCCCGCGTTCCGTCGAGCGTCTCGGTCTTCGTCCCCGGCCTTCCGAAGTTGTTGCAGCCGAGGCCGACCTCCGACACCAGCAGACCCGACTCTCCGACCCGACGCATCGCGACACTCATGCCCCCACGCTACGCCGAACGCCCCCGCCTCGACGGATCGAGACGGGGGCGTGTGCGCGTGAGGTCTACTTCACCCAGTCGGGCGCGAGGTAGAACTTGCCCTCCTGGCCGGCCTGCAGCTGCGGCGGCACGTTCACCGCGTGGATGATGCCGATGATCAGCTGGGCGATCGGGAGCAGGAAGTACAGGATCGACGCGAAGCCGAACGTCACGACCGTGAGGACACCGACCGCCGCGTAGGCGATGACGACGATCAGCTGGTAGTTGAGGTTCTTCGCGTTCGCCCGCTGGTAGTTCGGGGCGACCTTGTCCTTCTCCATGAAGTAGAAGATCAGCGCCGGCACCCAGCTGAAGAAGACCGACAGCCACAGGTTCAGCGTGATGTTGCTCTGCACCTGCTGGCCGTAGCCGTAGGCGGGAGCGCCGTACGGCTGGCCCGCGGGTTGACCGTAACCGGGCTGCGGATAACCGGGCTGGCCGGCGGGCTGGCCGTAGCCGGGGGCGCCGTAGGGCTGCTGGCCCGGGGCGGGCTGTCCCCAGGGCTGCTCGGTGGACGGCTGGCCGGCGGGAGGCTGCTGGCCGTAGGGCTGGTCCGCGGACGGTGCGGCCGCAGCGGGCTCGCCGCCGAAGGAGGGCTGCTCGGGTGCAGCCGGGGTCGCGGGCTCGGCCGGCGGCTCGGGGGCCGACGGCGGGACGGGCGGGGTGCCGGGCACGTCCGGCGTGTTCGGGTCGGCGGGGCCGGTCGAGTCGTTCGACATGAGATGTCCTTCCTCGTCGAGGATCGGCCGAAGCTCGGAATCCTCTGTGTGCCCTCACTCTCCCACACAGCGAGGCTCCCGAGCGAGAGGCGGAGGCCTCACACCACGAGATTCACGCGGGCTTCGCCATCGATCACGAGCGCCTGCCCGTGCGCGTGTCCCCAGTCGACGACCGCCTCCAGCGTCGCATCCCGGGGAGGCGGATCCAGCGCGAGCGCGCGCACGAACTCGCCCTTCGCCTTCTTGTTGAAGTGGTTGAGCGCACGCTGGTGGCCGTCGGCGCCGCGGGTGACGACGTGCACGTACGCCGACGTGATGCCTGACGGCAGCGGCGCGAGGGCGACATACGCCTGCGAGCGCAGGTCGAGCACAAGCTCGGAGCGCACCGCCGGATCGTCCGCGAGCGCGGCGCTCGTCGCATCCGCCCAGTGGCGCCGCAGCGGCGGCACCCCGGGAAGGGCGGTGCCGGCGGCGAGGCGGTATGACGGGATCGGATCGGCCGCGCCGATCGGACCCAGCGGCGCGGTCTGGATGAGCGCGTGCTCGGCGAGCCATCCCCGTGCCTGCGTGGGCAGTGTCTCCGCGGCGAGGGCGTCGAACAGGACGCCTGTGTAGCGATCCATCGCCGGCATCGTCGCGGCCTGGCGGATCGCCGCGTTCGCCCGGATCTCGGGGCGCTGCCGCTCGCTCAGCTTCAGCACCCGCATCGCGGCCGCCTCATCGCCCGACAGCGCGACGAGCGCGTCCAGCAGGGCCTCGCGCTGCGGCCGCAGCCCGGGAAGACGCAGCGCCCCCAGATCGAGCGGTGCGCCATCGCCGCCGGGGTGCTTCGTCTCGGACGGAGGCAGGAGCAGCTGCACGGAGGGCCTTTCGGGACGTGAGGGAATGCAAAAGGAGCGGGGCGCCGGATCCGTGGATCCGCCGCCCCGCTCCGAGAGACGTCAGGAGACGAGCGTCGCGTGGCCGGCGACGATGGTGAGCGTCTGGCCCTCCATCGAGACGAAGCCGTCACGGGCGTCGGCGATGACCTTGGTGCCGGAGGGCTCTGTGATGCGCACCTGACCCTCGGCCGCGAGGATGGCCAGCACGGGCTCGTGCCCCTGCATAAAGCCGATCTCACCCTCGGTGGTCTTGGCGACCACGAGGCTCGCCTCGCCCGTCCAGACCTCCTCCTCGGCGGAGACCAGGGTGACCTGCAGACCCATGGTCAGCTGTTCTCCTTCTGGATCTGCGCCCACTTGGCCTCGACGTCGCCGATGCCGCCGACGTTGAAGAACGCCTGCTCGGCGACGTGGTCGAACTCGCCCTTGACGATCGCGTCGAACGACTCGATGGTCTCCTTGATCGGCACGGTCGAGCCCTCGACACCGGTGAACTTCTTCGCCATGTAGGTGTTCTGCGAGAGGAACTGCTGGATGCGGCGCGCGCGGGCGACGACGATCTTGTCCTCTTCCGAGAGCTCGTCGACACCGAGGATCGCGATGATCTCCTGCAGCTCCTTGTTCTTCTGCAGGATCTGCTTCACGGCGGTGGCCACGCGGTAGTGGTCCTCACCGATGTAGCGCGGGTCCAGGATGCGGCTGGTCGAGGTCAGCGGGTCGACGGCCGGGTACAGACCCTTCGACGCGATCTCACGCGAGAGCTCGGTCGTGGCGTCGAGGTGCGCGAACGTGGTCGCCGGGGCCGGGTCGGTGTAGTCATCGGCCGGGACGTAGATCGCCTGCAGCGAGGTGATCGAGTGACCGCGCGTCGAGGTGATGCGCTCCTGGAGCACACCCATCTCGTCGGCGAGGTTCGGCTGGTAACCCACGGCCGAGGGCATGCGGCCCAGCAGCGTCGACACCTCGGAGCCCGCCTGCGTGAAGCGGAAGATGTTGTCGATGAAGAGCAGCACGTCCTGCTTCTGCACGTCGCGGAAGTACTCCGCCATCGTCAGGGCCGACAGGGCGACGCGAAGACGCGTCCCCGGCGGCTCGTCCATCTGACCGAAGACGAGGGCGGTCTTGTCGAAGACGCCCGCCTCCTCCATCTCGTGGATGAGGTCGTTGCCCTCACGGGTGCGCTCGCCGACACCGGCGAACACCGACACACCACCGTGGTCCTGCGCGACGCGCTGGATCATCTCCTGGATGAGGACGGTCTTGCCGACGCCCGCACCACCGAACAGGCCGATCTTTCCACCCAGCACGTACGGGGTGAGCAGGTCGATGACCTTGATGCCCGTCTCGAACATCTGGGTCTTCGACTCGAGCTGGTCGAAGTTCGGCGCCTTGCGGTGGATCGGCCAGCGCTCGGTGACCTCGATGGTCTCGCCCTCGGCGAGGTTGAGGACGTCGCCGGTGACGTTGAACACCTTGCCCTTGGTCACGTCGCCGACCGGAACCGAGATCGGCTCGCCGGTGTCGCGGACCTCCTGGCCGCGGACCATGCCGTCCGTCGGCTTCAGGGAGATGGCGCGCACCATGTCGTCGCCGAGGTGCTGGGCGACCTCGAGCGTGATCTCGGTCGACTCCCCGCCCATGACGATGGTCGTCTTGAGCGCGTTGTAGACCTCGGGGATCGCGTCGTGCGGGAACTCGATGTCGACGACGGGACCCGTGACCCGGGCGACCCGTCCGACGACCGCGGTCTCAGTGACAGTCATTTCGTCTCTCTCTTTTTCAGGACGTCTTTCAGGACGCCAGTGCGTCGGCGCCGCCGACGATCTCGGCGATCTGCTGCGTGATCTCGGCCTGACGCGCGTTGTTGCGCAGGCGGGTGTAGTCGGTGATGAGCTTGTCGGCGTTGTCGCTGGCCGACTTCATCGCCTTCTGCGTCGCTGCCTGCTTGGCGGCGGCCGACTGCAGCAGCGCGTTGAAGATGCGGCTCTGGATGTAGACCGGCAGCAGCTTGTCGAGCACCTCGGTGGCGTCGGGCTCGAACTCGTACAGCGGGTAGACCTCGCTGCTCGTGCTCTCCTCCGCGACTCCCTCGACGACCTCGAGCGGCAGCAGGCGCACCTGCACCGCCTCCTGGGTCATCATGCTGACGAAGCGGTTGTACACGACGTGGATCTCGTCCACGCCGCCGTCGGCGTGCTCGTTCTCGTACGCCTCGAGCAGCGCCAGCGACATCTCCTCGGCGGTCGAGAAGCTCGGCACATCCGCGTCACCCGTCCACTCCCCCGCCGTGGCGATGCCACGGAACTGGAAGTAGCCGACCGCCTTGCGGCCGAACAGGTAGAACACGACTTCCTTGCCCTGCGAGCGAAGCAGCTCGGCGAGCTCCATGCCCTCGCGGATGACCTGCGAGTTGAACGCACCCGCCAGTCCCCGGTCAGAGCTGAGGATCAGGATCGCCGAACGCTTCACCGTCTCGGCCTCCCGCGTGAGCGGGTGGTCGATGTCGGTGTGCGTGGCGACCGCCGAGACCGCCCGCGTCACCGCGCGGGAGAAGGGCTCCGACGCGCGCACGCGCGTCATCGCCTTCTGGATGCGCGAAGCCGCGATGAGCTCCATCGCCTTCGTGATCTTCTTGGTCGTCTGAGCAGAAGAGATCTTCTGCTTGTACTCCCTGAGCTTTGCTCCCATGATGCGTCTTCCCCGGCGGGCTTACGCCCGGCGGCCCTTGACGATCTTCTCCTGGTCGACATCCGCGACCGCCGCGAACTCCTCGTGACCGGGCGCAGTGAGGTGCTGGCCCTTGCCACCCTGGAACTCGAGCAGGAAGGCGTCGATCGCCTTCTCCATCTCGGCGACCGTGTCGTCCTCGAGCTTGCCCGAGTCGCGGAGGGTGTCGAGGACGGTCGTGTTGCGACGCAGGTGGTCGAGCAGCTCGGCCTCGAAGCGCAGCACGTCCTCGACCTCGATCGTGTCGAGCTTGCCGTTGGTGCCGGCCCAGATCGAGACGACCTGCTCCTCGGCCGGGTACGGCGAGTACTGCGGCTGCTTGAGCAGCTCAGTCAGGCGCGCACCGCGGGCGAGCTGACGACGCGAGGCCGCGTCGAGGTCGGACGCGAACATCGCGAACGCCTGCAGCGAGCGGTACTGGGCGAGCTCGAGCTTGAGCGTGCCGGAGACCTTCTTGATGTGCTTCAGCTGCGCGTCGCCACCGACTCGCGAGACCGAGATACCCACGTCGACCGCGGGACGCTGGTTCGCGTTGAACAGGTCGGACTGCAGGAAGATCTGGCCGTCGGTGATCGAGATCACGTTGGTCGGGATGTACGCCGACACGTCGTTCGCCTTGGTCTCGATGATCGGCAGACCCGTCATCGAACCGGCGCCGAGCTCGTCGGACAGCTTCGCGCAGCGCTCGAGCAGACGCGAGTGCAGGTAGAAGACGTCACCGGGGTACGCCTCGCGGCCCGGCGGGCGACGCAGCAGCAGCGATACGGCGCGGTAGGCCTCGGCCTGCTTCGACAGGTCATCGAACACGATGAGGACGTGCTTGCCGTCGTACATCCAGTGCTGGCCGATGGCCGAACCCGTGTAGGGCGCGAGGTACTTGAAGCCGGCGGGGTCGGACGCGGGGGCCGCGACGATGGTGGTGTACTCCATCGCGCCGGCCTCCTCGAGGGCGCCCTTCACCGAGGCGATGGTCGAGCCCTTCTGACCGATGGCGACGTAGATGCAGCGCACCTGCTTCGTCGGGTCGCCCGACTCCCAGTTCGACTTCTGGTTGATGATCGTGTCGATCGCGATCGCGGTCTTGCCGGTCTGGCGGTCGCCGATGATCAGCTGACGCTGGCCGCGGCCGACCGGGATCATGGCGTCGATCGCCTTGATGCCCGTCTGCATCGGCTCGTGGACCGACTTGCGGGCCATAACGCCGGGAGCCTGGAGCTCGAGGGCGCGGCGGCCCTCGATGCCCGTGATCTCGCCGAGGCCGTCGATCGGGTTGCCGAGCGGGTCGACGACGCGGCCGAGGTAGCCCTCGCCGACGGGGACCGAGAGAACCTCGCCCGTGCGGGTGACCTGCTGGCCCTCTTCGATGCCGGCGAACTCGCCGAGCACGACGACGCCGATCTCGTCCTGGTCGAGGTTCTGGGCGAGGCCCAGAACGCCGTTGCCGAAGCGGACGAGCTCGTTGGCCATGACGCCAGGCAGGCCCTCGACGTGGGCGATGCCGTCTGCCGCGTCGATGACGGTGCCGACCTCGGTCGCCGCGTCGCCGGTGGGCTCGTAGGCGGCGACGAAGTCCTTCAGCGCGTCACGGATGACGTCGGGGCTGATCGTGATGTCTGCCATTGTCTTCCTCTGTCTTTGATGGAGATCGTGTTGTGGGATCCGCGATCCCCAAGTGAGTCCGCCCTGCGGCGGGAAAGTATCGGGTCAGCCGGCGAGCTTCTGGCGCACGTTCGCGAGGCGCGAGGCGATGCTGCCGTCGATGACGTCATCCGCGATCTGCACGCGCACCCCGCCGACGACCGAGGGGTCGACGACCTGGCTGATCGTGATCTCGCCGCCGTAGCTGCGCGAGAGCGCGGTGGCCAGACGCTCGGTCTGGGCCGCGGACAGCGGCGCCGCCGTGGTCACCGTCGCGACCGTTCGGCCGCGCTGGGCCGCGACGATCCGGATCGCACGGGCGAGGATGCCGCGCACGCGACGCCCGCGAGGCGACTGCACGAGCGACGACACCACGAGCGAGGTGGCCTCGCTCGTGCGACCGCCGAGCAGCGTCTGCATGAGAGCGCCCTTCGCGGATCCGTCGCCGAGGCGACTGCCGAGCGCGAGCTCGAGCTCGGAGTTCTCCGCGACGATGCGGGAGACCCGGAACAGCTCGCCCTCGAGGTCGCCCTGGTCGGCCTTGGCGGCCGCCCGGATGGCGAGCTCCTCGATGCCGTCGACCAGCTCGCCCTGCGACGACCACCGCTCGGCGATGGCCGTCGTCAGGAGCGACTGCGTGGTCTGCGACAGGCTGCCGAAGACGCGGGTGACGAGCGCACGGCGCGTCTCGGGCGCGGCAGACGGATCGGCCAGCGCGCCGCTCAGCGCGTGCGAGCCGGCGACGGCACGGGCGGCGGCGAAGAGCTCGCGAGCCGTGTCGAGGTCGACCGTCGCCGCGCCGAGCGCGGAGACGCTCGTCGCGAGCGCCTGAGTGGTCGCGCTGCCCATCAGTTCTTCGCCTTCTCGGAGGCCTCGAGGTCGGCCAGGAAGCGGTCGACGACAGCCGCCGCCTTCTGGTCGTCGCTGAGGGTCTCGCCGATGACGTTGCCCGCGAGGTCGATCGCGAGCGTGCCGACCTCGCTGCGCAGCGTGACGAGCGCGGACTGGCGCTCGGCCTCGATCTGCGTGTGCGCGGTCGCGGTGATGCGCTCGGCCTCGGTGGCGGCGTTGGCCTTCGCCTCGGCCACGATGCGCTTGCCGTCCTCGCGGGCGGCCTCGCGGATGTCACCGGCCTCCTTGCGGGCGTCGGCGAGCTGCTTCGTGTACTCCTCGAGCGCAGCCTCGGCCTGGCGCTGGGCCTCGTCGGCCTTCGCGATGTTGCCCTCGATGGCGGCGGAGCGCTCGTCGAGCATCGCGGTCAGGCGCGGCAGGGCGACCTTCCACACCACGAACAGGATGACGAGGAAGCAAACCGCCGACCAGATGATGTCGTACGCCGCCGGCACCAGCGGATTCGGAGTCTCGTGAGACTCCTCCGCGGCAAGCGTGACAAGAGCGTTCAGCATCCTGTCTCCTTACGTGTCAGCAGTGAATTACTGGATGGGGGCGTAGCCGAAGATGAAGCCGGTCGCGATGCCGATGAACGCGAGGGCCTCGGTGAAGGCGATACCGATCCACATGAGGACCTGCAGACGACCGGCGAGCTCGGGCTGGCGTGCAACCGACTCGATGGTCTTGCCGACGACGATGCCCACGCCGATGGCCGGGCCGATGGCGGCGAGACCGTAGCCGACCGTCGCGATCGAGCCGTACACGTTGGCGAGAACCGTAGTAGCGTCCACGGATTTTTCCTTTCGGTAAGGCGGTGCGCCGTGTGGCGGACCGTCAGTGCTCTTCCGCAACCGCGAGCTGGATGTAGACCGCGGTGAGGATCGTGAAGACGTAGGCCTGGAGGAATGCCACCAGGACCTCGAACAGGGTGAAGGCGAGACCGAAGGCGAGGGTGCCGACGCCCAGGGGCGTCCACCATCCGCCGGCGGTGAAGAAGAAGAAGTGCGTGGCCGAGAAGAACAGCACGAGCATGAGGTGGCCGACGATCATGTTCATCAGCAGTCGCAGCGTCAGCGTCACGGGGCGGATGATGAACGTCGACAGGAACTCGAGCGGCGTGACGATGATGTACAGCGCCGCGGGCACGCCCGCCGGGAACAGCGAGTTCTTGAAGAAGTTGCCGGGGCTCTTCTTGATTCCCGCGTAGATGAACGTGACGTACGAGATCACTGCCAGCAGCAGCGGGACCGCGATGACGCTCGTGCCGGCGATGTTGATGCCGGGGATGATTCCCGTCAGGTTCATGAACAGGATCATGAAGAACATCGTGGTCAGCAGCGGCAGGAACCGGTTGCCGTCCTTGCGGCCCAGGATGTCGTGCGCGATGTTGACGCGGACGAAGTCGAGGCCCATCTCGACGATGCTCTGCAGGCGCCCCGGCACGATGCGCATGTTGCGCGTGCCGACGATCAGCAGGATGACCAGGATGGCGGTCGCGAGCAGCTGCGCGGCGTTGATGCGCGTGAACTCGAAGATCGTCCCCTCGCCGAAGATGGCCGGAGGGAAGAAGTCGGTGATCGACGGCGGGTGGAACCCGCCTTCGGCGTCTTCGGCGGTGGCGACGATCATCGCGGCATGAGTCAACGTGTGGCTCCGGCTTCGTTGCACCGGTGCAGGCACCGGGGAGGGAAGGAAGTCGTCATCTGCCAGGCCCCGGCGTCACCATCGGCTCCGTGGGGCACTCGGCAGGAACCCTGTCAGCCTATCAAAGAATCGCGCGCTTCTACGCCGCGTCGAAACGGCTTCAGCGCGAGGCCGCGTCGCCCTCGTCCGTGCTCGTCTCGCCCGGAAGGGTGACGTCGACGTAGGGCTGGCGCGAGCGGAACATCGCGATCCCGTCGATCGCGAGCGAGGCGAGGACGCTGACCACGAGCGCGACGAAGAAGACGCCCGGGACGATCCACGGCTGGCCGCGCAGCAGCACCAGCGCGACGATGAACAGCACGAGCTTCAGCAGCCAGCCGCCGAGCACAACGCCGAAGAAGATCGGCACATACAGCGGATCGGCGAACCAGCGGTTGGCGACGAGGATGCTCACCGCGGTCAGCAGCATGAACACCGCGGCGATCGCGGCGCCGGCGAAGGCGCTGAGCATGCCGTTCGCGCCGGCGATCGCGAAGCCGATCGCGCCGCCTGCCACCGCGACGACCGCCGTGGCGATGCCGCCCCAGAGAAGGGCGGTGCGCAGCACCGGCGTGCTGGAGATGGGTCCGGGCTCCGGACGGGACATTCAGGCCTCCTGAGTGGCAGGGGTCGGGTCGGTGGGCGCGTGGGGTGGGCGCCGCGTGGGCATCAGGGTGAGCACGAGGCACGCGGCGATGCCGATCACGCCGAAGATCACGCCGAGCCAGTACTCCCCGGGCCAGTTCTCCCGGGTCGCGAGGTACATGATGAGCACGGCGAGCGAGATTACCGCCGTCCACGCGTAGAAGATCAGCACGGCGTCGCGGTCGGAGTGGCCGAGGTCGAGCATCCGGTGATGAAGGTGCTTTCGATCGGGCGAGAAGGGCGACTTGCCCGCGCCCATGCGGCGGATGACGGCGAGCCCGAAGTCGACGAGCGGCAGCAGCACGACCACGATGGGCACGAGGATCGGCAGGAACGCACCGAGCAGCTGCGAGCGGCCGAGGCCGTCGACCGGGTCGAGCACGGACGGCGGGATCTGCCCGGAGGCGGCGATCGCGCTCGTCGCCATGAGCAGCCCCAGCAGCAGCGCACCGGAGTCGCCCATGAACATCTTCGCCGGCCGCCAGTTCAGCGGCAGGAATCCCGCGCACGCGCCGATCATCGCGGCCGCGAGGAACGTCGCGAGGGTCGAGTTCGTCGTCAGGGTGTCGCGGCTCAGGATGTAGGAGTAGACGAAGAAGACGCCGTTCGCGATCAGGCAGACGCCCGCGACGAGCGCATCCAGGCCGTCGATGAAGTTGACCGCGTTCATCACGATGACGATCGAGAACATCGTCAGCGTGATGCTCACCCAGCTGGAGACAAGCGTCATCCCGCCGAAGGGAAGCGTGTAGACCTGCAGCCCGCCGCCGACCGCGATGATCCCCGCCGCGAGGAACTGCGCGCCGAGCTTGATCGTCCAGTCGAGATCCCACAGGTCGTCGGCGACGCCGACCAGGACGATCAGCACCGCGGCGCCGAGAACGGCCCACACGGGGCGCGGATCGACCCAGAAGATCTGGAAGAACGGGTTGGATCCCGACACCAGGATCGCCGCGACGATCCCGAGGAACATCGCCACCCCACCGAGGCGCGGCGTCGGCGTCTTGTGCACGTCGCGCTCGCGGATGCCCGGATAGAGCTTGTACCGCATGCTGAGGCGCCACACCATCCAGGCGAGCGCCGTGGTGAGCGCCGCCGTCAGCAGGATCGTGAAGAGGTACTGCCTCACGCGGGCTCGCCGTCGGGCGTCGCGGTGTCGGCGGTGTTGTGGTCGTGGTGGTCGGCGTCGCCGGCCTCCTGCTCGAGCAGGTCGCCGAGCACCTCGCGCAGGTCGTCGCGCGAGATCGCGCCGTCGCGCAGCACCCGCACGCGCGGCTCGTCGTCACGCGGGCCGACGAGGGCGGTCGCGTCGATGATGGTCGACGCCACCCCGGTGCGGGACGGGCCGTCGTCGAGATAGACCGCGACGCTGTCGCCGAGCATCGCGCGGGCGTCGTCGCCGACCACGGCCGCCGGCTGCCCGGTCAGATTCGCGCTCGAGACCGCGAGCGGGCCGGTCTCGGACAGCAGCTCGAGGGCGATCCGGTGATCCGGCATGCGCACGGCGACGGTGCCCTTCGTCTCCCCCAGATCCCACGACAGCGACGGCTGGGCCGGCAGGACGATCGTCAGTCCGCCGGGCCAGAAGCGCTCGACGAGCCGCTCGACCGGCTCCGGGACCTCCTCGACCAGCGCGCGCATCGCATCGACGCCCGACACCAGGACGGGCGGCGGCTGCTGCCGACCGCGCCCCTTGGCGTCGAGCAGACGCTGCACCGCCTGGGCGCTGAACGCATCCGCCGCGACGCCGTACACCGTGTCGGTGGGCATCACGATGAGGTGGCCGCGGCCGATCGCCTGGCGCGCCTGGCGCATGCCGGTCAGCAGCTGGGCCTCGTCACGGCAGTCGAAGAGGGGGGAGGTTGACATGTCTCCTCAATAGTAGAGAGTCCGGTCGATCACTCGCCCGACGCTTCGCGCCGGGACTCGCGATCGAGGGCTGTCGCTTCGCTCCATCCGAACGCAGGGAGCTCGCCTCGGCGAGATGGTCGGCAGTCGCTGCGCTCCACGCTCGCTGCGCTCGCACGTGGGGTGCGGGTCCGCTTCCCGCTTCGCGGGTAGTGCAGGGAACGTGCGCGATCACTCGCCCGACGCTTCGCGCCGGGACTCGGGATCGCGGGCTGTCGCTGCGCTCCATCCGTCGACGGGCGTCGCGTTCTCCAGATGGTTGGCAGTCGCTTCGCTCCACGCTCGCTTCGCTCGCACGCGGGGTGCACGGGGGCTTAATTCCCCCCCCCGGGGGCTCGCACCCCTCACTGTTCGTTGAGCGAGCGAAGCGAGTCGAAACGTGCCGGACTTCCCGCGGCGACAAGCCGTGCACCGTCCGGGCCGTTTCGACTCGTCGCTTCGCTCCTCGCTCAACGAGCGGGGTTCCGCGGCGAGGGGGTTACGGGCGAATTGCCGTGGTGGTGCGGTCGCGGAGCGTGAGGTCGGGGTGGGTGGCGGCGGCGCGCCATCCTGCCGCCGTCAGGAGGTCGCGGATGGCGCGGCCCTGCAGCTCGCCGTGCTCGATCACGAGCAGGCCGCCGGGGCGGAGCAGGCGCATTCCCACGTGGCTCAGTTCGCGCACGACGTCGAGGCCGTCCGGTCCGCCGTAGAGGGCGGCGTGCGGGTCGTGCAGGCGCACCTCCGGGTCGCGCGGGACGGCGTCATCCGGCACGTAGGGAGGGTTCGAGATCACCACGTCGACCGTGCCGTCCAGCTCGGGGAACGCGACCGCGAGGTCGGCGAAGACAAGCCGCAGGTTGTCGGCGCCGATGCGGCGGGCGTTCTCCTTCGTCCACACGAACGCGTAGGGCGAGTTCTCGGCCGCGTGGATGCGCGCGTGCGGCACCTCGGTCGCCATCGCGAGCGCGATTGCGCCGCTGCCGGTGCCGAGATCCACGCCGATCGGCTCGGGGACCGGGGCCGCGCGGAGGGCGTCGATCGCGAACTGCGCGACCGACTCGGTCTCGGGGCGGGGAACGAAGACCCCCGGCCCCACGGCCAGCTCGAGGTGGCGGAAGTACGCGACGCCCGTGATGTGCTGAAGCGGCTCGCGGGCCGCGCGCCGTGCGACGAGGTCGTCGAAGGCCGCCACCTCGTCCGCCGTGAGCTCGTCGCCGCGGATCACGCCCACCTGGACCTCGCCCCGGCTGAGGCCACGCAGGTGCGCGAGCAGCAGCTCGGCGTCGACCTGCGGATCGGGCACGCCCGCGTCGGCGAGGCGGCCCGCCGCGACCTGGAGCACGTCGCGCAGCGCGCGGGAGCCGTGCAGCTCTCCGGCAGGGTGCAGGGTCGTCACGTCGTCTCCGTCCGGCCGCTCGTTACGGCGCATAGCGAGACAGCCTAATCCGCCCGGGATTCCGCCACCGGGATGCGTCTTTGCCCCGCAGGATGCTCGATCCGGAATACCACGCGACCTCCGGACATCCGCTCATGTTTCGGCATGCGACATCCGCGGTCCGGATCGCGGCCGTGCGCAATACGCTGGTGAACGGCGGGGAGGATCCGCCGTCGTCCGGCTCGCCCGCAGCAGCGGGGCCCACCCACGAACCAGGAGAACCGCCATGACCGGTGTCCACGCAGACATCACCACCGCGTTCGGAAACACGCCGCTCGTCAAGCTGAACCGCGTCACGGAGGACGCGGCGGCCGAGGTGTACGCGAAGCTCGAGTACTTCAACCCCGGGTCGTCCGTGAAGGACCGCCTCGGCATCGCGATCATCAACGCGGCCGAGGAGTCGGGCGAGCTGAAGCCCGGCGGCACGATCGTCGAGTCGACGAGCGGCAACACCGGCATCGCGCTCGCGCTCGTCGGCGCCGCGCGCGGCTACAAGGTCATCCTCACGATGCCCGCCTCGATGTCGAAGGAGCGTCGGGTGCTGCTGAAGGCCTTCGGCGCCGAGCTTGTGCTCACCGACCCGACCGGCGGCATGAAGCTCGCCCTCGCCGAGGCCGAGAAGATCGTCGCCGAGACGCCTGGCGCCATCCTCGCGAAGCAGTTCGCGAACGAGGCGAACCCCGAGATCCACCGCAGGACCACCGCCGAGGAGATCTGGCGCGACACCGACGGCGAGGTCGACATCTTCGTCGCCGGCATCGGCACGGGCGGCACCATCACCGGCGTCGGTCAGGCCCTCAAGGCGAAGAAGCCCGGCGTGCAGGTCGTCGCCGTCGAGCCCTCCGCCTCTCCGCTGCTGTCGACCGGCACCCCCGGACCCGCCAAGATCCAGGGCATCGGGCCGAACTTCGTGCCGCCGATCCTCGACACCGAGGTCTACGACGAGGTCGTCACGGTCGAGTTCGACGACGCCATCTCCACCTCCCGCGCTCTCGCCGCGGGCGAGGGAATCCTCGCCGGCATCTCGGCGGGCGCGGCCGTGTGGGCCGCCGTCCAGGTCGCCAAGCGTCCCGAGAACGCCGGGAAGAAGGTCGTTGTGATCGTGCCCGACACGGGCGAGCGCTACGTCTCCACGGCCCTGTTCGAGGACCTGCGCGAGGACTGAGCTCACCGGGCACTCGGTAAGCTCATCCCCATGAGACTGAACATCCGCGAGGATGTCGAGGCCGCGCGTCGCCGGGATCCGGCGGCGCGCGGTTTCGTTGAGATCGCCGCGCTGTACCCGGGCCTTCACGCGATCTGGGCGCACCGCGTCAACCACGCGCTGTGGCAGCGCGGCTTCCGCTTCGTCGCCCGCGCCGGCTCGCAGTTCACGCGCTGGCTGACCGGGATCGAGATCCATCCCGGCGCGACGATCGGGCGGCGCTTCTTCATCGATCACGGCATGGGCGTTGTGATCGGCGAGACCGCCGAGATCGGCGACGACGTGATGCTCTATCACGGCGTCACACTCGGCGGCACCGCCCTGTCGAAGGGCAAGCGGCATCCGACGCTCGGTGACGGCGTCGCGGTCGGTGCGGGGGCGAAGATCCTCGGGCCCGTCACCGTCGGCGCGCACAGCGCAGTCGGCGCGAACGCCGTCGTGACGAAGGATGCGCCGCCGTACAGCGTCGTCGTCGGCGTGCCCGCGAAGGCGCGGCCGCGCGGCGACGGCGAGGACACCCGCCGCATCCTGATGGCGCCTGAATTCTCGATCTGACGTGAGATCCGGTGCGCTCCGGCCCTTCCGCCGCGGCGAACGGGCCGCTTCGCACCGATCCGGAGGAGGCAGCACATGACCGACCTGCACGAGCTCCCGCTGCGCGCCCTCGCGGCCGCACTGCGCGACCGCGAGGTCACGCCGGTCGAGGCGACCGCCTACTTCCTCTCCCGCATCGAGGCGCACGCCGACCTCGGCGCGTTCGCCGAGGTCACCGCCGACGCCGCGCGGGAGCGCGCGGCGTCCCTCGGCACTCCCGAGACGGATCCGCCCGACCTGTGGGGCGTGCCGCTTGCCGACAAGGACCTCACCGCCCGCGCCGGTGTGCCGACCCGGTACGGATCGCGCGTGCACGCGGACAACGTGCCGGATCGCTCGGATCCGCTCGCCCTCGTCCTGGATGACGCGGGCGCGATCAGCCTCGGCAAGACGAGCACGCCGGAGTTCGGGCTGACCGGCTTCACGGAGACGCGGATCGGCCCTCCCGCGCGCGATCCGTGGGACCCCGCCAACGGCGCGGGCGGGTCGAGCGGAGGCGCCGCCGTGGCGGTCGCCGCCGGGCTGCTTCCGGCCGCGCCCGCGTCGGACGGCGGCGGATCGATCCGGATCCCCGCCGCCACCGTGGGCGTCGTGGGCCTGAAGCCCTCCCGCGGGCGCGTGCCCGCGGGGTCGGGCCTCGACTCCCCCGGCGGGCTGGCCGTCGCCGGCGCGATCGGGCGCTCGGCCGATGACACCGCGATGCTGCTCGACGTGCTCGCCGCGGGCCCGCACCCGTACGCCACCAGGGCGCCGGGCGACGGTCCCTTCTCCGAGGCGTCCCGCGTGCTGCCGGGGCAGCTGAAGCTGGGCGTCACGACCACCTCTCCGTGGGCGGAGACCATGGACATTCGCCTCGATCCCGGTCAGAAGGCCGCGCTGGATGAGGCCATCCGGGTCCTGGACGGCGCGGGTCACGCGATCGAGGACGTCCCCTGGGAGCCCACCGGCTACGGCGAGATGTTCATGACCCTGTGGCGCGCGTCGGCGGCGCGCATCGCCGTGCCGGACGAGCGGCTCGGCGAGGTCGAGCCGCTCACGGCGTGGCTGATCCGCGAGGGAAGGGCGCTGTCCGCCGACCGACTGCTCACCGCCTACGGCGCCGCCACGGCGTTCGAGCGGCAGACGATCACGGCTTTCGGCGACTTCGACGCGGTGCTCACGCCCGCGCTCGCGCTGCCGCCCCGGCCGATCGGCTGGTTCGCGCAGGACGACCCCGAGCGCAGCTTCGCGCGGCAGTGCGAGTACGCGCCGTACAGCAGCTTCGTCAACGTCGCCGGGCTCCCGGCGATCACGGTGCCGGTGCTGACCGACGGCCATCCGGTCAGCGTGCAGATCATCGGCCGCCCCGGTGGCGAGGCGCTCATCCTGCACCTCGCGGCCCACCTCGAGCGGGCGCGCGGGCCGCTGCCATGGCCGCCGCTCGAACGCGCCCGCTGACCGAATCTGCGAATCACGACTACCCGGGCAGTCGGGGGCGGCGGGCGCGGACGTGCATCACAGCGGGGGTTCGCGTCTCTGACACTGCATGAGCACCATGGAGACCCTCACGGGAGCGATCCCGACGCTCGACACCGACGGCATCCCCGTCCACCTCGTCACGGCTGAGCCCGCGCTGCAGGTGATCGCCGAGGCCGCGGCGCACAACTCTCGCCGCCCGCTCGCCGTCGCGTCGATCAACCTCGACCACCTTCACCACTTCGGGCGGCACACGCATCACGACGGCGCCCCCACCGAGGGTCCGGTCGAGTGGCTGAACCTCATCGACGGCGCCCCGATCGCCGCGCATGCGAAGCGCGAGACCGGGCGTGAGTACCCCAAACTGTCGGGAAGCGACCTCATCGTCGAGGTCCTCGAGCTGGCGGCACAGCGGGGCCTGTCGGTCGCGGTGCTGGGCGGCGACGCCGCGCTCACCGAGCCGCTCCGCGAGCGCCTCGCGACCGGATGGCCGAACGCGAGCTTCGCCGGGCACTGGACGCCGCCGCGCGAGCTGCTGTCATCGCCGGAGGGCGCCGACGCGATCGCGGCGGACATCCGCCGGGCACGCCCCGACATCCTGCTCGTCTGCCTCGGAAAGCCGCGCCAGGAGCAGTGGATCGAGCAGTACGGTCCCCAGACCGGAGCGGGCGTGCTGCTGGCGTTCGGCGCCGTCGTTGACTTCCTCGCGGGGCGCGTCTCTCGGGCCCCGCAATGGATCTCGCGCGCCGGCTTCGAGTGGGCGTGGCGCCTGCTGCTCGAGCCGCGTCGCCTCGCGAACCGCTACCTCGTACAGGGCCCGCCGGCGTACCTCGCTCTGCGCCGACCCGCCCCGCCTGTCGCGCGACAGCCGATCCTCGGCGTTCCGCGCCATGCCTGACCGCGGCCGCTTCGCCACGACCGGAAGGGCCGAGATCGCGGCGATCGTCGTGACCTACGGCAGCGCCGCGCACCTCGAGACGCTGCTGGCGGGTCTCCGCGAGGAGGCCCGGGATGTCGCGCTGCGGGTGATCGTGGCCGACAACTCCCCCGACGACACGACGCTGCGCGTGGCGCGGGCGCATCCGGATGTCCTCGCCGTCGCCACCGGCGGGAACCTCGGCTACGCCGGCGGCATCAACTGCGCGCTCGAGCACATCGGCGATGCCGAGGCGGTGCTCATCCTGAACCCGGATCTGCGGGTGCACGCGGGAGCGCTCCGCACCATGCTCGGTCGACTGCGGGAGGACCCCCGCCGCGGCGCGGTGGTGCCGCGCATCGTCGACGAGCGGGGCGAACTCGGCGAGACGCCACACGGGATCGGACGTCAGCGATGCGAGGGTCTGCGCGTGCCCGGCGAGCGCCTCCGTGTCGTCCGACAGCCGATCCGCGAATGCGGGGGCGGACGCGGCGTCGGCCGCCGCGGCGTCGAGCGTCGTCTCGAAGCGCTCCGCCGCCGCGCGCAGGGCGAGCACCTCGCCGACCGCGAGCGCGCCGCGCACGCCGAGCCAGACGACGCACAGCACGATGAGCGCGGCAAGACCGACCGCCACACGACCCACGATCCGGCGCCATGGCTTCGGCGGCGGCCCGGCCGCCGCGGGAGTGCTGTCCGTCGTCAGGCGCCGGTTCACATTCGGGGTCGCCGTCGAGCGGTGGCGAATGCGAGTCCGCCCGTGAGCAGCGTCGCGCCCAGGAGGAAGGGCGCCAGGATCTCGGCGCCGGTCGCGGCGAGCCCCGCACGGCTCACCGGGGGCGCGGGGGGATCGTCGGTCAGGCGCGGCCCGACGACGCAGTACGGTGTGGCCGGCGGGTACGAGACGGCGACGCCGGCCTCGGGGTTGACCTCGATCGCCACGGTCGCGCCCTCGCGCGTCCAGCCGAGGTCGTCCTCGCCGAGGTCGACCCATTCGCCGTCCTGCTGGACCCAGCCGGGCCAGTCGATCCCCGCTCCGGAGGAATCGGTCGCGGCGCCGGGCCACAGGATCCTGCCCGAGAGCGCGTCGTCTTCCCCGAGCGACCCGAGCGGCACCTCGAGGCGCTGCCCGCCCTTTGTGAACACCAGCGACACGTCGCGTGACGTCGACTGATCGTCCGGATCGACGAGGGTGACGTCGTAGACGATCCACGGCGCATCCTGGACGCACTCCGCGTACGCGCTCGTGCTCAGCGAGGGCTCGGCCGGCTGATCGGGTGGATACAGCTCGTCCACCCCCGTCACGGTCGACCCGCTCACGGCAAGCATCAGCGCCGCTCCCGCCACCATCGTCTGCAGCATGACCACTCCGTCCTTTTCCCTCCCCCGTAACGAGAGCCCGCCCCGCCTCCTGATACACAGAAGCCGCAGCGGCGGAAAGAACGGAGAAGAACGGGATCGCGCGCGGCGAGCGAAGCGAGCTACGGAAAGCCCCCATGTGGGAGCGAAGCGACCGTGCCGCGGATGCGGCCAACCAGCGCGCCCCGGACGGAGCGCCAGCGACGTCACATCGAGCGCGAGTGCCGGCGCGAAGCGTCGGTCGAGCGATCGATCAGCGCGCGGCGCGAGCGAAGCGAGCTAAGAGAAAGCCCCCATGTGCGAACAAAGTGAGCGTGCCGCGGATGCGGCCCACCAGCGCGCCCCGGACGGAGCGCCAGCGACGTCACATCGAGCGCGAGCGCCGGCGCGAAGCGTCGGCCGAGCGATCGATCCGCGCGCGGCGCGAGCGAAGCGAGCCAAGAGAAAGCCCCCCATGTGCGAACGGAGTGAGCGTGCCGCGGATGCGGCCAACCAGCGCGCCCCCGGATGGAGCGGAGCGACAGCCCATCGAGCGCGAGTGCCGGCGCGAAGCGTCGGCCGAGCGATCGATCAGCGCGCGGCGCGAGCGCAGCGAGCCAAAGGAACGCGCGCGGCGCGAGCGAAGCGAGCTAGAGGGACGCCAGCCGCTCCGCCTCGTCTGCCTCGATGCAGGACTGCAGGATGGGCTCGAGGGCGCCGTCCATGACCTGGTCGAGGTTGTACGCCTTGTATCCGGTGCGGTGATCCGCGATGCGGTTCTCGGGGAAGTTGTATGTGCGGATCCGCTCGGAGCGGTCCATTCCCCGGATCTGCGACTTGCGCGCGTCGGAGGCTGCGGCGTCGAGCTCCTCCTGCTGCCTCGCCAGGAGGCGGGCGCGCAGGACGCGCAGGGCCGCCTCGCGGTTCTGCAGCTGCGACTTCTCGTTCTGCATCGAGACGACGATGCCGGTCGGCACGTGGGTGATGCGCACCGCCGAGTCGGTCGTGTTGACCGACTGGCCGCCGGGGCCGGAGGAGCGGAAGACGTCGATCTTCAGATCGTTCTGGTCGATCTGGATCTCCTCGGGCTCGTCGACCTCGGGGAAGACAAGCACGCCGGTTGTGGACGTGTGGATGCGGCCCTGCGACTCGGTCGCGGGCACGCGCTGCACGCGGTGGACGCCGCCCTCGTACTTCAGGTGCGCCCACACTCCCTGCGCGGGGTCGGAGGAAGATCCCTTGATCGCGACCTGCACGTCCTTGTAGCCGCCGAGGTCTGACTCGTTGCGGTCGAGCAGCTCGACCTTCCAGCCCTTCGAGGCGGCGTACTGCGTGTACATGCGGAGCAGGTCGGCGGCGAACAGGGCGCTCTCGGCGCCGCCCTCGCCGGCCTTGATCTCCATGATCACGTCGCGCGCGTCATCCGGATCCCGCGGGATCAGCAGGCGGCGCAGTTTCTCCTGCGCCTGCGCCAGCTTCTCCTCGAGCGCGGGGACCTCGGCGGCGAACGCCTCGTCCTCGCGCGCGAGCTCGCGGGCCGCGGCGAGGTCATCCCCCGCCGCGGTCCACGCCTCGTGCGCCTGGACGATGCGGTTCAGCTCGGCGTAGCGCCGGTTGACGCGCCTCGCGCGCGAGGCATCGGCGTGCACGGCGGGGTCGGAGAGCTCCTCCTGCACCCGCCGGTGCTCGTCGATCAGCGCGTCGACGGACTCGAACATCCTGTCCCCGGGAGCGAGGATCAGCGGATGTCGTTCTCGTGGCCGGACGAACGACCACCCACCGACATCTGGGCGTTCTTCATCTGCACGAGGAACTCGACGTTCGAGGACGTCTCCTTGAGCTTGTCGAGCACCGTGCCGAGCGCCTGCTCGGGCGAGAGGCCCGCGAGGGCGCGACGCAGCTTCCAGGTGATCTTGACCTCGTCGGCCGAGAGCAGCATCTCCTCGCGGCGGGTGGACGACGCGTTGACGTCGACGGCCGGGAAGATGCGCTTGTCGGCGAGCTGGCGCGACAGGCGCAGCTCCATGTTGCCGGTGCCCTTGAACTCCTCGAAGATGACCTCGTCCATCTTGGATCCGGTCTCGACGAGCGCGGTCGCGAGGATCGTGAGCGATCCGCCGTTCTCGATGTTGCGCGCGGCGCCGAAGAAGCGCTTCGGCGGGTACAGCGCCGAGGCGTCCACGCCGCCCGAGAGCACACGACCCGAGGTCGGCGCCGACACGTTGTAGGCGCGGCCGAGGCGGGTGATCGAGTCGAGCAGCACAACGACGTCGCGGCCGAGCTCGACGAGGCGCTTCGCACGCTCGATCGCCAGCTCGGCGACCGTGGTGTGGTCCTCGGCGGGGCGGTCGAAGGTCGAGGCGATGACCTCGCCCTTCACCGTGCGCTGCATGTCGGTGACCTCTTCGGGACGCTCGTCCACGAGCACGACCATAAGGTGCGCCTCGGGGTTGTTCTGCGCGATCGCGTTGGCGATCTGCTGCAGGACGATCGTCTTGCCGGCCTTCGGGGGCGCGACGATGAGGCCGCGCTGGCCCTTGCCGATGGGAGCGACGAGGTCGATGATGCGCTGCGTCAGCTTCTCGGGGGCCGTCTCGAGGCGCAGGCGCTCCTGCGGGTACAGCGGCGTGAGCTTCGAGAACTCGACGCGGTTGGCGGCGTCCTCGACGGACAGGCCGTTGACCGAGTCGACCTTGACCAGCGCGTTGTACTTCTGGCGGCCCTGCGACTCGTTCTCGCGGGGCTGCTTGATGGCGCCGACGACCGCGTCGCCCTTGCGCAGGTTGTACTTCTTCACCTGGCCGAGCGAGACGTACACGTCCTGCTGGCCGGGGAGGTAGCCCGTGGTGCGCACGAACGCGTAGTTGTCGAGCACGTCGAGGATGCCCGCGATCGGGATGAGGACGTCGTCCTCGTTGATCTCGGTGTCGAACTCGTCGGTCGTCTGGTTGCCGCGCCGCTTGTTGCGGTTGCCGCGGGCGTTGCGGCCACCCTGTGCGTCGTCGTCGGCGTCCTGCGCCTGGGGCTGAACCTGTGCGGGGGCCTGCGCCTGGCTGTCGCTCTGCGCCTTGCCGCCCTGAGCCTGGCCGCCCTGGCCGCCGTTCTCGGCGCGGTCGCCCTTGTTGCGGTTCCGGCTGCGGCTGCGGCTGCGGCTGCGGCGGCCGGTGCCCTCCTGGGTGCCGGCCTCCTGGCCCGCGGCATCCTGCGAGGCGGCGTACTGCGAGGCGGCGTCACCCTCCGTGGCGGCCTCGGCGGCCTCGCCCTCGGCGGGCGCCTCCGGCGTCTCGGACTCGGTGGCCTCGGCCTCGGCGGGCGCGGCGTCCTCGGCCGGTGCCTCGGTCGGCTCGGCCTCGGCGGGCGCCTCGGTCTCGGCGGCGGCGGGCTGCTCCTCGGCGGCGGGCTCCTCGACGGGGGCCTCGACCTTCGCGGCACGCGGGGTGCGCTTGCGGGGGGCGCGCTTGGGCTTCTCGGCGGGCGCCTCGGCCTGCTCGGCCGCGGCCTCCTCGGCCGGCGCCTCTTCCGCCGGCGCGTCCGCTGCCGGAGCCTCGGCGGCCGGGGTGTCGGTCGACTTCGCGCGGCGCGGGGCGCGCTTGCGCGGCGCCTTCGCCGGCGCCGCGGCCTGCGCCTCAGTGGTCTCGGTGACCGCCTCTGCGGCGGTCGTGTCGGTGGCCTCGTCGCCGCTCTGGGCGGCGGCGTCGGGCTGGATCTCGGAGATGGTCTCCACGAGTGCTCCTCCAGTGGAACGTGTCGGTTTCGCCCCCATGCACATGCGACCGCGTGTCAGAACGCGCGTCGGTCGCCCAGGCGCTCGAGAACAGAGTGCTCAGGTGAACAAGCTGCTGGGAGAGCTGGTCGGGGGACCTGTGCGGGGCTTCGCAGATTGCGAAATGGTGGTCAAGAATCGTGCCGATCGGCACCCACCGGGGTTTCCCTCACTGTATCACCTTTGAGGGAGGCGGCCTCGATGAACGACCTCAGCGCGTGCGCGTCGTCGGCCATCTCGGTCACCCGCTGCAGCGCATCCAGCATCGCGCGCAGCTCCGGCGAGTACTCGAGTTCGAGGCCGAGCGCCTCGCGGATCGTCTCCGCGAACTTCTCCGGCTTCGCCGTCTCCAGCACGAGCATCGGCACGCCGGGCTCGACGTGCTCGCGCGCGACCTTCACGCCGTCCGCGGTGTGCGGATCGATCAGCTCGCCCGTGCCCGCGTGCACCGCGCGGATCGTCGCGATGCGGTCGGTGTGCGTGGAGGTGCCGCTGACGAGGCCGAACTCCTCCTCGAAGCGCGGCTGGTCGGCCGAGAAGTCGAAGCTCCCCTCGGTCGCGAGCCCTCGCCACGCGTCGACGACGCCCGCGGCGTCGCGGCCGACGAGCTCGAAGATGAAGCGCTCGAGGTTCGACGCCTTGGAGATGTCCATCGACGGGCTCGAGGTCGCCAGGGTCTCGGCGGCCGACCGCGGGCGGTAGACGCCGGTGCGGAAGAACTCGTCGAGGACGTTGTTCTCGTTCGTCGCCAGCACGAGACGCCGGATCGGCAGCCCCATCTGCTTCGCGTAGAAGCCGGACAGGATGTTGCCGAAGTTACCCGACGGCACCGTGAACGACACCTCGGTCGCTCCCCCGGCATCCGTCTGACGCAGCCAGGCCCAGAAGTAGTAGACGACCTGCGCGGTGATGCGGGCGAGGTTGATGGAGTTGACGGCGCCGAGGTTCTGCGCGCGCTTGAACTCGAGATCGCCGGCGAGCTCCTTGACGAGGTTCTGGCAGTCGTCGAAGACCCCGTCGATCGCGATGTTGTGGATGTTCGCGTCGTCGAGCGAGAACATCTGCGCTCGCTGGAACGCGCTCATCCTGCCGCGCGGCGACAGCATGAACACCGAGATGCGCTCCTTGCCGCGCAGCGCGTGCTCGGCGGCCGATCCGGTGTCGCCCGAGGTCGCACCGAGCACGTTCAGCACGCGGCCCTCGCGCTCGAGGGCGTACTCGAGCACCTGGCCGAGGAACTGCATCGCCATGTCCTTGAACGCCAGCGTGGGGCCTTCGGACAGGCCGACGAGCGTCAGCCCGTCGCCGATCGGCCGCAGCGGCACGACCTCCGCGGGGAACGAGGAGTAGGCCGCGGCGGTCATCCGAGCGAGGTCCTCGCGCGGGATGTCGGTGGCGAACAGCCCCAGCACCTCGGTCGCGAGCTGCGGGTAGGTCAGGGCGCGCCAGCGCTCGAGCGTCTCGCCGTCGACCCGCGGCATGACCGCGGGAACGGCGAGCCCGCCGTCACGGGCGAGGCCCTCGAGCAGCGTCTCGCTGTACGACAGCGGCTCGCCGCCGCCTCGGGTGGAGATGTACTGCACGGCGCTCCTCGTCTCGGAACCGGTGGATGCGGGGCTCGTCGGATCAGGCGACGTCACGATCCGCCTCCAGTCTCACATCGGCGGCAGGTCGGACGGTGCCGCCCAGGAAGTCGACGGCGAGCATCAGCGCCTGCCAGGAGCCGTCGGACACCTCGGCCACCACGGCGGCGGCCTCGAGCCGGCGACCGGGGCCGTCGGCGAGCACCAGCACGGTCGGTCCGGCGCCCGAGACGACGGCGGGGAAGCCGCGCTCGCGCAGGGCGCTCACGAGCGCGAACGTCTCGGGCATGGCCTGGGCGCGGCGCTCCTGGTGGAGCTTGTCCTCGGTCGCCGACAGCAGCAGGTCGGGGCTCTGTGTGAGGGCCGCGATCAGCAGCGCCGAACGCGACACGTTGAACACGGCGTCCTCGCGGGACACCTCGGCCTCGAGCACGCTCCGCGCGGCGGAGGTGGACATCGTGCGATCCGGCACGAACACGACGGGCGCGACGCCGCGGTGGACGAGCAGCTTCTTGTGCCGGGGCGCGCCGTTCTCGGTCCACGCGATCGTCAGGCCGCCGAACAGGGCGGGGGCGACGTTGTCGGGGTGCCCCTCGACCTCGGTCGCGAGCCGCAGCAGCGCCGTGTCGTCGAGGTCGACGTCGCCCTCCAGCAGGCCCTTCGCCGCGAGCACTCCCGCCGCGACGGCGGCGCCCGACGAGCCCATCCCCTTGCCGTGCGGGATGCCGATGCGGGCGACGATCCGGAGGCCGGGAGCGGTGCGCCCGACGGCGTCGAAGCAGTGCCGGATGGTGCGGACGATCAGGTGCGAGTCGTCGCGCGGGATGTCGTCGGCGCCGGTGCCCGTGACCTCGATCTCGAGCTCGCCGGGGGCCAGCGCCGTGACGTCGAGCTCGTCGTAGACGCTGAGGGCGAGGCCGAGCGTGTCGAAGCCCGGGCCGAGGTTGGCGCTCGTCGCGGGGACCCGGACGTGGACGGATCGTCCCGCGGCGGCCACGCTCACTCGCCTTCCACGCGCAGGACCGAGACCACGCGCTCGACGACGTCGCTCTCGGCAAGGCGCGCGACGGTGTCGCTCAGCGCCTGCTCGCGGGCGCGGTGGGTGCCGATCACGATGTGGGCGCGGCCCTCGGCGTCGCTCGACGGGGTCTGCTCGACCGTGGCGACCGAGACGCCGGCCTCGCTCACGATGCCGGAGATCTGCGCGAGCACGCCCGGCTCGTCGGCCACCTCGAGGGTCACCTGGTAGCGCGTCATGATGCGGCCGATGGGCGCCGTGGGAAGGCTCTGGCGCGGCGACTCCCCCACGCCGACGCCGCCCGCGATGTGCCGGCGCGCGGCCGAGACCACGTCGCCCATGATCGCCGACGCGGTCTGGATGCCGCCGGCGCCCGCACCGTAGAACATCAGGTCGCCCGCGGCCGCGGCCTCGACGAACACGGCGTTGTTGCCGCCGTGCACGCTCGCCAGCGGGTGCTCGCGGCTGATCAGCGCCGGGTACACCCGCACCGAGATCGACTCGCCGTCCTCGCCCTCGAGCCGCTCGCACACGGCGAGCAGCTTGATCGTGAAGCCCGCGCGGCGCGCCCCGTCGATCATGTCGGCGGTGATGTTCTCGATCCCCTCGCGGTGCACGTCGTCGAGCGAGACGTGCGTGTGGAACGCGAGGCTCGCGAGGATGGCGGCCTTCTGCGCGGCGTCGTAGCCCTCGAGGTCGAGCGTGGGGTCCGCCTCGAGATAGCCGAGGTCCGTGGCGATGCGCTGCGCCTCCTCGGCCGACAGGCCCTCGCGATCCATCTTGTCCAGGATGAAGTTGGTGCTGCCGTTGACGATGCCGAAGATCCGCTGGATCCGGTCGCCCGCGAGCGAGTCCTTCAGCGGGCGGATGATCGGGATCGCCCCCGCGACGGCCGCCTCGTACGAGACGGACGCGCCGAGCTGGTCGGCCGCGTCGAAGATCTCGGCGCCGTGGGTCGCGAGCAGCGCCTTGTTGCCGGTGACGACATCCGCCCCCGAGTTCAGCGCCGCGAGGATGTGCGTGCGCGCCGGCTCGATGCCGCCCATCAGCTCGATGACGATGTCGGCGCCCACGATCAGGCTCTCGGCATCGGTCGTCAGCAGCTCGCGCGGCAGGTCGACATCCCGCGCCGCATCGACGTCGCGCACCGCGATGCCGGCGAGCTCGAGATCGGCGCCGGCGCGCTCGGAGAGCTCGGACGCCTGCGTGAGCAGCAGGTTCGCGACCTGCGATCCGACGGATCCGGCTCCCAGCAGCGCGACACGGAGTCGGCGGTGATCGATCATGCTTCTCCCTCATCGGCGCCGAGCGGCGCCCGATCGATACCGGCATCGCGCGCGAGCAGATCCTCGATCCGCTCTCCCCGCACGATGATCCGGGCTCGTCCCTGCGTGACCGCCACGACGGGCGGACGCGGCACGTGGTTGTAGTTGCTCGCGAGCGGCGCGCAGTACGCGCCGGTCGCCGGCACCGCGAGCAGGTCGCCCGGCGTGACGTCGGCGGGCAGGTACTCGTGGTCGACGACGATGTCGCCCGACTCGCAGTGGAGCCCGACGACGCGGCTCAGTGCGGGCTCGCCCGTCCCCTCGCGCGACGCGAGGCGCGCGGAGTACTGCGCGCCGTAGAGCGCGGGGCGGGCGTTGTCGCTCATGCCGCCGTCGACGCTCACGTAGCGCCGCTCGGCCGGCGCGTCCGCGTCTTCCGGCGCGGAACCCGTGTCCAGCGACACCGTCTTGACCGTGCCGACCTCGTAGAGCGTGACGCCGGCCGTGCCGACGATCGAGCGCCCGGGCTCGAACGCCAGCACCGGCAGGTCGATGCCGCGCACGGCGCACTCGTCGGCGACCGCGTCGACGATCCCGGCGGCCAGCTCCTCGAGCGGCGTCGGGGTGTCGGCGCGCGTGTAGGCGATGCCGAACCCGCCGCCGAGGTTCAGGATCGGCTCGGGCACGTCGAGCCAGCCGCGCTCGCTGAGCAGCGCGTGGAGCTCGAGCACGCGCGACGCCGACTCGCGGAAGCCGGCCGTGCCGAAGATCTGCGACCCGATGTGGCAGTGAAGGCCCGCGAGGTCGACGAGGGGAAGCTCGTGGATGCGCTCGGCCGCCCGCTCGGCGGCCTTGAGCGTGAAGCCGAACTTCTGGTCCTCGTGCGCCGTGGCGAGGAAGCTGTGCGTCTCGGCGTGCACGCCGCTGTTGACCCGGATGAGCACCGACTGCCGGCGATCCAGGCGCTCGGTGATCACCGCGAGCCGCTCGATCTCGATCTCGGAGTCGACGATGATCGTCCCGACGCCGACCTCGACGGCCCGCTCGAGCTCGAACACGCGCTTGTTGTTCCCGTGGAAGCCGATGCGCGCCGGCGGCACGTCGGCCGCGAGCGCGACGGCGAGCTCGCCGGCCGAGCAGACGTCGACGTTCAGGCCGGCGTCGATCATCCAGCGCGCGACCTCCGTGCTCAGGAACGCCTTGCCGGCATAGTACACGCGGGCCCGTCCGCCGTGGCGTGCCGCGGCGTCACCGAACGCGGCGAGGGCGCCGCGGGCGCGGGCGCGCACCTCGTCCTCGTCGAGCACGAGCACGGGCGTGCCGAACGTGCGCGTGAGCTCGGGGGCGGGGATCCCCGCCAGCACCAGCGCTCCCTCGTCGTCGCGCTGCGCGGAGGCGGGCCACACTCCGGGGGCGAGGTCGTTCGGGTCGTCCGGCACGGTGAGCCAGGCGGGCGCGAGGGTGGGCGTCACCTCACCGCGCGGGGCAGTTGCATCGTCGAGCACGGATCACCTTCGGGATGGGGTTTTCCGCTGCGCGGAATGCTCACGCGCCGCGGGTGACCCCGAGTCTAGGGCACCCGCGGGAGGCCTCCCGAACCGCCGTGACGCGGCGTGACGGCTCGCGCGAGGGGCCCGTTCGAGGAGACCTGGCGGATTGAGGAGCATCGGCGATCCGGATGTCCTCAGTTGCGGCGATCACCTCGGATCCGGTTGGCAGATTGCCCGGATGCGCGGCCCGTCCGCGACGCTGCCCCGCGAGTCCGAAGCGATCTGCGGTCCCGGAGACCGATCAGGATCCATCCGGCTTCGGATCCGCAGATCGGATCCGCAGACCTCCTTGCGTTCGCCGCGCGTGACGCTCAGAGCGGCAGGACGAACCGGCGCTCGCCGCCCACGCGACGGAAGCCGGCGCGCTTCAGGATGGGAGCCGACGTCGTGATCCGCCCCTTCACGAGGGCGAGCTCGGCGCTCGCCTCCGCCGCGCGGCGCAGCCGCTCGTCGAGCACCGCCCGGTAGAGACCCCGGCCGCGCTGGGACTCCACCGTCGCCGCGCCCCACAGCCGCGCCACGAGGCCAAGCCCGCGCGGGCCCGGCGCGAGCGTCACCCCGCCCGTTGCGGCGGGGACGCCATCGAGGGAGGCGAGGACCCGGAACCCCGTGCCCTCGTCCAGGATGCGGCGCAGCTCGGCGAACTCGGCGCCGAGGCGCTCGCCCAGGGGCGCGTCGCCCCAGACCGCGGCGTTGATGTCGCCGACGGCCGCGAGCTGCTCGCGCGCGTCCACCACCTCGGCCTGGACGCCGGGCGCCTGCGGCAGCTCGGGGCGTCCCGCCAGCGGCAGCCCGAGGATGTCCAGCACGTCGTCGACCACCGCGCCGCGCGCCTCGAGCTCGGCGGCGAGGTCGGGGGCGTCGTCGTCGCGGACCGCCCACTGCAGGGTCTCGGCCTCCCACCCGCGCGCGACCGACGACGCCTCGTCGATCAGCTCGGCGGCCGGCCGGTCGGAGCGGGTGCGCTCCACGGCGACGCGCCGGGCGAGCCAGGCCGGACGGCGCAGGATCGTCACGTCCCCGTCGACGACCTCGGTGCCATCCGGAAGCCAGAGCCATTCGGCCGCCGCCGCGAGCACGTCGTCATCGGTCCACGCGGAGCTCGTCTGCATACCGCGATGCTAGCCAGCGCGCGGGGCTCAGTCGCAGGTGCCCGGCTGCTGCAGCGCGGGATCGCTCAGCGTGCCCTCGGCGATGTCGGCATCCGCCTCGAGATGATCGCCGACCACGGCGACGGCGGTGATCTCGAAGCCCGCCGGGAGCCGATCGGCGATGCACACGCTCGTCGGCTCGGGAGTGACGCCGATCACGGCGGCGAGCTGGTCGAGCCCGAGGTCGAGCTCGCCGAGCCGCGCCCGGGCCGGCGTCAGCGTCAGCGCGCCCTCGGCGGCCCCCGGGGTGACCGCGAGCTCCACGGGAAGCGGCGTGCCGAGCACCTCGAACTCGTTCGACAGCACGACGTCGGGCTCGGCGAGCGCGACCGCCGCGCCGCTCAGCGCGGGCGGCAGCTCGGACTGAGCGAGCAGCTGCTCGACGGCGGCGTCGTCGAGGCGCAGGTGCGCCGCGCCCGCTCCCCCGGCGGCGCCGTCGCGCACCGGCACGCCCGTGAGCTCGACGTCCGCGTCCACGGTGAGCCCGGCCAGCGGCACGTCCTCGCTCGACAGGTGCACCTCGTCGAGGCGCCCCGCGACCAGCTGCGCCAGCACGATCCCGCCGAGGCCGACCTCGACCGGATGGTCGGCGGGAAGCCCGAGCGCCGCCACGGCGCGCTCGCGCACCTGGTCGCGGACGATCCCGCGCGCGGCGAACTCCCCCGCCACGGCGGCGAGGACGACGAGGATCAGGATGACGACGAGCGCGATCAGGCCGCGCCCGCGGCGCCGCCGAGGCGGGGTGTCGATCGTCGTGGTCGCCACCATCACATGCGCTCGGGCGCGCTCACCCCGAGCAGGTCGAGGCCGTTGCGCAGCACCTGGCCGGTGGCGTCGTTCAGCCACAGGCGGGTGCGGTGAACGGGCTCGACGGGCGCATCGCCCAGCGGCGTCACGCGGCAGTTGTCGTACCAGCGGTGATACAGGCCCGCGAGCTCCTCGAGGTAGCGCGCGACGCGGTGCGGCTCGCGCACCTCGGCGGCGAACGCCACGATGCGCGGGAACTCCTGCAGCGCACCGAGCAGCGCCGCCTCGGTCTCGTGCGTGAGCAGCTCGGGAGCGAACTCGGAGCGGTCGACGCCCGAATCGGCGGCGTTGCGCCCCACGTTGTGCGTGCGGGCGTGTGCGTACTGCACGTAGAACACCGGGTTGTCGTTTGTGCGCTTGCGCAGCAGCTCGGGGTCGAGGTCGAGCGGCGAGTCGGCCGGCGAGCGCTCGAGCGAGTAGCGCAGCGCATCCGTGCCGATCCACTCGATGATGTCGTCCATCTCGATGATGTTCCCCGCGCGCTTCGACAGGCGGGCGCCGTTGATCGAGACCATCTGGCCGATCAGCACCTCGATGTTCTTCTGCGGATCCTCGCCCGCCGCGCCGGCGAGGGCCTTCAGGCGGTGGACGTAGCCGTGGTGGTCGGCGCCCAGCAGGTAGATCTTGTCGGCCCAGCCGCGGTCGCTCTTGCTGAGGTAGTACGCGGCATCCGCGGCGAAGTACGTGTACTCGCCGTTCGAACGGCGGATGACGCGGTCCTTGTCGTCCCCGAAGTCGGTCGTGCGCACCCAGACCGCGCCCTCTTCGTCGAACACGTGGCCCTGCGCGCGGAGGCGGTCGACGGCCTGGTCGATCAGGCTCGGACCCCCGTCGGGGCCCGGGGCGTGCAGCGTGCGCTCGGAGAACCACTCGTCGAACGTCACGTTGAACGCCGCGAGCGAGGCCTTGATCTCGGCGAGCTGCAGCGGGTAGGCGACGTCGCGGGCGACCTCGACCTGCTCGTCGCGCGACAGCGAGAGGAGGTCGGGACGCTCGGCCAGCACCTTGCGGCCGAGCTCGTCGATGTACTCGCCCGAGTAGCCGCCCTCCGGCTTCTCCTCACCGTGGATCGACGCGACGATCGAGGCGCCGAAGCGCTCCATCTGGGCGCCGGCGTCGTTGATGTAGTACTCGCGGGCGACGGTGGCGCCGCTGAACGCGAGCAGGCGCGCGATCGCGTCCCCGAGGGCCGCCCAGCGCGTGTGCGCGATGTGAAGCGGGCCCGTGGGGTTCGCGCTGACGAACTCGACGTTGATCGTGTTGCCCGCCTGCGACTCGTTGCGGCCGTACTGGTCGCCCGCGTCGACGATGGTCTTCGCCAGCGCGCCGGCCGCCCCCGCCTCGAGGCGGATGTTGATGAAGCCGGGGCCCGCGACCTCGACGCTCGCGACGCCCTCGGCGATGGTCAGGCCGTCGGCGATCTCCTGCGCGAGCTCGCGCGGGTTCGTCCCGAGCGGCTTCGCGAGCTTCATCGCGAGGTTCGTCGCCCAGTCGCCGTGGTCGCGGTTGCGGGGGCGCTCGAGGGTCACGTCCGCTGCCGTCAGCTGCAGCGCCTCGTCGGGACGTCGGCGGGCCGCGATCGGCGTGACGACGGCGAGCAGGGCGGAGGCGAGGGCATCGGGAGTCATAGCCCGTCAATCCTACGGCTCGCGCATGGGGCCAACCCGCGAGCCCGCGACCGCCGCTGGGCGGGACGCCGCGCACGCTGCGCCATCGCCCGTTCAGCCGGATCCCTTACCCTACTTCGCATGGCGTCCGTGACCCGTCCCAGTCGCGCCGCCGTCGCCCTTCTCGTGACGGCGGTGGTCGCCGTCCTCGCAGCCGTGGCCGCCGGGGTCCTGCGTCCGTGGGCGGCCCCCGTCGCGGAGGTGCAGCAGGCGTCGGCCGAGCAGTCCGTCATCACTCCGGCAACGATCCGTCTTCCGGATCAGCCGAGGGTCCTCGTCTTCGGCGACTCCTGGACGTACGGGTCGGCGGCGACGCCCATCCATCGCGGCTACGCGTACGTGCTGGCGGAGCTGCTGGGCGGCACGACCGTCGTCGACGGCGGGCGCGGCAGCGGCTATCTCCGTCCCGGCATCGACCGGCCCGACTTCGCGACCCGCATCGCGGCGCTCGATCCGACCGCCGACTACGACCTCATCGTGATCCAGGGCTCGATCAACGACCGTCACTCACCGGCGCAGGGCTATCCGACCGCCGTGAACGCAGCGTGGGACGAGCTCGTGCGGATCTACCCCGACGCGCCCGTCGTGGTGCTGGGACCGGCGCCGCAGGTGCTGCCGGTGGAGCCGGCCACCGCGCGCATCGACCGTGATCTCGCCTCGCTCGCGGCCGACCGGCAGTGGTGGTACATCTCTCCCATCCGGGATCAGTGGATCACGCCCGAGAACTACGCGACGGTGATCGACACGAGCGAGCTCGGCCGCGACCACCCCTCCGTCGCGGGCCACGCCTATCTGGCGCAGCGGCTCGCGGAGGCCCTGCACGAGATCACGGATCCCGTCACGAGCGTCGAGGCATCCGACGGCGAGGCGGCCGAGCCGGTCGCTCCCGCCCTCCCCTGACGGGCACGGCAGGCGCAGCCGGATCCGGCTGATAACCTTGACCGGTACGCGCCCGTAGCTCAGTGGATAGAGCATTGGCTTCCGGTGCCAAGGGTCGGGGGTTCGAATCCCTTCGGGCGCACACACAGACGGGCCGTCCCCTCGGGACGGCCCGTCTCGCATCCCGGGACCGACGTGTCCGGGCCGGACACGGAAGAAGGGCCGCACCTGATCGGTGCGGCCCTTCTCGGTTTCAGCGGTCCGAGGCCCGATGCCCTTCTCCCGTCCCAAGGTGGGGCAGGCGCTCAGCCGCCGTCGCCGTTGCCCGGCGTCCCCACGCCGGATCTCCCATTCCCGTTCCCATTCCCATGGGTCTTGTCGCCCGATCCGGCGTGCGCGGGGACGTTTCCCTGCGACGATCCGTTCGGGCCTTGGTCCTGTGCCGCGCCCTGCGGGGCGACGGGCTGCTTCTTGTCGGCCGGCTGCGGCGCCGGGCCTTCGACGGCCGTCTCGGCCGTGACGTCGGCGTCCGCCGTCCGGTCGGGTGTCTCCAGCTGGCGCACGTGCGTCGTGGAGGGCTCGAGCATCGCGGTGACACCCCAGTGTCCGAGGCCGATCACTGCCACGCCGGCGCCCGCGAGGGCGAGGCGTCCGAGCATCGTGCGGCGCGCGTGGCGCCGGCGGCGGTCTCGTGTCCGGAAGGCCGCGGCCTCGATGGGCACGGGGCGCGTCGGCACATCCTCGACCTGCGCGACCGCGGTGGGCACGGGCTCGGCGACGGGCGCTGCGGCGGTGGGCGCTGCGGCGACCGGCACCGCGGCCTGGGCGGTCGCGTCCGCCTCGACCACCGCGGCATCCGCGGGGGTCAGCGCGCCAGCCCGCTCGGCGACCTCCAGGGCCGTCGGGCGCTCGGCCGGATCCGTCGCGGTCATCGCCGTCAGCAGCGAACGCCAGCCGTACCCGAACCCGGCGGGCACCTCGGGCGGCGTGTGAAGGCGCGCGATCGCCGCCTCGATCGGTGTGGTCTGCGGGAAGGCACGGCGGCCCGTGAGGGCCTCGATCAGCACGAGTCCCAGCGCGTAGATGTCGGAGGCGGGCGACGGCTGCGCGCCGCGCGCCTGCTCGGGCGAGAAATACGCGGCGGTGCCCACGGCCATGCCGGGGGTCGTCATGCGCGCGGCGTCGACCAGGTAGGCGATGCCGAAGTCGGCGAGCATCGCCTGGAAGGGACGTCCGTGCGCCGAGCGGAGCAGCACGTTCGGCGGCTTGATGTCGCGGTGGATGACGCCGGCGGCGTGGACGGCGTCGAGCCCCTCGGCGAGGTCGACTGCGATGTGAGCCACGTGGTGCGGCGCCATGGGCCCTCGGGCGATCGTGTCGGCGAGCGTGCCGCCGTCGACGTACTCGAGCACGAGGTAGCCGGATCCGTCGGGGAGCGTGTCGGCGTCGTAGAGCGTCACGAGAGAGGGGTGGCTGAGCGAGGCGAGAAGTCGCGTCTCCGAGTCGCGCCGCGCGCGATCCACCTGATCCGTCGCCGCGGCGGGGAACAGCTTGATCGCGACGGTGCGGCCGAGGAACTCGTCGGAGGCGCGGTAGACCCGTCCCATTCCGCCTTGTCCGACGAGCTCCTCGAGCCTGTAGCGACCCCCCAGAAGATCACCACCTGCGCCATGACCAGCGGGCACATCCATGGCGGGGATCGCCCCCGACCCCGCCTCGCAGATGTTCGCTGATGTCATGTCTCAAGGATGCCGTGCCCCGCGATTTCGCCCGAAAGGCTTGACACCTCGGGACTGGTCGTGCATGCGCGATCCGGGGCTGCGCGACGGTCCCGAGGGATCAGCGGCCGACGGCGTAGCCCTGCGCGCCGCGCGGGTTCGCGGCGGCGCCGAGCAGGCCCGATGCCGGATCGCGCGTCACGGCGGACAGGCGCCCGAGCGCCCAGTCGCCCGCGCGCGTGACGACGTGGCCACGAGACTCGAGCCCCGCGATCACCTCGGCGCCGAGTCGGTCCTCCACCACCGCGCCGCCCGGGGTCCAGGTGCGCGGCCAGAACGAGCCGTGCATCGACGTCGTGTGCAGCGCGGGCGCATCGATCGCCTGCTGCGGCGTGTACCCGCCGACGAGCACCCGCAGCAGCATCAGCAGCTGCCACTGATCCTGCTGGTCCCCGCCCGGCGATCCGAGTGCGATGACCGGCGCGCCGTCGCGCAGTACGAGCGTCGGCGTCAGAGTCGTGCGCGGGCGTCTCCCCGGCCGCAGGCGCGACGGCGACCGCTCGTCGAGCCAGGACATCTGCAGCCGTGTGCCGAGGCAGAAGCCGAGCTCCGGGATCTCGGGCGATGACTGCAGCCAGCCGCCAGACGGCGTCGCCGAGACGATGTTGCCCCAGCGATCGACGACGTCCAGATGGCAGGTGTCGCCGCGCGTGACGCCCCGCGCATCGGTCTCGAGTGCGTCGACCTTCAGCGTCGGCTCCCCCACCCCGCCCACTCCCGGCTCGTAGGTCTCGCGCAGCAGAGGAAGGTGCGGTTCCGGCCGACCCGGCACCGTCCCCGGACGCACCTCATGGGAGGCGGCGTCGCCGATCAGCGCCCGGCGCTCCGCCGCGTACTCCTCCGAGAGCAGATGGGCGAGCAGCTCCGGGTCGACGTCCTCGCCGTACCAGGCGTCGCGATCCGCGAGCGCGAGCTTCAACGCCTCGAGGATCGTGTGCGCGCCGATCTCGGTGGACGGGTCGAGCCGGGCGTCGTCGAAGCCGTCGAGGATCTGCAGAGCCTGCAGCAGCACCGGCCCCTGTCCCCACGGCCCGGTCTTCGCGATCGTGTGGCCGCGGAACTCGATCGAGACCGCCGGCTCACACGACGCCTCGAACGCGGCGACATCCTGTGCCGTGATCACGCCGGCGTGGTCCGCGCCGTCGGAGTGCCGGTGCGGGGTGCGCGCGAAGTCCTCGGCCGCGCGGCCCACGCGCTCGCGCCACAGCGCCCGCGCGGCATCGATCCCCGCCTCGCGGGCGAGACCCGCCGCGGCCGATGCAAGCTCGCGCAGCAGCCCGCCGTAAGTGCGCGAGAAGACGATCTCGCCCGGCTGCGGGATCCGGCCCTCCGGCATCCAGCGATCCGCCGACGTCGTCCAGTGCTCGCGGAACAGCTGCTCGACCTGGCCGATCGTCGTGCAGACGTTCCGCAGGACGGGATGCCCGCCGAGGGCATAGTCGATCGCGTACTCGAGGACGTCGCCGAGGGCCCAGGTGCCGTGGTCGCGCAGCAGCAGGAGCCAGGCGTCCACCGCTCCGGGCACGGCCGCGGCGAGCGCCCCGGCGCCGGGCACGAGGTCGAGACCCTCGGCACGGACGTGCGCGATCGTCGCCGCCGCGGGTGCCGGTCCCTGGCCCATCAGCACCACGGGGGTCGGGTCGTCGGCGGTGGCGAAGACCGCCGTCATGTCGCCGCCCGGCCCGTTCAGGTGCGGCTCGACCACGTGCAGCACGAACGCCGCCGCCGTTGCCGCGTCGAACGCGTTGCCGCCCCGCTCGAGCACCGCCTGGGCGCTCGAGCTCGCCAGCCAGTGCGTCGAGGCCACCATGCCGAAGCGACCGGACAGATCGGGGCGGGTGAGGTGCGTGGGCGGCGGCGGGAAGCTCATCCCCTCAGTCAACCAGGGACGCGTCGCCCCGGATCAGACCAGGAACAGGCCGTCGAGCAGGCCGGGATTGTGTCCGTGGACGAGCACGGCGAACACGACCGCGTCGAACAGCAGGTGCACGGTCACCACGTACGCGAGCGATCGCGTGCGCAGGAAGATCAGTCCCTGCAGCAGCGCGAACGGGATCGTGAGCAGGGGCCCCCACTCGCGATAGCCGAGCTCCCACAGGAACGAGACGAACACGATCGCCTGCAGCGGATTGGCCGCCACGTCGGGAAGGTGCCGCCGCAGCAGCGCGAACACCGTGCAGATGAAGAACAGCTCGTCCCAGATGCCGACGGCGCCGACGCCGACGAACAGCCGGGCGATGAGATCCGGGGTGTCGACGACCGGCCAGTTCAGGTAGACGCCGCTGGAGATGAAATAGAACGGCAGGATGAGCCACCCGAGCGCGAGCACCGCCACGAGCCAGCCCCACTGAAGCCGCCCCCAGCGCCCGCCGCCGCGCCACGGGAACCGGATCGCGTGATCCCGGTAGACGAAACGCGAGATCACATACGGCACCGCGACGGCCCCGCCGAGCACCAGACCGAAGCGCAGGATCGAGAGGTTGTCGAGCTTCGCCTCGAGCGACATGGAGCTGACGATCAGCAGCCCCGCAGCGATGAGCGACAGGTCGCGCGTGAGGCCGACCTCGCGACGGATGCCGTCCGGATCCCGGCGATCCGCGACGACCGCCACCGCGAGTCCGGCGACAAGGAGGATGGCCCCGAGCCACCAGATCCGCAGGACGTAGAACGCCGGCGCCGACAGGCACACGAGCAGCGCGCCGGCGAGGACGAGCGGATCGACGCGCGTCGCGTGGGTGCCGTGCGTGCGGGCCATGTCAGGCCCGGGCCACGCGGCGGTAGGCGAGGTCGCGGATCTCGCGCCCCTTGTTCAGGCCCTTGCGCTCGAACGCGGTCATGACGCGGCCGTCGAAACGCGGCGCCCAGTCGCCGTCGAAGGCGCGCTCGAATTCGGGCTCGGCGTCGAGCACCTCGCACATCTGCAGCGCGTAGTCCTCCCAGTCGGTCGCGAGGCGCAGCACGCCGCCGTCACGCAGGGCCCGGCCCGCGATCGCGCCGAACCCCTCCTTGACCAGGCGGCGCTTGTTGTGGCGGCTCTTGTGCCACGGGTCGGGGAAGAACACCCAGACCTCGTCCGCGGACGCCTCGGGCAGCAGGGTCTCGAGCACCTCGGGCGCGTTCGCCTCCACGAGGCGCAGGTTCCTCGCCCCGGCGCGGTCGGCGTCGAGCATCGTGCGCGCGAGGCCCGCCCGGAACACCTCGACGGCGAGGAAGTCCCGCTCGGGATGCGCCGTCGCGGCCGCGACGATCGCGTGTCCCTGGCCGGATCCGATCTCCACCGTCAGAGGGGCCTCGCGGCGGTACACGTCGGCGGGAACGAGGCGCGCGTCCGCGTGCACGGACGTCGAGGCGACATCCCGCGGCACGTCGAAGAGGTAGAAGGGGGCGAGCTCGCTCCACGCGCGCTCCTGGGCCTCCGACATCCGGCCGCTGCGCCGCACGAACGACACGGGCTTCGTGCGGAACGTCGGCGCGGGCTCGGGAAGGTCTTCGGGCATCCCTCAAGCGTAGGCGGCGCGGCTCCGGCACGCCCGCCGGGGCGCTGCCGGGTCGCGCTGCGCTCATCCTGTCCCGCGTTCAGGGGACGCGGGGCGGATGTCCTCTCGTGCGCCCGACACGCGCGCATCCGTCCCGCTCCCCCTGACGCCGGCACCGACCCCGAGCCCGGTGGTCGGTGGCGCCGCCCAGTCGCCGGGTGCGCCGGGGCGCGATGTCATTCGTGAGCCTCGCGTGCCCCACCCGCCCCGTGGATCCGACGACCGAGCGGCCGATCCGACGACTGGGTGCCGTCAGGGCGTCGTGACGAAGTCGATCAGCTCCTCGACGCGGCCGAGCAGCGTCGGCTCGATGTCGCGGAAGGTCGTGACCTTCGACAGGATGTGCTGCCACGCGCGGGCGGTGTCGGCCTGCTCGGCGTGCGGCCAGCCGAGGCGGCGGCAGACGCCCTTCTTCCAGTCCTCGCCCTTCGGCACCTCCGGCCAGGCCCTGATGCCGACCGAGGCCGGCTTGACGCACTGCCAGACGTCGATGAACGGATGCCCGACGATCCGCATGTGCGCGCCGTGCGGTCCCTGCTCGAGCGCGCGGGCGATCCGCTGCTCCTTCGACCCGGGCACGAGGTGATCGACGAGAACGCCGTAGCGGCGGCCCGGTCCGGGCGGCTCGTCGCGCAGCAGCTCGGGGAGCTTGTCGACGCCCTCGAGGAACTCGACCGCGACGCCCTCGACCCGCAGGTCCGCGCCCCACACCTTCTCGACGAGCTCGGCGTCGTGCTTTCCCTCGACGAGGATGCGGTGCGGCAGCGCGACGCGCGCCCGCTGGTCATCGACGACGAAGGATCCGGATGCCGTGCGTCGGCGGCCCTGCGGCTGCGCCTGCGGCACGACGAGCTCGACCGGCTCGCCGTCGATGAGGAAGCCGCGCCCCATCGGGAAGATGCGGCGACGCCCCTTGAAGTCCTCGAGCTCGACGGTGCCGGCCTCGCGCCGGGTGATCGCGCCGCAGAAGCCGTCGACCGCGACCTCGACGACGAGGTCGATCTCCGCCGGGACCTTCGGCACCTGCTTCGCGCCCCGGGTCTGCCAGCCCTTCGCCAGCACGTCGGTTCCGTATCGGTCGTCCATCCGTCCCAGCCTACGGAGCCGGCGGCGCCACGCCCTGAGCGACGGGGCGCGCCGCCTCGCTTCCGCGCAGCGCGAACAGCGCCGCGCCGAACTCCCCTTCTGCACATGCCGCCAGGTGCATAGGATCGTGACCGACGGCCGATCCGATCCCGAGGCTCGGCCTGGAGGGGGTTGCGCGATGCGAGCGCGGGGAACGATGGCGTTGCGCGGGTTCGCCGTGCTGGGGCTCGTGTCGGCGTCGATGCTCGGAGCGCTGCCCGCCTCCGCCGAGGAGCCCGTGGAGCTCGGCTCGGGCTACGTGTTCGACGGATCCGACGTCCTCAGCGACGCCGAGGAGGCCGCGGCACAGCAGCGGCTCGAGCAGCTCTCGGCCGACACGGGACTCGACCTGTGGGTCGTGTACGTCGACACCTTCGAGAACCCCACCGACCGGGTGGCGTGGGCGAACGACACCGCGGTCCTCAATCAGCTCGGCGAGGACCAGTACCTCCTTGCCATCTCGACCGAGGGGCGCGCGCTGTTCATCTCGGCACCGGAGGGCGGCCCCGTCTCGGATGCCCGCCTCGGCCAGATCGAGACGAGCGTCGGGGAGGCGATCGGCACCGACGACTGGGCGGCGGCAGTGGACGCCGCGGCGGAAGGTTTCAGTGACGGCGGAGCAGGCGGCTCGGCACTCCCCTGGGTCATCGGCGGCGCGGTCGGAGTCGCGGCCATCGGCGGCACCGCCTGGGCGCTGACCCGGCGCCGCAAGGGCGAGACCGCCGCGCCGGGCAGCGGGCCCGTGATCGCTCCCGAGCTGACGACCGAGGAGATCGCGCGACGCGCGGCGTCGGCGCTGGTCGCCACGGACGACGCGGTGCGCGCGAGCGAGCAGGAGCTCGGCTTCGCCGTCGCGCAGTTCGGGACCGAGGCGACGGGCGAGTTCGAGAAGGCGCTGCAGGACGCGAAGACGAACCTCGCGCAGGCGTTCGAGCTCAAGCAGCGCCTCGATGACCACGAGAAGGACTCCGAGCAGGATGTGCGCGCGTGGAACGCCGAGATCATCCGGCTCTGCGAGGCGGCGGCGACGACGCTGGATCAGAAGCAGGCGGCGTTCACCGAGCTGCGCCGCATCGAGCAGGACGCTCCGGCCGCCCTGGGCGAGGCGCAGCGCCGACGGGCGGCGGCCGACGGCACGGCGGCGCGCGCGGCGACCGCGCTCGCCGACCTGCAGGGCCGCTACGCGCCCGACGCCCTGGCGACCGTCGCCGACAACCCCGCGCAGATCGAGGCGCGGCTCGCCTTCGCGGACGAGCAGATCGCCCAGGCCGAGCAGCTCGTGGGTGCCGGGGACGGCGGTGAGGCGGCGGTCGCGATCCGCGCGGCCGAGCAGGCGATCGCGCAGTCCGCGGCGCTCGAGAAGGCACTGGCCGACCTCGGCGCGACGCTCGGGGCCGCCGAGCAGCAGGCGGCGGCGCTCGTCGCCGACCTGCAGCAGGACCTCGCGCGGGCGAGGACGCTGCCGGCGACCGGGGACGTCGCCGCCGCGATCGCCGCGACCGAGCAGGCCGTCGCGCGCGCCTCGGAGAACCTCTCGGGGTCGTCGCGCAGCCCGCAGGGCCTGCTCGCCGCCCTGCAGCAGGCGAACGAGCAGATCGACGGCGTCGTGGGCAACGCGCAGCGCGCGCAGCAGATGCTGGGGCAGACCCTGCTGCAGGCGCGCAGCCAGGTCACCGGGGCCGAGGAGTTCATCGCCTCCCGGCGAGGCGCGGTCGGCGCCGAGGCCCGCACGCGGCTCGCGGAGGCCGGCGCCGAGCTCGCCCGCGCGGAGGCGCTGCAGACGGGGGATCCTGCGCAGGCCCTGCAGCGGGCGCAGCGCGCCCTGCAGCTCGCGTCCGAGGCGAGCCGCCTCGCGCAGGCCGACGTGCAGTCGGCCGACTGGGGCGGCGGACTCGGCGGCGGCATGGGCGGAGGGATGCTCGGCGGCGGGATGCTCGGTGGCGGACGCAGCGGCGGCGGAATGGTCGACGGGCTCGTCGGCGGCCTCATCGGCGGTCTGATCAGCGGTGGCATGGGCGGTGGCTCGTCGCGCTCCGGATCCAGCGGCTGGGGCGGCGGGCTCGGGGGCGGACTCGGCGGAAGCCTCGGCGGCATGCTCGGCGGCGGGCGCGGACGCTCCTCCCGCGGCGGCGGCATGGGCGGCGGGTTCGGCGGCGGTCGCAGCGGTCGCCGGGGCGGCGGGCGCTTCTGATGCGACGGGCGACCTGTGCGGCGGTGCTCGCGGGCGCCCTCACGCTCGCGCCGCTCGCCGCTGCGGGCGCCGAGCCCGAAGAGCTCGAGTCCGACCACGTCACCGACCGCGCGGGCGTCCTGACCGCCACGGAGGAGCGCCGGCTCGAGGATCGCCTCGCCGCCCTCGCCGAGAAGGACGACCGGCCGGAGCTGTACGTCGTCTTCGTCGACGACTTCGAGGACCCGTCGAACGCGCTGCAGTGGGCCGATCGCACCGCGCAGCTCAACAATCTCGCCCCGGATCAGTACCTGCTCGCGGTCGCGACGGAGGGCCGCGCCGTCGCGATCTCGGCCGAGTACGAGGAGGACGGCGGCGGGCCGCTGTCCGAGGAGCGCGTGCTCGAGATCGAGGACGGCGTGGGCTCCGGCTACTTCGCCGACGAGGACTGGGCGGGCGGCGTCGACTACGCCGCGGCCGAGTTCGACGAGGTGCCCCTGCCGTGGTGGGTGTGGGCTCTCGGGCTCGCGGGGCTCGCGCTCGTGGTCTTCCTCATCGTGCAGTTTGTGCTGCTCGGCCGCCGCAAGGCCGCCCGCGCCCTCGAGCTGCGCACGCTCGAGGGTCAGAAGAAGCGCGCGTCGATCACCCTCGTGCGCACGGATGAGGCCCTGCGCACGAGCGAGCAGGAGCTCGGCTTCGTCACCGCCGAGTTCGGCGAGGAGGCGACCGCGGAGTTCTCCGCCGTGCTGGCCGAGGGGCGCACCAAGCTCGACCGCGCGTTCGAGCTGCAACGGCAGCTGGAGGATGCGACCGAGGACTCGGACGCCGACACACGCTCCTGGACCGACGAGATCCTCGCCCTGTGCGGTCAGGTCGACCGCTCGCTGAAGGAGCGCACGCGCAAGCTCGCAGAGCTGCGGGGGCTCGCGAAGGATGCCGCGACGACGCTCGAGCGCCTCACGAAGGCCCGCACGGACGCGAACTCCCTTGTGGCCGCGGCGGAGGCGAAGCTCGCCGGCCTGGGCACGCTGGTGCCTAGCGAGCGGCTGACGGCCATCGCGGACGACCCCCAGCAGATGCGCGATCAGCTGGAGCACGCCGACCAGTGGCTCGCCCGGCTTCATGAAGCCGCGGCCTCGCGGAAGGCGACCGCCATCTCCACCGCCGTGCACGAGGTCGAGCGCGACCTCGCCGAGGTGGCGGAGCTCCACGCGGCCGTCACCGCGTTCGCCGCGTCGGTCGCGGTCGACGCGCCCGCGGTCGGATCCGGCGCGCCGGCCATCGGCTCCCCTGCCCCGGCGCCGAGCACCCGCGACATCGACCGGGCGGATGCCGCGGTCCGCGCGGCCGAGGCGTCCGTCGCGGCACGTCCCGGTCAGCTGACGGTCGAGGGGCTGTCGACGCTCCGCTCTGCGCGGGAGGAGCTCGCCCTCGGCTGGAAGGCCGCGCGAGACTCCGCGGCGCAGGCGAACCACGCGCGCTCAGCCCTTGCCCTCGCGCAGAAGGTGCAGCGGCTCGCCGGTGAGGCGCGGGCCTTCGCGGCCTCCCGCACTCCGTCTCGTCCGCGTCCGTCCATCCGGTCGTACGCGACGGATCCCGACGAGTCGGGCACCGCGATGAAGGCCGGAATCGGCGCGCTCAGCGGCGGCGCGGCCGGGTTCTTCGCGGGGCTCGGCGTCCTGGGCGACGAGGACGGGTCGGGCGCCGGCCTCGTCGTGCTGTTCATCCTCGGCGGCGCCGTCGTCGGCGCGCTCTCGGGCGCGTTCGGCGGCGACGGCGATGGCGGCGGCGGGTCGTCGTCCGGATGGGGCGGATCGTCGTCCCGCTCCTCCTGGTCGTCGCGGTCGTCGTCCCGCTCCTCCTTCAGCGGAGGATCCTCCCGATCCTCGTCGAGCAGCAGATCGTCCGGGCGCTCCGGCGGCCGGCGCTTCTAGACTCACCATCGAGCCCTCGATCCAACGAACCACCCACGCCAGACGAAAGGCACATCATGGCAAAGCAGTCAATCTTCGGGCGCATCTCGACGCTCATGAAGGCGAACATCAACGCCATCCTCGACCAGGCCGAGGACCCGGAGAAGATGCTCGACCAGCTCGTGCGCGACTACACCAACAACATCGCCGACGCCGAGGCCGCGATCGCCGAGACCATCGGCAACCTGCGTCTGCTCGAGCGCGACCACGCCGAGGACAAGCAGGCAGCGGTCGAGTGGGGCAACAAGGCCATCGCCGCCAGCCGCAAGGCCGACGAGCTGCGCGCGTCGGGCGACACCGTCGACGCCGACAAGTTCGACGCCCTCGCCAAGGTGGCGCTGCAGCGTCAGATCTCGGCCGAGAACGAGGTCAAGGCCACCGCGCCGCAGCTCGAGGCCCAGAACGAGGTCGTCGAGAAGCTCAAGACCGGCCTCAACGGCATGAAGGTCAAGCTCGAGCAGCTGCGCGGCAAGCGCAGCGAGCTGCTGGCCCGCCAGAAGACCGCCGAGGCCCAGACCCGCGTCGTCGACGCGGTCAAGTCGATCGACGTGCTCGACCCGACAAGCGAGCTCGGCCGCTTCGAGGAGAAGGTGCGCCGCGTCGAGGCACGTGCCGCCGGCCAGCAGGAGCTCGCCGCGTCGAGCCTCGACGCCCAGTTCGAGAGCCTCGAGGACCTCGGCGAGCTCACCGAGGTGGAGGCGCGCCTTGCCCAGCTCAAGTCGGGCGGCCAGCCGCAGGGCCAGCTCGGCCAGTAATCCCGTCCCGCCGCAGAGGCCGCGCCCGCTCGGGGTGCGGCCTCTGCCGTTTCCCGCCACCTTTCCGACCGATCCACGGCAGGATGGGGTGATGGCTCGCTTCGTCGTTGTGCCGCAGTGGCAGGGGTCGCCGTCCTCGCGCGCGATGGCGCACATCGACGGCACGGACGCGATCGCGGGCGACCTGCCGCGGTCGGCCTGCACGTTCGTCGAGGTGCCCCTCGAGGCCGGTGAGCCGCTCGGCACCGGCGTGCTGCGGGCGAGCGCGCTCATCCGCACCCGCGAGGCGCTGACCGCCGCGCTGGACGACGTCCCCGCCCCCGCGATCGTGGTGGGCGGCGACTGCTCGGTCTCGGTCGCCGCGATCGGCCACGCGGCCGCGCGGGACGACGGGCCGCTCGCGGTGGTGTGGTTCGACGCGCACGCCGACCTCCACACGCCGGACACATCCCCGAGCGGCGCCTACGCCGGCATGGCGCTGCGCGCCGTGATCGGCCAGGGTCCGGCAGGGCTCACGCTTCCGGATGGCGCCGTGGCGCCCGGCGGCGTGGTGCTGGCGGGGGTGCGCATGCTCGATCCTGAGGAGGACGAGCTGCTCGCCGACTCCGCGATCACGACGCTCGCCCCGTCGGATCTCACCGACCCCAAGGCGCTCGTCGCCGCGGTCGCGGCGACCGGCGCGAGCCGGGTCTACATCCACGTCGATCTGGATGTGCTCGACCCCGCCGACATCGCCGGCGTCTCGTCCCCCGAGCCGTTCGGGGTGACCCCGGCCGCTCTCGTCGCGGCGATCGGCGCGGTGCGCGCACACCTGCCGCTCGCCGGCGCCACCGTCGCCGGCTTCACGCCGCAGACGCCGGCGGCGGCCGTCGAGGACATGGGCGCCATCCTGCGCATCATCGGGGCGCTCGCGTGATGCGCGTGGATCTCGCCGCACGGCACCCACATGCCGAGCTGGCGGCACTGCCGGAGGGCATCCGGACCCGCGCGGAACGCGCGCTGCGCACGGGCGACCGGATCGACCGGTTCATCCCCGGCTTCCTGCTCGACTCGCCGCTCAGCCTCGTCGGCTACTGGTGGGGCACGGCGATCGGCTGGATCTGGGGCACGCTGTGGAGCACGGGGCCCGTCGAGCGCCGCGCCGGCCTGTGGGTGTTCCGCGGTCTTCCGGCGTGGGCCTTCCCGCGCGGCGGGGTGTGCGTCGGCGGCTGTTTCCTCACCGGCGATGCCCCGGTGACCGACCGGCTGCTCGCCCACGAGGCGGTCCACCGCGCGCAGTGGCGTCGGTATGGCTTCCTGATGCCGCTGCTCTACCTGCTCGCGGGTCGCGACGCCCTGCGCAACCGGTTCGAGATCGCCGCGGGCCTCCGCGCCGGCGGCTACGTGCGCACGCGCTGATCCCGAAGGTCCGCGCGAGGGCTCAGCGGTCGGCGAAGATCCCGAAGCGCTGAGGCGTGCGGATGCGCTCGGGCGCGACGCCGAGGCGCTCGGTCAGGTGATCGGCGATGTCGGCCGTGCCGAGGAACCCGCCGAGCAGATCGACCTGGGTCCGGTCGTCCTCGTCGCACATCATCTCGTCGGCCCACGCCGTAACGGCGCGCGTGAGGGCGGCGCCGGCAGCGCACGAGCGGCCGGTGCCGGGCGCTCCCGAGCGCGCGGAGCGGTCGAGCCAGGTGACGACCATGCGCGGCGGCGCCTCGACCTCGGCGATCCAGCCGGCGTCGGGGACCTCGATGAAGATCCGGCCGGTGGCGCAGAACGGCAGCGTCGTCAGCAGGAGCTCGAGGTCGCCGAGCGAGTGCTCGTCGGCCGTCACGAGGTGCTGCACGCGCGTGTGACGCGAGGCCCGGCAGGCGGAGGCGCTGTGCTCGCCGCGGGTACCCGGGAGGCGCTGGTCGACGGAGGTCATGATGCCCCCAGTCTACGCCCTTTTGAGGGTTGCCTTACCTCACCCTCGGAGGGCGGGAGTCACGCCTCGATGAGGGTCCGGCGCAGCTGGGCGAGCTCGTCGTCGGTCATGCCGTGCGCGCGCAGGTAGTCGCCGGCGGAGCCGTGCTCGGCCCGCACCTGCGCGAGCACGTCGCGCATCACCGGCGCCGGCGACTTCGTGGCGAGCTCCTCGAGGTGCTTCGCGTCGGGGTAGGCCTCGCGGATCCGCGCGAGCATCCTGTCGCCGCGCCAGGCGGGGAGGTTCTGCTCGGTGAGCGCGTAGTCGGCGACGACCGCGTCCTCGTCCACCCCGGCCGCGGCGAGCGCGAGCGCGACCGTGATGCCGGTGCGATCCTTGCCGACCGTGCAGTGGATGACGACGGGCTCGGCCCCGAGGATGCCCCGGATGGCCGTGACGAGGCGATCGCCCGAGCGCTCGAGCAGCGCGCGGTACATCTGCGCGAGCGAGATGTCCTCGACGAAGAACGAGGTGACGGAGCCGAGGAACAGCGGCACGCGGAGGGTCTCCACATCCCCCACCCGGCTCGGCGCGTGCGCGACCTCGTCGTCGGAGCGCAGATCGATGACCCGCCGCACCCCGAGCTCCCGGAAGGCCACTCCGCCGACCTCGTCGACGCCGGCGAGGTTGCCCGAGCGGTAGAGGACGCCCGAGCGCGTGCGCGATCCGCCCGCCGGCAGACCGCCGATGTCGCGGAAGTTGACCGCGCCGGGCACAAGACTCATCGCCCGCCCCTCACGCCTGCGTCGCGGGAGCGGCCGCGCCGCCCTCGCGCGGCGGCACCGGGTAGCGTCCCGCGATGACGACCCGGTTGAACGCGTTGATCGAGATGGCGAGCCAGCTGACCCCGAGGTACTCCTTCTCGCTCAGCACGGCGCCCACGCGGTCGTACACGTCGTCGGGGATGCCGCCGCGGTGGATGAACGTGTAGGCCTCGGCGAGCTCGAGCGCCGCGCGCTCGCGCTCGGTGAACACCCCCGACTCGCGCCACACGGGAAGCTGGGCGAGATCGTCGTAGCCGATGCCGGCGGCGAGGCCGCGGTCGGAGTGGATGCGCGTGCAGTACGCGCAGGAGTTCAGCTGCGAGCAGTGAAGCAGCACCAGCTCCTTCAGCCGATCGTCGACGCCGTTCTCCTTGGCGATGCGGCCGACCTCGCGCGAGAAGGCATCGAGTGCCTTGTACGCGGTCGGCTCCGACTTCGAAAGATGCACGCGCGGCTGGGCCATGCTGACACCCTATCGAGCAGGATGGACCCTGGCACGAAAGCGCCTCCGGATCAGAGTGCACGCTCTTCTTTCGAACGAAAGGCGGATCTGCTCAGATTTCCGCCGCGCATTTGCGCACATCGATCCGCGATTTCCCCGTGTCGCCGAATCGGCGGCACAATGGGACCCGCGCGGCGCATCCGGCGTCGCCCTCCTCCGACCGGAAGCCGCCCTCGTGACCGAGACTCCCGCCGCCGCCATGGCGGATGACGCGCGCGATGAGTTCTCCTATCTGCCGGGTCAGGCCGCCCACCTGGGAACGGCCGTCCCCGCCGCGGAGCGCCTCCGGCTCGATCTGCCGGATGGACGCGCGCTCAGCGCGGTGCGCCTCGGCACGCAGCGGCCGCGGATCGTGCTGCTGCACGGTGCGGGTCTGAACGCCCACACCTGGGACACCACCTCCCTCTCCCTCGGAGAGGCCGTGCTGGCGGTCGACCTCCCCGGGCATGGCGACTCCTCCTGGCGGGACGACGCGGACTACCGGCCCCGCACCCTCGCCCCCGACGTCATCCGCGGCATCGAGGCCTGGACGGCCGGGCCCGTGGTGCTCGTCGGTCACTCGCTCGGCGGCCTCACCGCGGCCGCGGTCGCCGCTCAGCGCCCCGACCTCGTCGCGGCGCTGCTGCTCATCGACATCACGCCGGGCGCGGCGGGCGGCAGCGGCTCGGCCGAGCTGCGCCGCTTCTACGAGGAGACGGTGTTCGACTCGCGCGAGGCGGTCGTCGAGCGCGCCACGGCATTCGGGCTCGGCGGCACGCTCGAGGACACCCGCCGCGGCGTCTTCCACAACACCCGCGTGCGCGCGGATGGACGCGTCGAGTGGAAGCACCACTTCGCACGCCTCGCCCAGCAGGCCCTCGCGGCCCCCGCGGAGGGCTCGCCGGCCCCGCTCGTCGACGACAGCTCGTGGGACGACCTCGCGTCGGTCGCCGCGCCCCTCACGCTCGTGCGCGCCACGCGCGGCTACATCGACGACGAGGCGGCGGCCGAGTTCGCGCACCGGCTCCCGGGCGCCGCCGTGGTCGAGCTGGATGCCCCGCACAACGTGCAGGAGGTCGCCCCGGGCGCCCTCGCAGCACTGATCTCGTCGGCGCTGCGCGCCGCCGGCCCCTCGCTTCCCCCGACCACCGTCGCAGCGCCCCTCGGCGCCGCCGCGGCTGACCCCACCGCGGATCCGGCCTGACCGGCGATCCGCACGGCGCACCCGAGCGCCGCCCGCTCCGAGAGGACACAATGCACAGCTTCTTCACCCGCCGCCCCCGCCGCCTCGCGGTCGCGGGCCTCGCCGTCGTCGCGGCGGCCCTCGCTGGCTGCACGACGGCCCCGACGACCGTCGGCCCCACGGGCGAGCCCGAGCCCCAGGCGACCCTGCGCCTGGGCATCCCGCTGACCCCCGAGAACATGGACATCCGCCACACGGCGGGCGTCGCGCTCGAGCAGATCCTGATCGACAACGTCTACGAGGGTCTCGTCGCCCGCACCGCCGAGAACGAGATCGTGCCGTCGCTCGCGACCGAGTACGAGGTCTCCCCCGACGGCCTGCAGTACACGTTCACGCTGAACCAGGGTGTGAAGTTCCACGGGGGCGGCGACCTCACCGCCTCCGACGTCGTCTCCAGCTACAACGCCGTGCGCGAGGACGAGGCGCTGCGCGGTCACGCCGAGCTGGCGCACGTCGTCTCGGTCGAGGCCCCGGACGAGCACACCGTCGTGCTGACGCTCGATGCCCCCGACCAGAACCTCCTCTTCTGGCTCACGGGGCCCGCGGGTCTGGTCTTCGACGAGGGCGACGAGACCGACCTTCGCACCGCCGCCAACGGCACCGGGCCCTTCCGCCTCGACGACTTCACCAAGGGCGTGGGCGCGACCCTGACGCGCTTCGACGAGTACTGGGGCGAGGCTAGCGGTGTCGCGGCCGTCGAGGTCTCGTACATCCCCGACCCCACCGCGGCCCTGAACGCGGTGCTCGACGGCAGCGTCGATGTCTTCAACCGGATCCTTCCCGAGTTCGCGCCCGAGATCGAGGGCGTGAACGGGTTCTCGGTCACGCGCGGCCGCTCCACCTCCGAGGGCACGCTCGCGTTCAACAACGCCGTGGCGCCCTTCGACGACGTGCGCGTGCGCGAGGCGCTGCGCCGCGCGATCGACCACAACGCGCTCGTGGAGGCCCTCGGCGGCGGCACCGTCCTCTACGGCCCGGTGCCCGAGCTCGACCCCGGCTACGAGGATCTCGCCGGTGTCGCCGACTACGACCCCGAGGCGGCCCGCCAGCTGCTCGCCGACGCCGGCCAGGACGACCTGACGCTCGAGCTGACGATCCCGAACCACTACAGCACAACGATCGCGACTTACCTCGTCTCGGCGTTCCACGACATCGGCGTGGAGCTGAAGGTCAACACCGTCGAGTTCTCCACGTGGATCGACGACGTGTACACGAACAAGGACTACCAGCTGAGCTTCGTCGAGCACGCCGAGCCCCGCGACTTCGCCAACTACGCGAACCCTGGCTACTACTTCGGGTACGACAACCCCGAGGTGCAGGAGCTGTACGCCGAGGCGATCGCCGCCGTCGACCCGGCCGAATCGGCCGAGCTCATCGCGCAGGCGGCCCGCATCGTGTCCGAGGACCACGCGGCAGACTGGCTGTATGTGGCGGACGAGATCACGGCCGTGGGCCCCGGCGTCGAGGGCTTCCCCGTCGACTCGACCACGTCGCGCATCGACCTCTCGGCCGTCACGCTGGCGACCGAGTGACGCGGAACCGGTGACGCGCTCCGCATGACCCGCATCGCATGATCCGCTACCTGCTCACGCGGCTGGTCCTCCTCGCGGTGGGCCTGCTCGTGGCGAGCGCGCTGATCTTCACGGTGCTCCGCGTGCTTCCGGGCGACGTCGCACAGCTCATCGCGGGGACGCAGGGATCCGCCGCGCAGGTCGCCGCCATCCGGGAGCAGCTGGGCCTCGACCGGCCGCTTCCGGAGCAGTACCTGTCCTGGATCGGCGGCGTGCTGACCGGTGACCTGGGCTCGTCCCTCCTGACGGGTGCCCCGGTCGCCGATCAGCTGTGGCAGAAGGCCCAGGTCACGGTGCCGCTCGGCATCCTGTCGATGCTCGTCGCGCTGCTGATTGCGGTGCCCTTCGGCGTGCTCTCGGCCGTGCGCCGGGGCCGCGCCGACGGCACCGCCCTCAGCGTCGCCTCGCAGGCGCTCGCCGCGGTGCCGGTGGTGTGGGCGGGGATGATGCTCGCCGTGCTGTTCGCGGTCGTGCTGGGCTGGCTTCCCGCGCAGGGGTTCCCGCGATCCGGCTGGCGCACCCCTGACCTCGCGCTGCGCTCGCTCATCCTTCCCGCACTGACGATCGGCATCGTCGAGGGTGCGATGCTGATGCGGTTCGTCCGCAGCGCGACGCTGCAGGCCATCGGGCAGGACTTCGTCCGCACGGGAGCCGCGAAGGGGCTCACCCGCACCCAGTCGCTCATCCGGCACGGTCTTCCCTCGGTCGGCCTGTCCATCGTCACGGTCCTGGGGCTTCAGGTGGCGGGAATCGTGGTCGGCGCGGTCGTGATCGAGCAGGTGTTCAACCTGCCGGGGATCGGCCGGATGCTGGCGACGGACGTCGGAGCCCGGGATCTGATGATGGTGCAGGGCGAGCTGCTCGTGCTCACCGGCCTCGTGCTGCTCATCGGCTTCGTCGTCGACCTCGTCCACCACGCGATCGACCCCCGGCAGCGGGAGGCGGCATGAACACGCTCTCCCGCCTGTGGCGCCTGTCGACCGGCCGGTTCGGCCTGATCGCCGTCGCCGTCATCGGCATCACCGCGATCGCCTCCCTGTTCTGGACGCCCTTCGATCCGAGGAGCGTCGACATCGCCGCGCGCTGGGGGATGCCCGGCTGGCCCCACCTGCTCGGCACCGACGGAACGGGTCGCGACATCCTGAGCCTGCTGATGGTCGGCGCGCGCACGACGATCCTCGTCGCGGTCGGCGCCGGGCTCGTCGCGACGGCCGTCGGCATCCTGCTCGCCGCGCTCGGCGCGCTGACCCCGCGATGGACGCGCGAGGCGGTCGCCGTGCTCATCGACATCCTGATCGCCTTCCCCGTCCTGCTGATCGCCATGATGATCTCCTCGGTCTGGGGCGGATCGCTCTGGGTCGTCGTGTGGTCGGTCGGCATCGGGTTCGGCGTCAGCATCGCGCGCGTGACGCGCCCCGAGCTGCGGCGCGTGCGCGGCAGCGACTACGTGCTCGCGGGGCAGGCGTCCGGGCTGACCGCGCTGCAGAACCTTCGCACCCATTTGCTCCCCAACGTGGCGCCCGTGTTCATCGTGCAGCTGTCGTGGTCGATGGCGGTCGCCGTGCTCGCCGAGGCCGGGCTGTCCTACCTCGGCTTCGGCGCATCCGTGACGTCGCCGTCCTGGGGGCTGCTGCTCGCCGAGCTGCAGCAGTACCTGCAGATCCACCCGCTCTCGGTGGTGTGGCCGGGCCTGGCGATCACGCTCACCGTGCTCGCCCTCAACCTGCTCGGCGACGCGCTGCGGGAGGCGACGGATCCGACCCTCCGCGGCCGCGACGCGGCCTCGCACGGCCCCCGCGCGATCCCCCACACGACGCCGGGGGTGGTCGCATGATGCGGTGCCGGAGGCTCCTCATTGCATGCGATGTACTGAGCGAGCGGAGCGAGTCGAAGTGACGCTCGAGGTGCAGGATCTCGCGATCGAGATCGGCGGCCGCCGCGTCGTCGACGGGATCTCCTTCGCCGTGCCGGACGGAGCCCGCGTCGGGCTGATCGGCGAGTCGGGATCGGGCAAGTCCCTCACCGCGCTCGCGATCCTCGGCCTCCTCCCCGACGGCGCGACCGCGCACGGAAGCATCCGGTGGAACGGGCGCGAGCTGATCGGATTGCGCGACCGCGAGCTCGCGACCCTCCGCGGCGACGAGCTCGGCATCGTGTTCCAGGAGCCGCAGACCGCGCTCAACCCGATCCGGACGGTCGGCCGTCAGATCGCCGAGTCGGTGCGGATCCACCGCGACGTCTCCCGCGCGGAGGCGCGCCGCATCGCCGTGACGGAGGCCCGGCGGGTGCGGCTTCCCGACCCCGAGACGATCGTGCGACGCTACCCGCACCAGCTCTCGGGCGGGCAGCGTCAGCGCGTCGCGATCGCGATGGCCCTCGCCTGCGAGCCCCGCCTGCTGATCGCGGACGAGCCGACGACGGCGCTCGACGTCACCATCCAGGCCGAGATCCTGCAGCTGCTGCTGGGGCTCGTCGCCGACAGCGGGATGTCGCTGGTCTTCATCACGCACGACCTCGCCGTGCTGTCGCAGGTCGCGACGCACGGGGTCGTGCTGGAACACGGTCGCGTCGTCGAGGAGGGACCGGTCGCGCAGCTGCTGTCGGCACCCGCCCATCCCGTGACGCAGGGCCTGCTGCGCGACGCGACCGCGACGCTCTGGCGGCCGTCGTCGGGAGGGGCTCCGTCATGAGCGAACCGCTGATCCGCGCGCGCGGGGTGAGCCGCCGCTACCTGCTCCCCCGCGAGACGCTGTTCTCGCCGCGCCGCGAGAACGTCGCCCTCACCCCGACCGACCTCGACGTCGCCGAGGGGTCGGCGCTGGGCGTCATCGGCGAATCCGGATCGGGCAAGTCCACGCTCATCCGGCTGCTGCTGGGCCTCGACCGGCCCACCACCGGCACCGTCGAGTTCGACGGGCGGTCGGTGGACGCGGCGGCGTCGGCCCGCTCGCTTCACTGGCTGCGGCGCGAGACCGGCATCGTGTTCCAGGATCCGTACGCCTCGCTGGATCCGCGGATGACGGTCGAGCGGATCGTCGCCGAGCCGCTCTGGGCCCTCGGCGTCGACGGCGACCACGCGGCGCGGGTGCGCGAGGTGCTCGCCGACGTGGGCCTCGAACCGGAGATGGCGTCGCGGTACCCGCACGAGTTCTCGGGCGGGCAGCGCCAGCGCATCGCGCTCGCGCGGGCGATCGCGCACCGCCCGCGCGTGCTCGTGGGCGACGAGCCCCTCTCGGCGCTCGACGTCACCGTGCGCGCCCAGATCCTCGAGCTGCTCGCCGGGCTCCGTGCGCGCGACGGGCTCACCCTCGTGCTCGTGTCGCACGACATCGGCGTGGTCCAGAGCCTGTGCGACACGGTCGCCGTCATGAAGGACGGCGCCGTCGTCGAACACGGCACGACCTCGGATGTGCTGCTGCGACCCCAGCACGACTACACGCGCCGCCTGCTCGCCGCGATTCCCACGATCGGCTGAGGCACGGGGCTTCCGGGTCAGACCCGGGCCCTCAGCCGCTCGATCGCGTCGAGCTCGTCCGCAGCAAGCGGACCACGCGCCTCCGCCGCGAGGCAGGCCTCGAGCTCGGCGCGGTTCTTGACGCCGAGCACGACCGTCGCGATCCCCGGCGCGGTGAGCGCCCAGCGGTGCGCGAGGTCCTCGGGCGTCTGCCCGAGCTCTGCGGCCAGCGCCCGGAAGCCCGCGGCGCGCGCGAAGTCCCGGACGACGGTGCTGTCCGGCTCGACGGCGCGATCGATGCCGCTCGTCAGCGCTCCCGCGGCGACCGCCCGGATGCCGATCACCGGCACGCCGGCCGCGCCGGCCGCCTCGACGGCCTCCTCCTGCGCCGGCCGCGGCTCGTCGCCGAACATCCACATGTCGCCCGCGAGATCCAGCGCGTTGACCGCGAGCTGCACCGCATCGGGCCGCTCCTGCGCGGCGAGCGCGGCCTGAACGGCATCCGGGTGGCCATGCCCGGTGATGCCCCAGGCTCGGATGGTGCCCGCGTCGCGCAGCCGGATGAGCTCGGGCACAACGAGCTCGGCGCACCGATCCCAGCCGATCATGTTGTTCGTCGGCTCGGAGGCCCCGGGGCGCCGCAGCTGGCTGTGCACAAGCAGCAGGTCGAGGTGTTCGAGGCCGAGGCGCTCGAGGCTGGCGGTGAGGCTCTCGCCGATGCGCGCCACCGGATCGGCCACCTCGTCGTCGGGAACCTGCACCTTGGTTGTGACGAGCGGGGGCGAGCCGCGCCACGTGCGCAGGGCCTCGCCCACCACCACCTCGGATTCGCTGCCGGGGCCGTAGCTCGGCGCGACGTCGAGGTGGGTGATGCCGCCGTCGAGCGCGGCGTGCACGGTGGCGATCGCCTCGGCGCGATCCGTCGCGCCCCAGACGCCGCCGATCCCGCCGCCGCCGAGCGACAGCGCGCTGACCGTTCCCAACCGTCCGAACGGGCGTGTCTCCATAAGTCCTCCTGACCGTCCCGGCCCGCGACCGCGGGCCTCTGCGCATCCACTCTCGTCCGCCATGGACTGGGGCAACAGACCAATCGGGCCTCTATAATCCGGACCATGAGCACGGCGGGCCAGGTGGATATCGGCCTGTTCCTGGACCTGGAGAGCCGGAACGGGCCGCGTCACCAGCGCGCCGCGGCCGCGGTTCGCGACGCCATCCGCGCCGGCCGCCTTGCCCCCGGCGAACGACTGCCCGCCTCCCGCGCGCTCGCCGCCGACCTCGGCGTCTCGCGATGGGTCGTGGTCGAGGCATATGAGCAGCTCACGGCAGAGGGCTACCTCGAGGCGAGGCGCGGTGCCGGCACCACGGTCGCGCGCGCGGCCGCGGCGCAGGCGGGACCACGGGATGACCTCCCCTCCGTGCCGCCCGGCGGCACGCAGCCGCACCTCGACCTGAGACCGGGCCAGCCGGATCTCTCCGCGTTCCCGCGATCCGCCTGGCAGCGCGCCTACGTCGCCGCGGCACGATCCGCAGCCACCGACGAGCTCGGGTACCCGGCCGCCGCCGGCATGCCGACCCTGCGGCGCACGATCGCCCGCTATCTCCGCCGCGTGCGCGGCATCAGCGCGAGCCCGGATGAGGTGGTGATCACCCTCGGCACCGCGGCCGGTGTGAGGCTGCTCGCGCGCGCCCTCGTCGCACGGGGAGCCTCCGAGCTGGTCGTCGAAGAGCCAGGGTGGCAGGTGCTGCCCGCGGTCGCCCGCGACTGCGGGTTGAGGATCACGCCGTGGGCCGTCGACGAGGAGGGGCTCGTGCTCGAGGGGCTTCCCCGCGCGGACGCCGCGCTCGTCACGCCCGCCCACCAGTTCCCCTCCGGGGCCGCGATGTCACCGGAGAGGCGGCGGGGGCTCCTCGCCTGGGCGTCGGCGCACGGCGCGTTCGTGATCGAGGACGACTACGACGCCGAGTTCCGCTACGACCGGCGCCCGGTCGGCGCGCTCGCCGGCCTGGATCGCCACCGCGTCGCCTACCTCGGATCGGTCAGCAAGACCCTCGCTCCCGGGCTCCGACTCGGCTGGCTGGTGGTCCCTCCCGAGCTGCGCCCGGCGGTCGACGCGGTGCTTCCGCTGCACGCGCTGCCGTCCGCGCTGGATCAGCTCGCCCTCGCCCGGCTGATGGAGTCCGGCGCGTACGACCGGCACCTCCGCGCGATGCGTCACAGATACCGCGAGCGCCGCGACGCTCTGGTGGCGGCGCTGCATCGCGAATCGCCCGGGACCGTCGTCGGCGGGATCGCGGCGGGTCTTCATCTGTCGCTTCCGCTGGGCGACCCCGGGAGGGCTCAGGAGGTCGCCGCCTCCCTGGCCCGAGCCGGCGTGCTCGTCGCCGGCCCGGAGCGCTACTCGAGCACGTCGACAGGGGCGATCGTGCTGAGCTACGCCCGGCTCCCCGTCGAGCGCGCGCCGGAGGCGGCCCGCCTCATCGCCCGATCCCTTCGCTGACGCGCACGTCGGCGGCGACGCTCAGCTGAGGCTGCCGGCGCTCCCCGCGGCCGCGAGGAAGAACGCCCCGAGAACCACCGCGAACACGAGGAAGAGCACGGTGAGCACAAGGAAGATGTAGCCGAGCACGAGCCCCGTGACCGCCATCCCCTTGCCGCCGAGGCCCTCGCGCCGGATCTGGCCGAGCGCGATGTGCCCGAAGATCACCGCCGCGAGCGGGAGCAGGGGCGTGAACCATCCGATGACCGGAATCCACGAGACGAAGACCGGGAAGGAGGACAGGATCCCGAGGATCATCGCCGTGATCGCCGTCCCGCTGTTGCGGGGTCCGGCGGGCACGAGGTAGGCCGGGGCGTACACCTGCATCGGCTGCGACGGCGCATACTGCGGCTGCGTCGGCGGCTGCAGCGACTGCGGCTGATGCTGCGGCGGCTGATCCGGATACGTCATGCGGCTCCCCCTCGGTCTGCGCTGTGCGCGGTGCGCTCTGAGCGTAGCGGTCCGACAGGAGGCGAGGGACCGCGGCGCATTCCCGCACCGCGCCGCGTGCGACGGACCTTCACAGCTCGTTCACCTTCGGGCCACCGTCACGACAGGCGGATGGGGAGGAGTCCCCCTAGGTTGCCGGAGTCGGCCATACAGCTCGACTCGTCCCGGGCCGGCATCCTCCTGCATTCCACATACCCGGAAGGTACTCATGCAGACCACCCTGAAGCGCGGCCTCGCGCTGACCGCGGGCCTCACGCTCGCATTCGGACTCGCCGCCTGCTCGTCCACCCCCGCCGCGGAGGAGACCCCCGCCGGCGACGCGGCCGCCGAGGCTCCCGCGACCGAGGGCACGTTCGCGAAGGACGAGAACACCATCGTCTTCGCCACGCTCCCCGACCACGAGGGCGCCGACCAGGATGCGCAGCCGATCGCCGACTGGATCGCCGAGATCACCGGCAAGACGGTCGACTTCTTCCCGGCCACCGACTACACCGCCGTCGTCCAGGGGCTCGCCTCGGGTCAGATCGACGTGGCGCAGATCTCGGCCTTCACGTACTACCAGTCGCAGGCGGCGGGCGCTGAGATCGAGCCCATCGGCGCGCAGATCACCGAAGAGGGCGCCGAGCCCGGCTACTACTCGGTCGCCATCGCCAACCCCGAGTGGGACGGCTCCACTCTCGCGGACTTCGCCGACGAGCCCATCTGCTTCGTGAACCCCACGTCGACGTCGGGCTTCGCCGTGCCCATGGGCGGCCTTGTCGGCGCCGGTGTCGAGGTCGCCGACGAGAACATCATCGCCCCCGAGGGCGGCTCGCACGACCTGAACGCCGCCAAGGTGGCCGAGGGCACCGAGTGCCAGGTCGGGTTCGCGCAGGACATCGACGCCGACCCGCTCATCGAGTCGGGCGACCTCGTTCAGGTCGAGCGCGTGCTCGCCCCCGGCGCTCCGATCGTCATGCAGGCCGCGCTGCCCCAGGACGTCAAGGACCAGCTGACCGCCGAGATCGCCGACTCGACCCAGGAGTCGCTGACCGACGCCGGCATCGAGCTGAACGACTTCCTCAAGGAGAGCTGGTTCGGCTTCGGCAAGGTCGACGACGCGTACTACGACCTGATCCGCGACCTCTGCACCGAGGTCGCCGACAAGGTCGAGGCCTGCCAGGCCTGACCTTTCCAGGATGGGGGCCGCCCGCGGGCGGCCCCCATCCCGCCCTTCCCGGCCCCGACACGGAAAAGAACTGAGATGACGAACCCCGCCTCCCCTGCCGTCGAGATCACCGGCCTGGGGAAGACCTACCCCGGCGCCGCAAGCGCCGCTCTGACGGGGGTGTCGCTGTCGGTCGCCCGTGGCGAGATCGTCGTGCTGCTCGGCTTGTCCGGATCGGGCAAGTCCACGCTGCTGCGGCACATCGACGGGCTCGAGAGCCCGACTGCCGGAACCGTCGTCTCCCTCGGTGAGGACGTCGCCTCGCTGAAGGGCCGCGCCCTGCGCGAGCTGCGGGGCAAGATCGGCTTCATCTTCCAGCAGTTCGAGCTCGTCGGCCCGCTGACGGTGCTCGAAAACGTCCTCGCCGGCGCCCTGTCGACGCTCTCCGGTCCGCGCATCGGCATCTGGATGTACCCGGCGTCGCTGCGCCGCAAGGCGCTCGAGCACCTCGAACGGGTGGGCCTGCTCGAGCGTGCCTACCAGCGCGCCGACACGCTCTCCGGCGGTCAGCAGCAGCGCGTGGCGATCGCCCGCGCGCTCATGCAGGACCCGGAGATCCTGCTCGCCGACGAGCCGGTCGCATCGCTCGACCCCGAGTCGAGCAGCCAGGTCATGGCCCTCATCCGCGAGATCGCGGCCGAGCGCGGCCTCACCGTCGTCTGCTCGCTGCACCAGGTCGAGCTCGCCCTCGGCTGGGGCGACCGCATCGTCGGACTGCGCGCGGGCGAGGTCGTCCTCGACACCTCGACCGACGGCCTGAGCAAGGACCAGGTCATGGAGATCTACGGCCGCGTCGCGACGTCCACGAGCGAGATCATCGCCATCGAAGCAGAACTCGCGGCCGCCCGCGAGCAGGTGCTCGCCGGAGAGATCCGCCACGCCGCCGCCGCCGAGCGCCTCGCTCAGGACACCGCGAACGAGGACCCGGCATGACAACGCTGACCGAGGCGGCCCCGGCCTCCCTCGCGGAGCGGATCGCCACCGTCCCGCGCCCTCGGCCTCGCCTTGCGACGATCGTCAGCGCGGCGACGCTCATCGCCATCGCCGTCCTCGGGGTCGTGTCGTTCATCGGCCTCGACTACAGCGTCAAGACGCTGGATGCGACGTGGGGCAACATCGCCCGATTCCTCGGCATGGCCACGCCCATGCAGTGGCCGGGCTGGGAGGTCTCGGGAGTCCGCGGCTCCGAGGGCACCGTCTACACGACCACCTGGGTCGGCGTCGAGCCGATCTGGCACATGGTCGACATCATCCTGCTCACGCTCGCGCTCACGATCGCCGGCACCGCGGTCGCCGTGCTGCTGTCGATCCCCGTCGCGTACGGCGCCGCCGCGAACACCAGCCCTCACCCCGCCGTGCGCGCCATCTGCCGTGGCATCGGCGTCGTCTGCCGTGCGATCCCCGACGCGGCCATCGCCGTCTTCCTCATGTTCCTCTGGTTCGGCGCGGGAATCCTTCCCGCCATCGTCGCGGTCGGCATCCACTCCGTCGGCATGATCTCGAAGATGTTCGCCGACGCGATCGAGCAGACCGACGAGGGCCCGCGCCAGGCGATCCGCTCGGCCGGCGGATCCGACGTTCAGCAGTTCTGGGCGGGAGTCTTCCCCCAGGCGCTTCCCGCGTGGATCGCCGTCGCGCTTCACCGCGCCGACATCAACCTTCGCGGCACGGTCATCCTCGGCTACGTCGGCGTCGCCGGCATCGGCGCTGAGCTCAGCGGTGCCCTGCACGCCGGGCCGGCAGGCATGCGCCGGGTCATCCCGCTCGTTGTCATCATCATCGCGCTCTGCATCGTCTTCGAGGTCGTCTCGTCCGCGATCCGCGCCAGGCTTCTCAACGTGCGCCCTACGGGCAAGGGCGCCGGCGACACGATCGTGCGCAACGCGATGAAGCTCGCCGAGAAGGCGGCCGCGGCGAGGTCGGACGATCGCGCCGCACGCATCGAGACGACGATGCAGCGCCCGTGGGATGGCGCGCGCGTGAGGACGATGATCTGGATCTGGGCGGGCGTCCTGATCGTGATCGCCTCGTTCGTCTACGTGCAGCCCGATCTCACGCGCCTCTACTCGGACTGGCGCTTCGATCAGGTGCACAACGAGGCGCTCGACCGCGCCGTGTGGCCCATCACGATCGGCGACCGCGGCTGGGACACGGTGCTCGCGGCGGCCTTCGTGACACTCGAGGTCGCGTTCGCGGCGACCCTCATGGGCGCCGTCATCTCGGCCGTCGTCGGTCCCCTGTCGGCGCGCAACGTCGCCCCCAACAGTGCGGTGCGCAACTTCTTCCGCGGCCTCGCGGTGTTCATCCGCGCAGTGCCCGATCTTGTCGTGGCGATCCTGTTCATCATCGCGACGGGATTCGGCCCGCAGGCAGCCGCGCTCGCGCTGGGCGTCGGCGGCGTCGGCCTCCTCGCGAAGCTGATCGGCGACTCGATGGAAGAGGTCGACAGCGGCCCGGAACGCGCCCTCGTCGCGGGCGGATCCACCCGGTCGCAGGTGTTCTTCGCGTCCACGGTCCCGATGTCGGTCCCGGCACTGGTGAGCCACGTGCTCTACCTGCTGGAGCAGAACATCCGCTCGGCGACCGTGCTCGGAATCGTCGGCGGCGGCGGCATCGGCTTCCTGCTGCTGAACGCCATGAACGGGCGTCATTTCGACCAGATGCTCGCGTTCCTGCTCGTCATCATCGCGATGGTGGTCGTGGTCGAGTCGGCGTCGCTGCTGATCCGCCGCGCCCTGAAGTGATGCCCGACCGCTACGACCTCGCGGTCGTCGGCGCCGGCATCGTCGGCCTCGGCCACGCCGCCGCGGCGATGGAGCGCGGCCTGAAGGTCGTCGTGATCGACCGCGCCACAGCGATCACCGGCGCCACGGTGCGCAACTTCGGCCACGTCGGCACGACGATGCAGGCCGGCGAGGGCCGCGACTACGCGGAGCGGGCGCGGGAGCTGTGGCTGCGCTACGCACCGCGCGCCGGGTTCTGGCTGCGTCAGACCGGCACGCTCATCGTCGCGCACGCCGAGGACGAGCTCGCGGTGCTGAGCGAGTCGGTGCCCGGTCAGCTGCTCGACGGCGAGGCAGTGCGCCACCGCGTGCCCGTGCCCGGCGCGATCGGCGGCGCGTTCCTGCCCCGCGACCTGCAGGTGGACCCACGGGAGGCGGCGCCCCGGCTCGCCGACTACCTGTCGCGCCGCGGGGTCGACTTCCGCTGGCGCACCGCGGCCCTCGGCGTCGAGCCAGGCATGCTGCACACGAGCCGCGGCGAGATCTCGGCGGCCGCGATCGTCTTCGCCGTGAACTTCGACGTCGACCATCTCTTCCCCGGCATCGCCGAGGAGCACGGGATCGTGCGCTGCGGGCTCGACATGATGCTCGCCGACGGCGTCGGCCTCGGGGTGCCGCTGCTGACCGGATCGTCCCTGCTGCGGTACTCGGCGTTCGCCGGCACGCCGTCCGTCGCCCGGTTGCGCGAACGCCTGCGCACCGAGCAGCCCGAGCTGATCGCGCACGACGTGAACCAGATGTACACCGAGCGTCCCGACGGCACGCTCGTCGTCGGCGACACGCACTACCGCGACGTGACCGTGACGCCGTTCCAGGACGAGGCGGCGTTCGAGCTGCTGGAGCGACGCGCGCGCGAGCTGTTCGGCCGATCCGAGCTGCGCATCCGCCAGCGCTGGCAGGGCGTCTACGCGTCGGCACCGCGGGACTTCCTGCGGGCCGCCCCGATGGACGGTGTGCGCGTCGTGTCGGTCACGACGGGCATCGGCATGACGACGGGCCTGGGCCTCGCCGAGTCGGTCGTGTCGGACCTGTTCGGCTGATCGCGCCGCGACCGGTCGTTGAGCGGAGTGAGCGCCAGCGAGGAGTCGAAGCCATCGGTCGTGGACCTGTTACGGCGGCTTCGACTCGCTGGCGCTCGAGCGCCAGCGAGGAGTCGAAACCACCGGCGGTGCGCCGCGGGTCAGTCCTCGCTGCCGAAGATCCGCTTCAGGATGCCGGTCTTCTTCTTCGGGTTGAGCTGCTTCTGCAGGTACACGGTGCCGAGCCAGCGGTCGAACTTGTAGCCGACCTTGCCCATCCGGCCCACCTCGACGAAGCCGAGCTTCTCGTGCAGCGCGATCGAGCTCTCGGCGCCCTTGTCGCTGATCACGGCGACGAGCTGGCGCAGGCCGATCTCCTCGCAGGCCTCGATGAGCGCCTCGAGCAGCGCGCGCCCGAGGCCCTTTCCCCGCGCCGCCTGGCCGAGGTAGATCGAGTTCTCCACCGTGTAGCGGAACGCCGACTTGCCCGCCCACGGCGACACCAGCGCGTATCCCAGCACCTGGCCGCTCGGGCTCACTGCCACGAGGAACGGCAGGCCGAGCTTCTGCAGGTGGTCGGACTTCTCGCGCCACCGCTTGTGGCTCCAGGCCTTCTCGTCGAAGGTGACCACCGAGTTTCGCACGTAGTAGTTGTAGATCTCGCGGATGTCGGGGATGTCCGCGGGCGTCGCCGGCCGGATCTCGTACGTGAAGGGCCGCTCGGGGTCGGGCCGCTTCTGCAGGTGCCGCGGCAGCACGCGGCGCTTCTGGTACTCCTCCTCCAGCATGGGTCTCAGCCTAGGCGGGGATGCGCCAGTCGATCGCGGCGGCGCCCTGCTGCTCGAGCAGGGAGTTCACGCGCGAGAACGGCCGGGATCCGAAGAATCCGCGGCTCGCCGACAGCGGCGAGGGGTGCGCCGACTCGACCCGGGGCACCGCGCCGAGCATCGGCTTCAGGCTCGAGGCGTCGCGCCCCCACAGGATGGCGACGAGCGGCGCGTCCCGCTCGACGAGCGTGCGGATCGCGTGCTCGGTCACCTTCTCCCAGCCCCAGCCCCTGTGCGATGCGGGAGAGCCGGGACGCACGGTGAGCACCCGGTTGAGCAGCATGACCCCCTGGTCGCTCCAGGCCGACAGGTCGCCGTGCGGCGCGGGCGCGATGCCGAGGTCGTCCTGCAGCTCGCGGTAGATGTTGCCGAGGCTCCGCGGCAGCGGGCGCACGTGCTTCTCGACCGCGAAGGACAGGCCGATCGGATGCCCCGGGGTCGGGTACGGATCCTGGCCGGCGATCAGCACGCGCACGTCCGCGAGCGGCCGTTGGAAGGCGCGCAGCACGTGCTCCCCGGCCGGCAGATAGCCATGCCCGGCGGCGACCTCGCCGCGCAGCCTCTCCCCGAGGGCGGCGATGTCGCCGGCGACGGGCGCGAGCGCCTCGGCCCAGCCCGGATCCATCAGTCCGGCCGCGGCGAGCTCCGGCAGGGTCATCGCCATCTCAGGCCGATGCCTCCAGGCCCGCGTCCTCCTCGCGCACGGTTCCCTTCCATGACCACGGGAAGTCGATCCACAGATCGGTCGCCTTCCAGGCGTAGTCCGGCTCGATGATCGTCGTCGGCTTGGTGTAGATCGTGACGGAGCGCACATCCGCTCCCCGGCCCTTGAGCAGGTCGACGGCGAGCGCGAGCGTGCGACCCGAGTCTGCGACGTCGTCGACGAGCAGCACGCGGCGTCCGTCGAGGTACGCCATGTCGAGCTCGGGGGGAAGCACCTCGGGAGCATCGAGCACCGTGCCGATGCCGGTGTAGAACTCGACGTTCAGGGCGCCGCAGTTCTTGGCGCCGAGGCCGTACGCGATCGCTCCGGCCGGCAGCAGCCCGCCGCGCGCGATCGCGACGACGACCTCCGGCTCGAAGCCGTCGGAGAGGATGCGCCGCGCGAGATCGCGGGTCGCTTCGCCGAAGCCGTCCCAGGTGAGCCGCTCGCGGATGTCGGTGTCTGCCACGCAGGTCCTTCCAGTCGTGTGTGGGTGATCAGTCGCGCGGCGTCAGGGGGCCGCGCGCGAGGATGTGCTGGGCCGACTGCGCGACGGGGCGCATGGTCACCAGGTCGAGGTTGACGTGGCCGGGCGCGTTCAGCGAGTAGGCGATCACGTCGGCGACGTCCTCGGCCACGAGCACGCCGTCGACGCCCTCGTACAGCGCGTCCGCGGCGGCCTTGTCACCCAGGCGGTTGAGCGTGAACTCCTCGGTGTGCACCATGCCGGGGGCGATCTCGATCACCCGGATCGGCTCGCCGTTGAGCTCCTGCCGCAGGGCCTTGACGAGCATCCCCTCCCCCGCCTTGGCGGCGTTGTAGCCGCCGCCGCCCGGGTAGGCGACCTGCGCCGCGGTCGAGGTGACGAACAGGGTGTCCGCGTGGCCCGATCCGGATCGGATGGCGTCGCGCAGCTGGGGCAGCAGGGCCTTCACCAGACGCTGGGCCGAGAGCACGTTGACCTCGAACATCCAGGTCCAGTCGTCCGCGTCGCCGTCCTCGATGCGGTCGGTGCCGCGGGCGCCGCCGGCGACGTGGACGAGCGCGTGGATGCCGCCGGTGGCCGCGATGTGGGCGGCGAGCGCGTCGATGTCGACCTGAGCGGTGAGGTCCGCCGCGAAGACCGCGGCACCGGTCTCATCCGCGAGGGCCTGGAGTCTGTCGGCGCGGCGCGCGACGCCGAGCACGTCCCATCCGCTCGCCCGCAGGGCGCGCACCGTGGCGGCCCCGATCCCCGAGCTCGCTCCCGTCACGACCGCGCGCCGCGGGGCGCCTGCTTCGGTGTTCGTCACCTCTCAAACCTACCGGCCGTCATGCGGACGTATGTGACGCCGCGTGTCCGCTCCGTTGCCCGGCTCCGACGGCGGACGTAACGTCGGTGCAAGGCCGCGCACGGCCCGCCGACTTCACCCTGACCGGAGGTTCCCATGGCCGAGAACACCTCGTCGCCGCAGCTGCGTTTCGAGACCCTGCAGATCCACGCCGGCGCTGCGCCGGATCCGGTCACGGGCGCCCGCGCGACGCCGATCTACCAGACGACGTCGTACGTGTTCCGCGACTCCGACCACGCGAAGAACCTGTTCGCGCTGGCGGAGCCCGGCAACATCTACACGCGCATCCAGAACCCGACGCAGGATGTCGTCGAGCAGCGCCTCGCCGCCCTCGAGGGCGGCACGGGCGCGCTGCTGGTGGCGAGCGGGCAGGCCGCCGAGACCTTCGCCGTGCTGAACATCGCGCAGGCCGGCGACCACATCGTCTCGTCGTCGTCGATCTACGGCGGCACGTACAACCTGTTCAAGTACACGCTCGCGAAGCTCGGCATCGAGGTCTCGTTCGTCGAGAACCAGGATGACCCCGGCGCCTGGCGCGCGGCCGTCCGCCCGAACACGAAGCTGTTCTTCGCCGAGACGATCGGCAACCCGCAGATCAACGTGCTCGACATCCGCACGGTCGCCGACATCGCCCACGAGAACGGCGTGCCGCTCATCGTCGACAACACGATCGCGACGCCGTACCTGATCCGCCCCTTCGAGCACGGCGCCGACATCATCGTCCACTCGGCGACCAAGTTCCTCGGCGGTCACGGCACGGTCATCGGCGGCGTCATCGTCGACGGCGGCCGCTTCCGCTGGTCGGAGAACGGCGAGAAGTTCCCGGGTCTCACCACGCCCGACCCCTCGTACCACGGCGCCGTCTACACCGATGCGGTCGGCGACGAGCTCGCCTACATCATCAAGGCGCGCGTGCAGCTCCTGCGCGACCTCGGCGCCTCGATCGCACCCCAGAGCGCCTGGCAGCTCATCCAGGGGATCGAGACCCTGTCGCTGCGCGTCGAGCGCCACGTCCACAACGCGCAGCAGGTGGCCGAGTGGCTCGAGAACCACCCCGACGTCGCGACCGTGAACTACTCGGGGCTTCCCACCTCGCCCTGGTACGCCGCGGCGAACACGTACGCCCCGAAGGGCGTGGGCGCGGTGCTGTCGTTCGAGCTCAAGGGCGGCGTCGACGCGGGTCGCACGTTCGTCGACTCGCTGCAGCTGTTCAGCCACCTGGCGAACATCGGCGACGTGCGCTCGCTCGTCATCCACCCCGCCTCGACGACGCACTCGCAGCTGACCCCCGAGCAGCAGCTCAGCGCGGGCGTCACGCCCGGCCTCGTGCGGCTGTCGGTCGGCCTCGAGAACGTCGACGACCTGATCGCCGACCTCGAGCAGGCGCTCGCCGCGGCGCGCAGCATCTCGTCTGCCCGCTTCGCGGGGTAGTGCATCGAACGCGATCGATCGCTCGCCCGACGCTTCGCGCCGGGACTCGCGCTCGATGTGCTGTCACTCCGCTCCATCGACGACGGACGTCACATTCTCGGGACGGTCGGCAGTCGCTGCGCTCCACGCTCACTTCGTTCGCACCGCGCCTCCCTGACGGAAGAGCCCGCCCCTCGTAATACGGCACGGTCTCTCCCCGCGGCCCGGGCAGAATGAAGCGCATGGACTGGCAGATCTCCGAGGACACGGTGCCGTCGAGCATGGTGACGGAGGCCGACGCCCGGTCGATGGTCGGCCGTCCCCCGGCCTCGGGCGCCTGGCGCGACGGCGACCCGGCCGGCGACCGCCGGTTCGCCTCCTTCGGCGAGCTGCGCCTCGAGGGCGGCGGCATCCTGCCGTCCTTCCGGATCGCGTACGAGACCTGGGGCGAGCTGAATCCGGCGCGCGACAACGCCATCCTGATCGCGCACGCGCTCACGGGCGACAGCCACGTGCGCGGCGACGCCGGCCCCGGGCATCCGACGGCCGGCTGGTGGGGCGACATCGTCGGCCCCGGCGCCCCCATCGACACCGACCGCTGGTTCGTGGTGGCGCCGAACATCCTCGGCGGCTGCCAGGGATCGACGGGCCCCGCGAGCATCCACCCCGACGGCGAGGCGTGGGCGGCACGATTCCCGTATCTGACCGTGCGCGATCAGGTGGCGGCGCAGGCGCGACTCGCGGACGCCCTCGGCATCGACGTCTGGGCGGCGGTGATCGGCGGCTCGATGGGCGGGATGCACGCGCTCGAGTGGGCCGTCGGAGAGCCGGATCGCGTCGCCCGCCTCGCGGTGCTGTCGGCGCCTCCCGTGACGACGGCCGACCAGATCGCCCTGAACTCGGTGCAGCTCGAGGCGATCCACATCGACCCGCGCTTCCGCGGCGGCGAGTACTACGAGGCCGCGGCCGGCGACGGACCGCATCGGGGCCTGGCGCTCGCCCGCCGGATGGCGCTGCTGAACTACCGCAGTCCCACCGAGCTCAACTCGCGGTTCCAGCGCTCGTGGCAGTCGGGCGTCAGCCCGCTCGGGCACGGGGGTCGGTTCGCGGTCGAGTCGTACCTCGACTTCCACGGCAACAAGTTCACGCGGCGCTTCGACGCGAACTCGTACATCCGACTCGTCGGCGCGATGGACTCCCACGACGTCGGCCGCGATCGGGGCGGCGTCGAGGACGCCCTCGGCCGCGTGACGGCGACGTCCCTTGTGCTCGGCATCGACTCGGATCGCCTGTTCCCCATCGACGGCCAGCACCGGATCGCGCGCGGCATCCCGCGGACGCTCGACGGGGACGAGGCGGTCGTGCTGAACAGCGACTTCGGGCACGATGGATTCCTGATCGAGACCGCCGCGGTCGGAGCGCATCTGCGGCGCCTGCTCGCGAGCGACTGACCGAGGGGAGCCGCCGATGGATCCGGCATGGACCGCCGCGCTGCTCGCCATCGCCTCCGGCACCGTCTCGGGCCTGCGTCCCTACTTCGTCGTGCTGACGCTCGGCGCGGTGAAGGCTCTCGTCCCGCTCGATGCCGCCGGCCCCGCCGCCGGCGTGATCGAGGCGATCCCCGACATGCTCGCCCAGCCGTGGGTGCTGATCGTGGTGGGCCTGCTCGCCCTCGGCGAGGTCGTGGTCGACAAGCTGCCCTACCTCGACTCGGCGTGGGACGGCATCCATCTCGTCCTGCGTCCGCTGTTCGGCGCGGCGCTCGGCTACGGCATCGGCGTCGACGAGGGAACGGGCGTGGCCGTCGGCGCCGCCGTCGCGGGCGGTGTCACGGCGGCGGGCGTGAGCTTCGGCAAGACCGCGACCCGGGCAGTGGTCAACATGCTGCCCGAGCCGGTGTCGAACGTGCTGGTGAGCTTCGGCGAGGACGCCGCGGCCGTCATCCTGCTCGTGCTGAGCTTCCTGCTGCTGCCGCTCGCGGCCGTCCTCGCCGTGCTGCTGCTGGTGGGCGCCGTGATGCTGATCGTGCGGATGCGGCGGAAGCTCGCCGAGCGCCGACGGCGCGCCGCCGGGGCCGCGGGCTCGAGCTAGTCGAGCCGCGACCCCGCGGTCAGACGCTCGCGAGGGCTTCGGCGACGACGTCGAGACCCTCGTTCAGCAGCTCGTCGCCGATGGACAGCGGCGGCAGGAACCGGATGACGTTGCCGTACGTGCCGCAGGTGAGGACGATGACGCCCTCGGCGATGGCGGCCTTCGCGACCGCCGCCGCCAGGGCCGCATCCGGCTCCTTCGTGGTGGGATCGACGAACTCGACGGCCATCATGGCGCCGAGACCGCGCACGTCGCCGATGCGCGCGTCACCCGCCTGCAGCGCGGTGAAGCGGTGGCGGATGATCGCGCCGACCTCGGCCGCGCGTGCGGGGAGGTCCTCGGTCTCGTAGGCGTCGATCGCGGCGAGCGCCGCGGCGCAGGCGATGGGGTTGCCGGCGTAGGTGCCGCCCAGGCCGCCGGGGTGGGCGGCGTCCATGATCTCGGCGCGGCCCGTGACCGCGGCGAGCGGGAGGCCAGCGGCGAGCCCCTTGGCCGTGGTGATCAGGTCGGGCACGATGCCGAAGAGCTCGCTCGCGAACATGGCGCCGGTGCGGGCGAACCCGGTCTGCACCTCGTCGGCGATGAACACGACGCCGTTGTCGCGGCACCACTCGACGAGGGCGGGAAGGAAGCCGTCGGCGGGGACGATGAAGCCGCCCTCGCCCTGGATCGGCTCGATGATGACGGCGGCGACCTGGTCTCCGCCGATCTGCTTCTCGATCATCGAGATCGCGCGCGCGGCGGCCTCGGCGCCCGTCAGCCCGTCGCGGAACGGGTACGACAGCGGGGCGCGGTAGACCTCGGGGGCGAAGGGGCCGAACCCGCTCTTGTATGGCATGGTCTTCGCCGTGAGCGCCATGGTGAGGTTGGTGCGGCCGTGGTATCCGTGGTCGAAGGCGACGATCGCCTGACGGCCCGTGTGCTTGCGCGCGATCTTGACCGCGTTCTCGACCGCCTCGGCGCCGGTGCTGAACAGGGCGCTCTTCTTCGCGTGGTCGCCGGGGGTGAGACGGTTCAGCGCCTCCGCCACGGCGACGTACGACTCGTACGGCGAGACCATAAAGCAGGTGTGGGTGAACGCGGCCGCCTGGCGCTGCACGGCCTCGACCACCTTGGGATGCGCGTTGCCGACCGTTGTCACCGCGATGCCCGAGCCGAGGTCGATCAGGGAGTTGTCGTCGGCGTCGACGATCACTCCCCCGCCCGCGGCGACGGCGGAGATCGGGGCGGAGTGACCGACGCCCACGGCGACGGCCTCGGCCTTGCGCGCCAGCAGCTCCTGCGAGCGGGGCCCGGGGATCGCGGTGACGAGGCGGCGCTCCTGCGGGAGGGAGGGACCTCCCACGACGGTGCCGGCGGCGAACGACTCAGTGGTGACGGTCATGCGCCGATTGTAGGCGGCGCCGCGGCATCCGGCCGGAGCTCAGGCCTGCAGGACAGGGATGCGCTCCGCGCGCTTCTCGAGCGCGAAGCTCGCGAGCACCATGCCGACGCCCAGCACCGCCAGGACGATGCCCAGCCACGCCGGGGCGACGTAGCCCCAGCCGAGGGCGATCACGCCGCCGCCGAGGGCGGCGCCGAGGCTGTTGCCGATGTTCATCCCCGAGTGGTTGAGGGCCGCCGCGATCGTCGGGCGGTCGCCGGAGACGTCCATCAGTCGGGTCTGCACCGCGGGCCCCGCCAGCGCGCTGATCGCGCCGAACAGCAGCATCGCGATCACCAGCGTCACGGGGTTGTGCGCGGCGACGCCGACGACCGCCGAGCCGACCGCGAGCAGCACGAAGGCGGCCACCAGGGCGCGCGCGAGGTTGCGGTCTGCCACGACGCCGCCCACGAGGTTGCCCACCGTCATGCCGAGGCCCGTCGCGACCAGCACGATCGGCACGGCCCACTCGGGGGCGCCGGCGACCTCGGTCATGATCGGCGAGATGTAGCTGTAGATCGCGAAGAACGAGCCGAAGCCGATCGCGCCGACGCCGAGCGTCATCCAGACCTGCCCGAGCCGGAAGACGCCGAGCTCGTGCCGCAGGGAGCGGGATCCCTCGCTCGGCATCGACGGGACGACGAGCGCGATCATCAGCACGCCGAGGGCGAAGATCCCGACCACCACGGCGTAGGCGGTGCGCCATCCGGCGACCTGCCCGAGCCACGTCCCGAGCGGCACGCCGACGACGTTCGAGACGGTCAGACCGCTCATCACGATCGAGACCCCGCGCGCCCGCTTGCCGGGGCCGAGCAGGTCGGCGGCGACGATCGCCGCGATGCCGAAGTACGCGCCATGCGGAAGGCCGGCGATCAGCCGCGCGATCGCCACGGTCTCGAAGGTCGGCGCGAGCACGGTCAGCAGATTGCCGACGAGCAGCAGAGAGGCGAGGACGATCAGCACGAGATGACGCGGGAACCGCGCCGCGTAGCCCGCGATGAGCGGAGCGCCGATCACGACGCCGAGCGCGTACAGGCTGATCAGCAGGCCGGCCTGCGCGATCGCATCCGCCTGGCTCGTCGCCCAGGCGGTCGCGAGCAGGTCGCGTGCGATGCCGGGAAGCAGCCCCATGGAGACGAATTCGGTCATGCCGATGCCGAAGGAGCCGATGGCGAGGGAGAGGAGCGCCCACATCGCCGCCCCCCCTCGACGGGGTCGAGGAGGTCATGCGTACAAGCCTAAGGGGCTCCGGAGGGCTCCGAGCGCACGGCGGCCGGGACCGGGGTCAGCGGTCGGACTCGTCGATCGCCGCCTCGAGGCGGGCGATCTTGCCGTCGATCTCGCCCGAGTAGCCGGGGCGGATGTCGGCCTTGAGCACGAGCGAGACGCGCGAGCCGAACGGCATCACGGCCTCGGTGGCGCGCTTGACGACATCCATCACCTCGTCCCAGGTCTCGCCCTCGATCTCGGTGAACATCGACGTTGTGCGGTGCGCGAGGCCCGACTCGCGCACGACCTTGACGGCCGCGGCGACGGCGTCGTGAACGGATCCCTCGGGGTTCTCGGCGTTCGAGCCGGACGGGGCGACGGAGAAGGCGACGAGCATTGGTTGTCTCCTGTTTCGTGATCAGACGGCGGCGGGAGCCGGCGCGACGGGATGCCGCGCGGCGGAGCGGATCGGCACCCGCGCGAGGCGCACGATCGCCCAGATCATGAGGATCACGAGCACGATGTTGCGCGCCGTGAGGACGGTCACCGCGGTGACGTCTGCCGCGAGGAGACCGCCGTAGAGCAGCGGGTACACCGCCTGCGTGAGCGCCGCGGCCAGCAGCCCCAGCACCACGAACGGACGGGCGCCGCGCCGGTCGAGGACGATCCAGAGGACGAGCGGCGGGATGAGCCAGTCGTGGAACTGCGGGGATCCGACCTTGTTCAGCGCGATCAGCACGACGACCAGCGCGAGCGCGAGCGGGGGAAGCAGCCGCACGATCGAGGCGCCGCGCCGGGCCTTCAGCGCGCCCAGCAGCACAACGGCGACCGCGGCGAGCGCGAGCAGCGGCGTCATCGCGGCGATCACGAGGTCGACGTTCGGGCCCGTCACCTGGAAGGTCAGGATGTTCTCGTCGTAGAACAGCCACCACCCGTCGAGGTGCAGGGCCGCGCCCCAGAGGTACACGCTGCTGACCGGCGCCTCGAGCTGGAGTCCCCGGCCCGTCTGCGCCGTCACGAAGCCGAGCAGGTGCGCCGCTCCCCCGGCCAGCACCACGACGGCCACGACCAGAGCGGAGGCGACGAGCGCTCCCGTGACGACCTCGAGCCGGCGGCGGAGGGCGACGAAGGCCGCGGCGAGGAGGGCCACCGGCCACACCTTGATCCACGCGCCCGCGGCGAGCAGCCCCGCGGCGAGCACGGGGCGGCGGACGATCCAGAGCAGCCCCACGATCGCGAGCGGCACGGTGATCGCGTCGATCCGGTACATCCCCACCGGCCCGAGCAGCAGGATGAACGCGAGCCAGAACCACGCGGCCGTCGACCGCGAGCGCGACCGGCCGTCGCCGAGCAGTACCCAGAATCCGGCCGCGTTGCACAGCGTCACGAGCACCGCCCACGCGACGGTGTAGCCCCCGAGCCACGCGAAGGCGTGCGCGAGGATCATCGGCGCGAGCGCGAGGTGCGGGTAGACCCACGACTCCGTGATCCCGACGATGGATGCCCCGTGCAGGGCGGCGTTCGACCACGGCTCGTAGACGAAGTACACATCGCCCATCGGCTGATTCGGCAGCTGCCAGCCGAGCCAGCCGACGAGCACGTGGACGAGCGCGAAGGCGAGCCAGGGAAGCAGTCGCCGACGCACGATGCTCATCCTAGGAGGCGCCGGTGTCCTGCTCACGCGCGGCGAGCGCTGCGGCATACGCGGCGGGGAGGTGCGCGGCGACATCGAGGGCGGTGATCGGATGCCCCGTTCCGCCTCCGGTCACGCCGGCGGCGAGCCGCGCCGCGTGGCCGTGCAGCCAGGCGCCGGTCGCCGCGATCTTCGCCAGGGCCTCGGCGTCGACGGGGCCGGTCGCCGCCGCCGTCGCCGCCACGGCGCCGATCGCCCCGGCGAGCACGTCTCCCGTTCCCGCGGTGGCGAGCCACGGGGTGCCGGCCCGCACGACCGTGAACCAGCCCGTGGGCGAGGCGACGATCGTGGCGGTGCCCTTCAGCAGCACCGCTCCCCCGAGCGCCACCGCCGTCTCGCGGGCCACGAGCAGGCGCTCGTCGAAGCCGCGCTTCAGCCGGCCCTTGAGGGGGTCGTCGCCCTCGACGTCGTCGACGCCCAGCCCCAGCGGGATGCGCACCTCGGCGAGCTCGCCGTCGTGCGGCGTGACCACGATGGGGCCGCGCGACTCGGCCGCGAGGTCGAGCGCTCCGGCGTCGACGACCACCGGCGCGCCCGAGCGCAGGATGTGGATCATCGCCGACCGCACGTCGTCGGGCCGCGTGCGCGCGTCCACGCCCGAGCCGATCACCCACGCGTCGGCCCGGCCCTCCCCGGTCACGACCTCCGGCCGTCGCTGCAGCACGAGCCGCGCGACATCCGGGTCGCCGATCCAGCGCACCATCCCCGCGCCGCTGCGTGCCGCGCCCTCGGCGCCGAGCACCGCGGCACCGGGGTACGCGGGCGATCCGGTGCGCAGCGCCACCACGCCCCGGGAATACTTGTGCGAGGCCGCCGTTGGCATCCGGAGGACCGATGCCGCATCCGCCGCGGTCCACTCGCGTGCTTCCATGCCGTCACCCTAATCCCCGTCCCGGGCGCCGTCCCGGTCACGATCGGAGTTCCATGAGCCTGCTGTTCACCCCGCTGACGCTGCGTGATGTCACCGCCCGCAACCGACTGTGGGTGGCGCCGATGTGCCAGTACAGCGCCGAGGACGGCATGCCGAACGACTGGCACCACGTGCACCTCGCGCAGTTCGCCTCGGGCGGTGCGGGCCTGGTGGTCGCCGAGGCGACCGCGGTGGTGCCGGAGGGCCGCATCTCGCCGCGCGACGTCGGGCTGTGGAACGACGCACAGCGCGAGGCGTGGCGACCGATCGTCGCCGCGATCCACGCGCGCGGAGCCCTCGCCGGCGTCCAGCTCGCCCATGCCGGCCGCAAGGGATCGACCTGGTGGCCGTTCGCGGGACAGGACGGCACCGTCCCGTCCGAGGAGGGCGGATGGACCACCGTCGCGCCGTCGGCGATCGCGTACCCGGGATTCGCTGCCCCCGTCGCGCTCGACGCCGCGGGCATCGCGGCCGTTGTCGAGGCCTTCCGCGCTGCGGCGCGGCGCGCGCTGGACGCCGGCTTCGACGTACTCGAGGTGCACGCCGCGCACGGCTACCTGCTTCACGAGTTCCTCTCGCCACTCACCAACGAGCGCGAGGACGAGTGGGGCGGCAGCCTCGAGAACCGCGCCCGCATCGTGGTCGATGTCGTCCGCGCCGTCCGCGCGGAGGCCGGCGAGGGAGTGCCGGTGCTCGTGCGCTTCTCGGCCTCGGATGCCGCGCCGGGCGGCCTCGTCCCCGAGGACGTCGCGCAGGCGGCGCGCTGGGTGGCCGACGCAGGCGCCGATCTCGTCGACGTCTCGAGCGCGGGCCTGGTCGCTCACCAGCAGCTGTCCGTGGGCCCCGGCTACCAGGTGCCGTTCGCGGAGCGCATCCGCGAGCTCGCCGAGGTGCCCGTCGCCGCCGTGGGCATCATCACGACGGGCGAGCAAGCCGAGCGGATCCTGCAGGACGGCTCGGCCGACGCGATCTTCGCGGCGCGCGAGTGGCTGCGCGACCCGCACTTCGGACTCCGCGCCGCCACGGAGCTGGGCGAGGACCCCGAGGGCCTCTGGCCGCCGCAGTACCTCCGCGCCTTCCGCCCGCGCCGCTGAGGCGCTGAGCCCGCGCCGATCGGTGCGGATCGGCCCCTCCGCGTCCGCGGGAGGGCCGATCCGCACCGCAAGACGTCAGCGTCGGCGTCGTGTGGCGTCGTGGACCTCGCCGATGAGCTCCTCGAGGATGTCCTCCAGGAACAGCACCGCCGTCGTCCGCCCCTCCGCGTCGCGCACGCGCGCAAGATGGCGGCCCTGGTGGCGCATCACCGCGAGGGCGTCCTCCAGGTCGGTCGTCTCCAGCACCGGCACCATGTGATGGATGCGCTTGGGCGGGATCGGACGCGCGTACTTCGCGGGCACGTCGCCGTCGTCCGCGGCCTTCAGGACGTCCTTGAGGTGCACGTAGCCGACCGGCTCGCCCTCCGGATCCACGATCACGTAGCGCGAGTAGCCGTGCTTGGCGACCGCGCGCTCGATCTCATCCGGCGTCGTCGTCTCCGGCAGCGAGACGATCTCGCTCAGCGGCACGGCGACGTCCTTCGCCTTCTTGTCCGTGAACTCGACCGCGGCGGCGACGGCTCCCGACACGTCGTCGAGGACACCCTCGCGGCGCGACTGCGTCACGATCGTCGCGACCTCGTCGAGCGTGAACGTCGACGCGGCCTCGTTCTTCGGCTCCACACGGAACAGGCGCAGCACCGCGTTCGCGACCCAGTTCAGCGCCCAGATGACCGGATGGAACACCTTCGACACCCACACCAGCGGCGTCGCCAGCAGCAGCACGGCACGGTCGGGAACGGAGAACGCGATGTTCTTCGCCACCATCTCGCCGAACACCACGTGGAGGTACGACACGAGAAGCAGCGCGATGACGAACGCGACCGTGTCGACGAGCCCCTCGGGCATGCCGGTGAGACCCAGCGGCCCCTCCAGCAGGTGATGGATCGCCGGCTCCGACACGTTCAGGATCAGCAGCGAGCAGATCGTGATGCCCAGCTGCGAGGTCGCGAGCATCAGCGTCGCGTGCTCCATCGCGTACAGCGCGGTCTTGGCGGCGCGCGAGCCGCGCTCGGCGAGCGGCTCGATCTGCGAGCGGCGCGCCGAGATGACGGCGAACTCGGCGCCCACGAAGAAGGCGTTCACGAGCAGCAGCACCACGAGCCATGCGATTCCGGCCCAGTCGTTCATCGCTCGCCTCGCTTCTCGGAGCCGCGACGCGACTGTCCGGCACGCGATCCCTGGTCGCTCGAGCGCCGCTCGATGATCGGATCCGGCTCGGGCGGCGGGTCGGGGGTGAACCGCACGCGATCGACGCGGCGTCCGTCCATCCGCTCGACCGACAGCGTCCCGCCCTCGATGCGCACGGAGTCGCCCACGCTCGGGATGCGCTCAAGGACGCTCATGATGTAGCCGCCGACGGTGTCGTAGGCGTCGTCCTGGGGCACCTCGACCTCGGCGCGGTCCTCGAGTTCGTCCGGACGCAGCTGGCCGGGGAACGTGATCGAGTCGCGGTGGCGGACGACGCCGGCCAGGCGCCGGTCGTGCTCGTCGGCCACCTCGCCCACGATCTCCTCCACGAGGTCCTCGAGGGTGACGACGCCCGCGGTGCCGCCGTACTCGTCCACGACCACCGCCATCTGGTAGCCGCGCGAGCGCAGCTCGGACACGAGCTGGTCGAGGTGCACGGTCTCGGGCACCCGCAGCGGCTCGGTGGCGAGCGCGGCCGCGGGGACATCGGCCCTGCGCTCGCGCGGCACGGCCACTGCGGCCTTGAGGTGAACGACGCCGACGATGTCGTCCATCGACTCGTCGAACACCGGGAAGCGGCTGTGGCCGGTCTGACGCGCGAGCTCGATCACGTCGTCGGTCGAGTCACCGGCGGCGACCGCGTGCACCCGCGGGCGGGGGGTCATGACGTCGCCGGCGCTGAGGCGCGAGAAGTTCAGGCTGCGGTCGAGCAGCGTCGCGGTGTCCTCCTCCAGCACGCCGGCGAGGGCCGACCGCCGCACGAGGGACGACAGCTCCTCGGCCGTGCGCGCGCCGGAGAGCTCCTCCTTCGGCTCGATGCCGAAGGCCCGCAGCACGGCGTTCGCGCTGCCGTTGAGCAGGGCGACAGCGGGGCGGAACACCGCCGTGAAGGCGATCTGGAACGGTGCCACGAGCTTCGCGGTAGCGAGAGGTACGGCCAGAGCGAAGTTCTTCGGCACGAGCTCGCCGAGGATCATCGACAGGATCGTCGCGATCGCGACGGCGACGACCGTCGCGATGGGCGCGACGGCGGCCTCCGCGAGCCCCCACGACAGCATGACCGGCTCGAGAAGATGCGAGAACGCCGGCTCGAGCGTGTAACCCGTGAGCAGCGTCGTGAGCGTGATGCCCAGCTGGGCGCTCGAGAGGTGCGTGGAGGTCTGGCGCAGCGCCGCGATCGTCATGCCGAGGCGCGTCTCGCCGCGATCGCGGCGGGCCTCGAGATCCGCGCGGTCGAGGTTCACCAGGGCGAACTCGCTCGCGACGAAGAGGCCGGTGCCGACCGTCAGAAGGAGCCCCACGCCGAGCAGGATCAGGTCCATGCGGACCCACCTCCGCTCATCGCGAAGGCCGGGCAGTGGGGCGATCTACTACTGGGAGGGTCGTCCATAGGTATCCGAGTCTAGGGCCGGCGGCTATGCGGCGGCCGAGGAATCCGAGCGCCGCTCTCCACATCCGCCCCCCCACCAGCGGTGTGCCCGCGCGTCCGGCGCGACGCCGGGCGCGCGGGCAACGGCGTCAGAGCGCCGAGTCGTCGCCGGTCGCGACGTCGGCCGCCGGGGCCGCCTGGCGCACCGGTGCCGCGGGCGTGGTCGCGGGGCGCATGCCCTCGCCGATCGCCTCCCCGACCGCGCGGCCGGCGATGATCGCGGAGAGGTCGACGCCGGTCGCGGCCTTGACCGCGTCGAAGGTCGCGCGCATTCCCACCGCCTGCTCGTTCGCGAGGTGCGCCGACGCGCCGCCCTCGCCGCCGAGCACGGTGATCGATCCGACGCGCTGGTAGCCCTTGGCGAACTCGGCCATCATCGGCACAACGGCCTCGATCGCACGCTGGGCCATGAGGGCCTCCTCGTGCTCCGCGATCGCCGCGGCCTCGGCCTTGATGGCCGCGGCCTTCGCCTCACCCGCGAGCCGGATCGCCTCGGCCTCCGCCTCGGCGCGGAACTTCGTCCCCTGCGCCTCCTGCTGCGCCGAGAACGCCGCGGCCTCGGCCGCCGCGCGCGCGGCGGTCGCATCGGCCTCGGCGGCAAGGCGCACCGTCTCGGCGTCCGCCGCGGCACGGGTCTTCAGCTCGAGCGCCTTCTGCTCGGCGATCATCGCCTGCGCCTCGGCCTCCTTGAAGCGCGCGTACGCCTCGGCATCCGCGGCCTTCTGCTGCTCGTACGCCTCGGCATCCGCCTTCTGCTGGCGCTCATACGTGGCGGCCTCGGCCACGCGGCGCACCTCGGCGTCGAGCTTCGCCGACTGGTTCATGGCGGCCTGCTCGAGAACCGCCTGCTCGAGCTTCTCGCGGGCGAGCTTCTCGGCGGCCTCGGCCTCGGCGTTCGCGCGGCCGATCTCGGCCTTCGCGTTGGCCGTGTTCTTCTGGTACGCCGTGTACTCGACGAGGTTCTGCTCGTCGGTCGCGATCTTGTTGCGCTGCACCTCGCGCTGCGCCGAGATGCTCGCCACCTGGGCGTCGCGCTTCACACGCTCGATCTCGCTCGCGCCGAGCGACTCGATGTAGCCGTTCTTGTCGGTGATTCCCTGGATCTGGAACGAGTCGAGGATGAGACCCTGCGCCTCGAGGTCGCCCTTGATGTTCTCGGCGATCTGGTCGGACAGCTGCTGGCGATCGCGCATGAGCTGCTCGACCGTGAGCATCGCGACCACGCCGCGCAGCGAGCCCTCGAGCTGCTCGCGCGTGAACTGCTCGATCGCGTTGTCCTGCGACGCGAAGCGCTCGGCGGCGCGGCGCACCTGCTCGGCCTCCGAGCCGATCTTGAAGAGCGCGACACCGGTGACGTCCACCGTGACGCCGTTCGACGACTGGGCGGTGGGCTCGACGTTGATCTGGCGGGCCCGCAACGAGATCAGCTCGGCGCGCTGCGTGATCGGGTTGACGATCGCGCCGCCGCCCGTGACGACCGTGATCCGGGACGTCGCCCCGTCCGCGCCTCGCTGGTTCTTTCCGACGATCACGAGCGCCTCGTCGGCCTTCGCGATCCGGTACCAGGCGCGGAACAGCAGCAGCACGATCAGCGCGACGACGATGACGCCGACGACGATGGGCGCCACCGTGAAGAACAGGGTGAAGGGATCCACGGGAATGCTCCGATTCGATATCGCGGACGCGCCCCCTGCGCGACCGCATGCCCGCTCAACATAGCGACCCAGGGGGACACGGCGCATCCGTCCTGAGAGGGACCTCCGCGTGGCACCTGCAGGCGGAGGGCGACGGACGATCTGAGCTAGGCTTTTGGGCGCGCCCGCGCCACGCAGGCAGCCGTGTGGGCGCAAGACGACGGGTACCGCCCAAGGGGTATCCGGGTCCAGGATTTCACCGATGAAAGAAGGCGATTCGGCCGTGTCGAGCCAGGGAACGGGCACCGGAACCGCGAACGACGGAGAGTTCGGAGCCAATCAGTGGCTCGTGGATGAGCTCTACGAGCAGTTCACGGCCGACAGGAACTCGGTGGACAAGGAGTGGTGGCCGATTCTCGAGGCCTACCAGGCAGGTCGCACCGGACAGCCCGCGCCGAGCGCTCCCGCCGCGCCGGCCGCCGCGGCTCCGGCACCGGCCGCGCAGCCGGCGACCCCCGCCGCGAAACCGGCCGAGGCCCCGCAGGAGGCCGTCGCCGCCCCGCAGCCCACCGGCCAGCAGCCCGTCGCGCGGACGACCGCGAAGCCCGCCGCCCCCGCGCCGATCCCGGCCGACGCTCCGCAGAAGGCGAAGGCTCCCGCGGAGCCCGCCGAGGCGAAGGTCGACGAGGACGTGGTCACCGTCCTGCGCGGCATGCCCAAGACCCTCGCCAAGAACATGGACGAGTCGCTCACGGTCCCCACGGCCACGAGCGTCCGCACCATCCCGGCGAAGCTGATGATCGACAACCGCATCGTCATCAACAACCACATGTCGCGCACCCGCGGCGGCAAGGTCAGCTTCACGCACCTCATCGGCTGGGCCCTGATCCAGGCGCTGAAGGAGTTCCCGAGCCAGAACGTGTTCTACGCCGAGATCGACGGCAAGCCGTCGGTCGTCGCCCCGGCGCACGTGAACCTCGGCATCGCGATCGACCTCCCGAAGCCCGACGGCACCCGCGCCCTGCTCGTCCCGAGCATCAAGAACGCCGACACGCTGTCGTTCACCGAGTACCTCGCCGCGTACGAGGACCTCGTCAAGCGCGCGCGCGGCAACAAGCTCACCGCCGCCGACTTCGCCGGCACGACGGTCTCGCTCACCAACCCGGGCGGGATCGGCACGGTCCACTCGGTGCCGCGCCTGATGAAGGGCCAGGGCTGCATCATCGGCGCCGGCGCCCTCGACTACCCCGCCGAGTTCCAGGGCGCCAGCCAGAAGACGCTCAACGAGCTGGCGATCGGCAAGACGATCACGCTCACGAGCACCTACGACCACCGTGTCATCCAGGGCGCCGGCTCCGGCGAGTTCCTCAAGAAGGTGCACGAGCTGCTGATCGGTCAGCGCGGCTTCTACGAGGGCATCTTCGCCGCGCTGCGCATCCCCTACGCGCCCATCGCGTGGAACAGCGACGTCGCCGTGGACCTCGCCGAGCGCGTCGACAAGACCGCCCGCGTGCAGGAGCTCATCAACAGCTACCGCGTCCGCGGCCACCTGATGGCCGACGTCGACCCGCTGGAGTACGTCCAGCGCCTCCACCACGACCTCGAGATCGAGTCGCACGGCCTGACCTTCTGGGACCTCGAGCGCGAGTTCGTCACGGGCGGCTTCGGCGGCAAGCGCACGATGAAGCTGCGCGACATCCTCGGCGTCCTGCGCGACTCGTACTGCCGCACGACCGGCATCGAGTACATGCACATCCACGACCACGAGCAGCGCGAGTGGTTCCAGCAGAAGCTCGAGCTGAAGTACACCAAGCCCGACCACGACGACCAGCTGCGGATCCTGCGCAAGCTGAACGAGGCCGAGGCGTTCGAGACCTTCCTCCAGACGAAGTACGTCGGCCAGAAGCGCTTCTCGCTCGAGGGTGGCGAGTCGCTCATCCCGCTGCTCGACCGCATCCTCGAGGGCGCGGCCGATTCCGGGCTCGAGGGCGCCGCGATCGGCATGGCCCACCGCGGTCGCCTGAACGTCCTGACGAACATCGCCGGCAAGACGTACGGCCAGGTGTTCCAGGAGTTCGAGGGCGCGCTGCCGGGCAACAAGCGCGGCTCGGGCGATGTGAAATACCACCTCGGCACCGAGGGCACGTTCGTGTCCGAGAGCGGCGCCGAGCTCTCGGTCTACCTCGCCGCGAACCCGTCCCACCTCGAGACCGTCGACGGCGTGCTCGAGGGAATCGTCCGCGCCAAGCAGGACCGCAAGCCGGTCGGATCCTTCACCTGGCTGCCGATCCTCGTCCACGGCGACGCGGCATTCGCGGGCCAGGGCGTCGTCGTCGAGACGCTGCAGATGTCGCAGCTGCGCGGCTACCGCACGGGCGGCACGGTGCACGTCATCGTCAACAACCAGGTCGGCTTCACGACGCTCCCGCAGGACAGCCGCACGTCGGTCTACGCCTCGGATGTCGCCAAGACGATCCAGGCGCCGATCTTCCACGTGAACGGCGACGACCCCGAGGCCGTCGCGCGCGTGGCCGAGCTGGCGTTCGAGTACCGCGAGCGGTTCCACCGCGATGTGGTCATCGACCTCGTCTGCTACCGCCGCCGTGGCCACAACGAGGGCGACGACCCGTCGATGACGCAGCCGCTCATGACCGACCTGATCGAGGCGAAGCGCTCCACCCGCCGCCTGTACACCGAGGCGCTGGTCGGCCGCGGTGACATCACCGAGGAGGAGTACGAGGAGGCGAAGCGCGACTTCCAGGAGCGCCTCGAGATCGCCTTCGCCGAGACGCACGCCGCCGAGACCGGATCCATCCCGGTCGTCGACGCGTCGGGTCCCGTCGCCGCCGAGCCGGCGGGCGAGCCCGAGTCCACCGGCGTCCCCGCCGAGGTCATCGCGCAGATCGGTGACGCGCACGCGAACAAGCCCGAGGGCTTCACCGTTCACCGCAAGCTGCAGCAGGTTCTCGACAAGCGCGTGCAGATGAGCCGGAACGGTCAGATCGACTGGGCCTTCGGCGAGCTGCTGGCGTTCGGCTCCCTCCTGATCGAGGGCACCTCGGTGCGCCTCGCCGGTCAGGATGCGCGCCGCGGCACGTTCGCCCAGCGCCACGCGACGTTCCACGACCGTGTGAACGGCCAGGAGTGGCTGCCGCTGGTGAACCTGTCCGAGAACCAGGGCCGCTTCTGGGTGTACGACTCGCTGCTCAGCGAGTACGCCGCCCTCGGCTTCGAATACGGCTATTCGGTCGAGAACCCCGACGCGCTCGTGCTCTGGGAGGCGCAGTTCGGCGACTTCGTGAACGGCGCGCAGTCGATCATCGACGAGTACGTCACGGCGGCCGAGCAGAAGTGGGGCCAGGAGTCGAGCGTCGTCATGCTGCTCCCCCACGGCTACGAGGGTCAGGGGCCCGACCACTCGTCGGCCCGCATCGAGCGCTTCCTCCAGATGTGCGCGCAGGACAACATGACGGTCGCCCGTCCCTCGACGCCCGCGTCGTACTTCCACCTGCTGCGCCGCCAGGCGTACATGCGCCCGCGCCGTCCGCTCGTGGTCTTCACCCCGAAGGCGATGCTGCGTCTGCGCGGCGCCACCAGCGAGGTCTCCGACTTCACGGCGGGCCGCTTCGAGCCGGTGCTCGACGACAACCGCGGCATCGACAAGAACGCGGTCACGAAGGTCCTGCTTCACTCCGGCAAGATCCACTGGGATCTGCGCGGCGAGCTCGACAAGCGCCCGAACGACGGCATCGCGCTCGTGCGCCTCGAGCAGTTCTACCCGGCTCCGGTCGACCAGCTGAACGCGGTGCTCGACACCTACACGAACGCCGAGCTGGTGTGGGTGCAGGACGAGCCCGAGAACCAGGGCGCGTGGCCGTTCATCGCGCTCCAGCTCGCGAGGAGCCTCAAGGGCCGCGCCATCAGCGTGGTCTCTCGCGTCGCATCGGCGTCGCCCGCCACCGGCTCGTCGAAGGTCCACGCGAGCGAGCACGCCGACCTCATGAAGCGCGCGCTCGCCTGATCCGGCGCCGTCGCGCGAAGCGGCCGGTCCCCTCGGGGGCCGGCCGCTTCCGCGTTGTGCGGCAGGGCTTCGTGAGGAGATCCGGCCTCGCGAGGAGGATCTGCCGCCGAATCTCCTCTGCAGCGCGGATCTCCTCGGCTGGGACTGCCGCTAGCGTGACCGGATGGACTCCCACCGGCTCGGCGCGGCGCTTCCGCGGGTCATCGGCTGGCTGAACCGCTTGAACGCGCGCCACCCCTGGAGCCACAACGACCGCCTCCACCGCTGGATCGCGCGGCGGCTTCCGGACCGCCGGGGCTCGGCCCTCGACGTCGGCTGCGGGCAGGGCCTGCTCGCCTGGCGGCTGTCCCACCGGTTCGGGCGCGTGCTGGCGATCGACGTCGACGCGCCGCAGGTCGCCGCGACCACCGCGCGCTGCGCCGACCGCCCGAACGTGACCGCCCGGGTGGCGTCCTTCGCCGAGGTCGACGGCACCTTCGACGGAATCACGATGGTCGCGGTGCTCCACCACCTCGATCTCGAGGATGCGCTGCCCAGGATCCGCCGCCTGCTCGCGCCCGGCGGCCGCCTGCTCGTGATCGGCCTCGCCCGCTCCGAGACCCGGATCGACCTCGCATGGGACCTGCTCTCGGCCATCACGAACCCGCTGATCGGGGTGATCCTCCATCCCCGTCCGGTGCTGGATCCGCCCTCCGGGGATCCGTTCCCCACGAAGGACCCGGATGTCACGCTCTCGGAGCTGCGCGGGGCGTTCGCCCGTCACCTTCCGGGCGCGCGCTTCCGGCGCCGGCTCGGCTTCCGCCACACGATCGAGTGGACCGCTCCGGCGCGCTGAGCCCCGTCAGGCGCGGCGCTCGCGCAGCCACACCGCGGCGAGCGCGCCGGCGATGGCTCCGAAGAGGTGGCTCTGCCAGGAGACGCCGACCTGTCCGGGCAACACGCCCCACAGCAGCGCGCCGTAGAGCGCGGCGACCACAACGCCGATCAGGATCTGCCCGATGCGCCGGTTGAACAGCCCGCGCAGGATGACGTAGGTCAGCCACCCGAAGATCAGGCCGCTCGCGCCGAGGTGGACGGTGCCCGGGCCGCCGGTGAGCCACACGGCTGCTCCCCCGCCCAGCCAGATGACCGCGGTCGCCGCCAGCCCGCGGCGGTAGTCGACCGCGAGGGCGAGGAACCCGAGCACGAGGGCGGGCACGGTGTTCGCGACGAGGTGCGGCCATCCGGCGTGAAGCAGCGGCGCCCACAGCACGCCCCAGACGCCGTCGGGCCGCCACGGCTCGATCCCCTCGCGGTCGAGGCGGTTGAACATCAGCGTGTCGACGACCTCGATCACCCACAGCGCGATCACGAACACGCCGATCGTGACCGCCGCCGGTCCGATCGCCCACCGAGCGCGGGCGGGAGCGGCTGACTGGGTCACGTGGCGATGATATCCGCGCCCGCTCGGCGTCCGTCCGTCCGGGTTCTCAGGCGAGCGGCCTCACGACCACCGGCACCGGCTCGACGCCGACCGTGACGCGCTCCTCGAACTCGAGGCGCTCCGACGCGGCGTGCTGCAGGCGCAACAGCGTTCCGTCCTCCGTGCGCACGACGGTGCGACGCAGGGATCCGAGGAACGTCGACTCCTGCACAACGGCGGGGATGGTGCCGCCGAGCCGGACGTTCTCGGGACGCAGGAACGCCTCCGCGGCGCCGTCGGCCGCCTCGCCCACCACCGGCACCTCCACGCCGAGCACTGTCGCGACGCCGCCCGACACCACCGCCGGCACAACGGAGGACAGCCCCACGAAGGCCGCGACCCCGGGCGTCGCCGGGCGCAGGTAGAGCTCCTCGGGCGTGCCGATCTGCTCGATCCGTCCCGCGTTCATGACGGCGATCCGGTCGGAGACGGCGAGCGCCTCCTCCTGGTCGTGCGTGACGAACACCGTCGTGGTGCCGAGGCGCAGCTGGATGCGGCGGATCTCGTCGCGCAGCTGCACGCGCACCTTGGCGTCGAGAGCCGACAGCGGCTCGTCGAGCAGCAGCACCCGCGGCTCGGTCACCAGGGCGCGGGCGAGGGCCACGCGCTGCTGCTGTCCGCCGGACAGCTGGTGAGGGAAGCGGTCGGCGAGATGCCCGAGGCCCACGAGGTCGAGCGCGTCGCCCGCGCGCGTTGTCGCCTTCGCGCGCGCGACGCCGCGCCGGCGCAGGCCGAACGCGGTGTTGTCGATGACGCTGAGGTGAGGGAAGAGGGAGTACGCCTGGAAGACCATGCCGATGTCGCGCTTGTTCGTCGGCGTGGCCGAGACGTCCTGCCCGCCGAGCAGGACGGATCCGCCGGTCGCCTGCTCGAGGCCGGCGAGCACACGCAGGGCCGTCGTCTTGCCGCAGCCCGAGGGGCCGAGCAGCGACACGAACTCCCCCGGGCGGATGTCGAGGTCGATGCCGTGAAGCACGCGGGTGGATCCGTAGTCCTTCACCACGCCGCGGAACTCGACACGGGTGCCCTCGCCCGCCTCGGCGAGCAGGGCGTTGCCGGAGGTCTGCGGCAGCCCCAGCGGGATGTCGTCGATGGCGGTCATTGCGGCTTCGCTTTCGTGAGGGGGCGCGGGGTGCGCACGGCCTTCGGGCCGCCGATCCCGCCGATGACGAGGAGCAGGATGAACACGAACACCAGCGCGATCAGGGTGAAGATCGCCGGCGCGTAGACGTCCTGTTTGCTGACGAGCACCATCGCGGTCTGCAGGACCTGCCGGTTCAGCAGCGACGCGATCGTGAACTCGCCGAGCACCACGGCGACCGAGATGAGGGATGCCGCGAGCAGCCCCTGGCGCAGGTTCGGGGCGAGCACGCGCAGCACGACGGTGATCCAGCCGGATCCGAGCGAGCGCGCCGCCTCGGAGAGCGTCCGGATGTCGATCGCGTCGACGGATGCCTGGATCGCCCGGTACGCGAAGGGAAGCACCGTGATGCCGTACGCGAAGGCGAGAGTCCACGCCCCGGTGCCGAGCGTGCGCGACACCTGCAGGTAGATGGGCGCGAGCCCGACCACAAGCACGATCGCCGGGATCGAGATCGGCAGCAGCGCGACGAACTCGAACGCGCGCTTGAGCTGCGGGAATCGGAGGTTGACGAGGATGATCGTCGGCGCGATGAGCACGAGCACGATCGCCACCGTCACGAGGGCGAGGATGAGCGAGTTGCCGAGTCCGATCCACAGCGGGCGGAGCGTGCCGGCCGCGGCGGGATCGAACAGGCCGGTCCAGTTGGCGACCGAGTAGCCGTCGCCGTCGCGCAGCGTGTGAAGCAGCGTCGCCGCGAGCGGCACGAGGAAGGCGACGCCGACCAGCACGCCGATGATCCAGCGGGTCGTGCGCGACGGCGCGATCAGCCCGGCGCTCATCGCTGCCACCGCGCGGCGCGCTTCTGGATGACCGAGTAGCCCCACATCGCGAGGGCGACGACGGCGATCATGCCGAGGGCGAGGGCACCGGCGAGGTTCTCGCGCCCGAGCACCGTCTCGCTCGTCAGTGCCGCGCGGATCTGCAGCGGGATGATCGGCGCTCCCTGGCTGACGAGCGCCGCGGCCGTCGCGTACGACGAGAACGCGTTGGCGAACAGCAGCAGCAGGCTGGCGAGGAATGCGGGGGCGAGCACCGGGATGCCGACCTGCGTCCAGAAGCTCGCGCGCGTGCCGCCGAGGGTGAGGTTCGCCTCCGCCCACTGCGGCTTCAGCGCCGACAGGGCCGGCATGAAGGTGATGACCATAAGCGGCACCTGGAAGTAGAGGTAGGGGCCGATGAGGCCCGGCAGGTCGTAGAGCCACATGCCGCCCTCGTAGATGTCGACCCCGAGCACGCTCTGGATCAGCAGCGTGACCACTCCCTGCGCGCCGAACGCGGCGATGAAGACGAACGCGAGCATGACACCGCCGAACTGGGCGAGGACCCCGGCGGCCGCGTCGACGGCGCGCCGCACCGGGCTGTGCTCCGACAGCCCGAGCAGCGCGTAGCAGACGAGGGCGCCGATGACCGCGCCGACGACGGCGGTCAGCGCGGACACCCAGATCGTGCTCCAGAAGCCCGCCAGGATGACGGGGTCGGCGAGGGCGGACAGGTTATCCCACGTGAACGCGCCCTCGCTGTCGAAGAGCCCGGATCCGAGCGCGAGCACGGTGGGCAGCAGGAGGAAGAGCGCGATGTACGCGGCGAACGGCGCGAGCCCGAGCCACGCGAGCACCGCGGCCGCGCTGCGGCGGCGCGCGGGGGTCGCGCGCGCCGCCGCGTCGCCGGCCGNNGCGGAGCCCGGGGTGGGCTCCGCGGCCGGCAGGGTGAGGACGGTCACTTGACCGCCGCGGCCCATTCGGCGCCGAGCAGCTCGCCGGCGGCCGTGCTCTGCTCCTCGGTGGGCACCAGCGTCTCGGCGGGCGTCGCCGGCAGCGCCGCGGCGAGGTCGGCGTCGATCGTGCCGGCCTCGGTCATGGCGTCCATGCGCACGGGGCGGGCGCCGCCCTTCAGCCACAGGTTCTGCGCCTCGTCGCTGTAGAGGAACTCCTGCCACAGGCGCGCGGCCGCGGGGTGCGGGGCGTCCTTGTTGATCGCCTGGTTGTAGTAGCCGGCGTAGCCGAGGTCGTCGAACACGACGACCTCCCAGTTCTCGTTGTCGGCGGTGTGCACCGCGTTCAGGTAGTCCCAGTCGAAGACGACGGGCGTCTCGCCGCTGGCGATCGTGGCCGGCGTCACGTCGAGCTTCAGGAAGTTGCCCGCGTCGTTGAGCTTCTCGAAGAAGTCGATGCCGGGCTGGAAGTCGTCGAGGTCGCCGCCCGACTGCAGCGTCGCGAGGCCCACGCCCGCGAACGCCGCGCCGGCCTGCGTCGGGTCGCCGTTCAGCGCGACCGAGCCCTTGAACTCCGGGGCCAGCAGGTCGTCGAGGGCGGTGATCTCCGGGAACTTCGACGAGTCGTAGCCCACGGACATGTACCCGCCGTAGTCGCCGACGAACAGGCCGGTCGGCTCCTTCAGCGCGTCGGGGATCTCGTCCCACGTCTGCACCTGGTACGGCGCGAAGTGGTCGGTGCTCTGGAGCGCGACCGCGAGTCCGAGGTCGAACACGTCGGGGGCGATGTCGAGGCCCTTGTTGGTCTCGGCGGCCTCGATCTCCTCGGCGCTCGAGACGTCGGGCGACTGCTCGTTGATCGCGATCTCGGGGTACTTCGAGGCGAACAGGTCGAGGATCTCGCCGTAGTTCGCCCAGTCGCGCGGAAGCGCGATGACGTTGAGCGCGCCCTCGGCCTTGGCGGCCTCTTCGAGCGCCTCGAACGAGCCGAAGTCCTCGACGCTCGTGGCCGTCGCGGCGTCGACGGCGCCCTCGGCGGCGGCGGGGGCGGCCGCGGGCGAGGCGCAGCCGGTGAGGGCGAGGGCGGATGCGGCGACGAGGCCGAGCCCGGTGAAGAGGGAACGACGGATCATGGATGTCCTCCAGGGAAGGGAAGGCCCGCGCTGTGGTGCGGGCGCGCTCGGGTGGCGCTCGTCTCGGGGGGAGACATCCCGAACGCTAGGGACAACACATGAACGTCCCACTCTCCGGGAGGTGAACGACGTTCCCGACCATGGTTACCGGCTGGTGACGCGCCTCTCGGATCGCCGCGGACGCGTGAGGCGGCCCGTCCCTCGAGCGGCCGCCTGAGCCGTGCGCCCGGCTCAGTAGACGATGCTGAGGAAGGGCGCCCGCGGCGCACGCAGCGCGGCGTCCACCGCATCCACCGTCTCGGCCGAGCCTGAGACGCGCCCCGCGGCGCGCAGCACCGCGAGCGAGAACCCGCCGAGGTAGACGGCGGACAGCTCGATCACGGACAGCTCGATGTCCGGGGCCGCGTCGGCCGTCGCCACCGTCGCCTTCCCGTCCGCGATGTCGACCCGCCAGGTCCCGTCGGCGTACCCGAGCGGATCCGTCACCCTCACCGTGAACGAGGCGGGAGCCGCGTACGCACGGGCCTCGAGCGCGGCGGGGACGTCGAGGATGCGCAGCCAGCCGTGGTCCTTCTGGCTCGAGACGGGCACGCGCGCATCGTCGACGAACCAGGGCAGCGGCTCATCGACCGGACGCATCGGTGCGACCACGGTGCCCACGAGGTCGTGCTCGATCGCGAAGCGCCAGAGCGCGGCGAGCGCCTCGTCGTGCTCGGCGATCAGGTATCGGATGCGGAGAACGCCGCGGCCGTCGTCCTCCGGGTCCCCCTCGACGCTGTACGCCATGACGCCGCGGGGCTCCCCCGCCGCGTCGACGTACCGCACGGTGCGGACGGCGGCGTTCTTGTCTTCGGCGAGCGCGACGCGCCCGCGCCAGCGCCGCGGCCAGCCGGGGATCTCGCCCACGCGATGGGGCAGCGTCCGCTCGTGCAGCTCGCCCATCAGGCGCGCGGCGTCCTCACGATCGAGGTACTGCACGCGACCGGGCGCATCCGGCCCCGCCCACCGCGCCCGGCGCGTGTCGACCTTCCAGGTCGCGATCCTCGTGGCGGGCGCGAAGCCGTAGCGGCCGTAGATCGTCGCCTCGCTCGCCGTCAGGCCCGCCGCGGGAACCCCGGCGGCATGCGCATCGCGCAGCTCGGCCTCGAGCAGCGCCCGCGCCACGCCGCGGCGACGATGGGTGGCGGCGACGGTGATGGTGCTGATCGACCACGACGGCAGGACGCCGCCGGGCACGGTCATCGGCGCGACCCACGAGCTGGCGGTCGCGACGGGCCGTTCGGCCTGCGGGGTCGAGAGGTCGTAGACACCCGTGACCCGTCGCCAGGACATCGGCTCGCGCCACTCGGCGATCTCGTCGTCGGACAGCTCTGGCCCCGCGAAGCCTCGGCGCACCGCGTGCGACCAGGCATCCATGATCGCGGCGCGCTCGTTCTCTATCAGGCGATACTCGAGGCCGCGTTCCGCGAGCGCCGCTCGCGTGGTCTCATCGAGGGGAAGCGTGCGGGCGTCGGGAAGCTCTGCCATGCCTCCGACACTATCCAGCGCCGGGACGGCTCAGCACGCCCTTGCGCGGGAGCGCCGGATGGGTCAGTGCGCCGCCTGCGCGTCGCGCAGCCGCGCCAGCACGAGGTCCTTGAGCTCCTCGGGTGCCGTCTCCTTGCAGGCGCGCGCGACGACCTCGGTCAGCGTGCGCGAGACCAGCGCCTCGTCGCGGCACGCGGCGCACGTCGCCAGGTGCTCCTTGATGTCGGCGTGCTCCGTCTTGCAGACCTCGTTGCGGAGGTACTCCTCGAGGTCCTGGCGCGCCTTCTCGCAGCCGCAGTCGATCATCTCTCACTCCTGTTGGGACGTCGGCTCGCGGGGCGCGCGCCGGCGGGGGTGTCGGTCGCGGCCTGGATCCCTCGCTCGGCCGCGTAGTCCTTCAGCAGGTCGCGAAGCAGGCGCCGTCCGCGGTGGAGGCGGCTCATGACCGTGCCGATGGGGGTCTTCATGATGTCGGCGATCTCCTGATAGGCGAAGCCCTCGACATCCGCGAGGTACACCGCCATCCGGAAGTCGTCCGGGATGGACTGCAGGGCCTCCTTGACGACGGATGCCGGCATCCGGTCGATCGCCTCCGCCTCGGCCGACCGGCTGCTCATGGCGGTGGTCGACTCGGCACCGCCGAGCTGCCAGTCCTGGAGGTCGTCGATCGTGCCCTGGTAGGGCTCGCGCTGCTTCTTGCGATACGTGTTGATGTACGTATTGGTGAGGATCCGGTACAGCCACGCCTTGAGGTTCGTCCCCTGCGTGAAGGACGCCCACGACGCGAACGCCTTGACGAACGTCTCCTGGACGAGATCCGCGGCGTCGCTCGGATTGCGCGTCATGCGCATCGCGGCGCCGTACAGCTGATCCATGAACGGCAGCGCCTGCTCCTGGAACTGGTCGCGAGCCGTCTCGGGACCCGCCTCCCCAGCGGGGCTCGCACCAGAGCCCGACTGCGCGGTCACGTCGTCGGTGGGTGCCAGATCGAGCTCGTCATCCATCACGCGCCAGTCTAGGCCGGTCACCCGTGAGGACACGGGGGCGTACCCCACGCGCTCAGGCGCCAGAATCGTGGCAGTCATCCAGGTCCTCGCTTTCACTAGGCTGGAACCGATGAGCTCGCGCGTGTATTCCCCCGAGGCCCCGCAGGGCGAGTACGCCGCGCCCGTCGCGGACGCCCCGCTCAACGCGGCGCTGGCGATCCCCGGCTCCAAGTCGCTCACCAACCGCGAGCTGATCCTCGCTGCGCTCGCCGAGGGCCCGAGCCGGCTGATCGCGCCGCTCCAGTCGGACGACTCGCGCCGGATGGTCGAGGGCCTCCGCTCTCTCGGCGTGGTGGTCGAGGAGGTGCCGGGCGAGAGCCCGTTCGGACCCGATCTGCTCGTTCACCCGGCTTCGCCGTTCACCGGTGGCGCCACTATCGACTGCGGCCAGGCGGGCACCGTGATGCGGTTCCTCGCGCCGCTGGCGGGCTTCGCCTCCGGCGACGTCCTCGTCACCGCCCACGAGAGCGCGCTGCATCGCCCGATGGCCGAGATGATCCGCGCGATGCGCGACCTCGGCGTCGACATCGACGACGGCGGCCACTGGTCGCTGCCGTTCACCGTGCGCGGTCACGGCCACGTCCGCGGCGGGGAGATCGCGATCGACGCCTCGGTCTCGAGCCAGTTCGTCTCGGGGCTGCTGCTCGCGGCCCCGCGCTTCGACGTCGGACTGCACCTGCGTCACGTCGGCGCACGGCTGCCCAGCGTGCCGCACATCGACATGACCGTCGAGGCCCTCGCGCGCCGCGGCGTGCACGTCGAGCGTCCCGCGGCGGGCGAGTGGATCGTGCCGGCGGGAAGCCTGCGTGCCAAGGACATCGCCATCGAGCCCGATCTGTCGAACGCGGCGCCGTTCCTCGCCGCGGCGATGGTCGCCGGCGGATCCGTGACGGTCGCGGGCTGGCCGCCGCACTCGACCCAGCCGGGTGCGCAGCTCGCCGACATCCTGCAGCTCATGGGCGGTCGCGTCAGCCGTCGCGGCGGCGCCCTCACGGTCGCGGCAGGTCGCGGCATCCACGGCGTCGAGCTCGACCTGTCGGCCGTGAGCGAGCTCACGCCGACGCTCGTGGGCCTGGCGGTCTTCGCCGATTCCCCGACGACCTTCCACGGGATCGCCCACATCCGCGGTCACGAGACCGACCGCATCGCGGCGCTCGCCGCGAACGTGACCGCGCTCGGCGGATCGGCCGAGGAGCTGCCCGACGGCATCCGCGTCATCCCGCCCGCGGTGACGGGCAAGACGCTCACGAGCGGCACGTGGCGAGCCCACCACGACCACCGCATGGCGACAACGGGAGCGCTGATCGGCTTGCGTGTTCCCGGCGTCGTCGTCGACGAGATCGGCACGACGGCGAAGACCCTCCCCCAGTTCACGCAGCTGTGGGACGAGATGCTGGGCGGGCGATGACGCCCTCGCGGAGCGGGCGGAGCGGGGCGAAGTGCGCCGTGCTGAGCGAGCGGAGCGAGTCGAAGTGCGCCGTGCTGAGCGAGCGGAGCGAGTCGAAGTGAGCTGGCTCGACGACCCCCTCGACGACGAGGACGAGCCGCTCTTCGACGAGAGCGACGTCCGCGTCCGCCCGAACCCCAAGGCGAACCGGCCGCGGACCAAGCGTCGCCCGGCGCACGAGGACGCCACCATCGCGCGCGTGCTGGGCGTCGATCGCGGCCGGTACACGGTGCTCGCCGGCGAGGACACCCCGGAGGAGCGCCAGCTCACCGCCGTGCGCGCCCGCGAGCTGCGGAAGATGCCGATCGTCACGGGCGACCGCGCGCGCGTGGTCGGCGACACCTCCGGCGAGGAGGGGACGCTCACCCGCATCGTCGGCATCGAGGAGCGCACCTCGCTCCTTCGCCGCAGCGCAGACGACACCGACCAGGTCGAGCGCGTCATCGTGGCCAACGCCGATCAGATGCTGCTCGTCGTCGCCGCGGCCGATCCCGAGCCGCGCCCCCGGCTCGTCGATCGGTACCTGATCGCCGCGCTGGATGCGGGAATCCGGCCGCTGATGGTCATCACGAAGACCGACCTCGCGGATCCGGCGCCGTTCCTCACGCACTTCGAGGGTCTCGACGACCTGCGCGTGTTCACCAGCGCGCGGGATGAGACTCCCGTGGACGAGATCGGCGCGGCCCTGATCGGGCACTCGACAGTGTTCGTCGGCCACTCGGGCGTCGGCAAGTCGACGCTCGTGAACGCGCTCGTGCCGACCGCGGGACGAGCGACCGGTCACGTCAACGTCGTCACGGGTCGTGGGCGGCACACGTCCTCTTCGACCGTGTCGCTGCGGTATCAGGGCGAGGGCGGATCCGGCTGGGTCATCGACACCCCGGGCGTGCGGTCGTTCGGGCTCGGGCACGTCGACCCGGCGAACATCATCCGCGCGTACCGCGACCTCGAGCCGGTCGCCGAGCAGTGCCCGCGTGGATGCACGCACCTCGCCGATGCCCCCGACTGCGCGCTGAACGAGGCCGTGGCCGAGGGCGCCCTGCCGGCGTCGCGCGTCGACTCGCTGCAGCGCCTGCTCGCGACCTTCAAAGACCGCACCGACTACTAGCCTCCCCGCTCGACCCGGTCGTCGAGCGAGCGCAGCGAGTCGAGACGCCCAAGCCTCACGAGGGACGGCCACACTTGCGCCCCCGCTCGTTAGGCTTGACGGGTGACTGAGACGCGCCTCGAACCCGGTACTCCCGCTCCCGACTTCACGCTGCAGGATCAGGATGGCAAGTCCGTCTCGCTGGCGGACTTCCGCGGCGGCAAGGTCGTGCTGTACTTCTACCCCGCGGCGATGACGCCCGGCTGCACGACCGAGGCGTGCGACTTCCGCGACAGCATCGCCTCCCTCTCCGGCGCCGGCTACACGGTGCTCGGCGTCTCGCGCGACGAGCCGGCCAAGCTCGCCGAGTTCCGCGACCGCGACGGCCTGACGTTCGGGCTGCTGAGCGACCCGGATGCCGCCGTGCACCGCGCCTACGGGGCGTGGGGCGAGAAGATGAACTACGGCAAGGTCGTCGAGGGCGTCATCCGCTCGACCTTCGTCCTCGACGAGCAGGGCACCATCACGAAGGCCCTCTACAACGTCAAGGCCACCGGCCACGTCGCCCGCCTGCGCCGCGAGCTCGGCATCGACTGACGCTCGGCGGCACTAGGGCGCTAGCCGACGCGGCTGACGCGGGCAAGCCCATCGGTGCCGCCGGACGGGCATGCCACGATCTCCGCATGTCCGTCACGGAGCACTCCCGACACCCACGCCCCGGATCCCCTCGCCTGACCCGGCACGTCGCGCCCGGGGCGCATCGCCTCGAGCAGGCGCACGTGAACTGCTACCTGATCGAGGACCAGGGCCAGGTGACGATCGTCGACACCGGCCTGCCCGCGACCTGGCGCGTCCTCCCCGATGCCCTCGCGGCCATCGGCAGCGCGCCCTCGGCGGTGCAGGCCGTCGTGATCACGCACGCGCACTTCGACCATCTCGGCTTCGCCCGCGCGATCCGAGACCGGTGGGGAGTGCCGCTGCACGGCCACCCGGGGGATGCGGGCCTCGCCGCGCACCCCTACCGGTACGCTCACGAGTCGCCGCGGATCCGGTATCCCTTCCGCTACCCGGCCTCCGTGCCGGTCCTGGCCCGCATGACAGCCGCGGGCGCCTTGCGGGTGCGCGGCGTGGATGGCCTGCGCGCGATCCAGCCCGACGAGGTGCTCGACGTCCCGGGGCGTCCCCGAGTGGTGTTCAGCCCCGGCCACACCTCCGGCCACTGTGCACTCGTCATCCCGGAGCGCGATGTCTTGTTGAGCGGCGATGCGCTCGTCACCTTCGACCCATACACCACCGAACGGGGACCGCGGGTGGTGGCCGCCGCGGCGACCGCCGACGTCGCCGAGGCGTTCCGCTCGCTGGCCCGGCTCGACGAGACGGAGGCCTCCGTCGTTCTGCCGGGGCACGGTGACCCCTGGCGCCAGGGCGTGCGGTCCGCGACCGCCGTCGCCCGGCGGGTCGGCGCCCGCTGAGCGAGTTCCCTCGTCGGCGCCGTTGCCCGACGCGGACCCCGGCACACGAAGAACGCCCTCCCGCGATGCGAGAGGGCGTTCTTCACCGAGCGGTGGGGCTCAGAAGTCCCAGTCCTCGTCGTCCGTGGCCTCGTGCTTGCCGATGACATACGACGAGCCCGAGCCCGAGAAGAAGTCGTGGTTCTCGTCCGAGTTGGGCGAGAGCGACGACAGGATGGTCGGGTTCACGTTGGTGACCGACGAGGGGAACATCGCCTCGTAGCCCAGGTTCATGAGGGCCTTGTTGGCGTTGTAGTGAAGGAACTTCTTGACGTCCTCGGTCAGCCCGACCTGGTCGTAGAGGTCCTGCGTGTACTGCACCTCGTTGTCGTAGAGCTCGTAGAGCAGCGAGAACGTGTAGTCCTTGATCTCGTCGCGCTCGGCCTGGCTGACCAGTTCGAGGCCCTTCTGGAACTTGTAGCCGATGTAGTACCCGTGCACTGCCTCGTCGCGGATGATGAGGCGGATCAGGTCGGCCGTGTTCGTGAGCTTCGCGCGGCTCGACCAGTGAAGCGGCAGGTAGAAGCCCGAGTAGAACAGGAAGCTCTCGAGCAGGGTCGAGGCGACCTTGCGCTTGAGCGGCTCGTCGCCACGGTAGTACTCCATGACGATCTGAGCCTTCTTCTGCAGGTTCGGGTTCTCCACCGACCAGCGGAACGCCTCGTCGATCTCCTGCGTCGAGCACAGCGTCGAGAACACCGACGAGTAGCTCTTGGCGTGCACCGACTCCATGAACGCGATGTTGGTGTACACCGCCTCCTCGTGCGGGGTCAGCGCATCCGGGATCAGCGACACCGCGCCCACCGTGCCCTGGATCGTGTCGAGCAGCGTCAGGCCCGTGAACACCCGCATCGTCAGCTGCTGCTCGGCCGGCGTGAGCGTGTTCCACGACTGGATGTCGTTCGACAGCGGCACCTTCTCGGGCAGCCAGAAGTTGTTCACGAGGCGGTTCCACACCTCGACGTCCTTATCGTCCTGGATGCGGTTCCAGTTGATTGCCTGGACGTGATCCAGGAGCTTGACTGCTTCGGTCATGATTCCTTCTTCAGCATTTCGACTCGCGTGATGACCGCGGGCATCAGAGCGTGCAGGAGACGCACTGGTCGATGTCGGTGCCCTCGAGCGCCATCTGACGCAGGCGGATGTAGTAGATCGTCTTGATCCCCTTGCGCCATGCGTAGATCTGCGCCTTGTTGATGTCGCGCGTGGTGGCGGTGTCCTTGAAGAACAGCGTCAGCGACAGGCCCTGGTCGACGTGCTGCGTGGCCGCGGCGTACGTGTCGATGACCTTCTCGTAGCCGATCTCGTAGGCGTCCTGGTAGTAGTCCAGGTTTTCGTTCGTCATGAACGGCGCCGGGTAGTAGACGCGGCCCAGCTTGCCTTCCTTGCGGATCTCGACCTTCGACGCGATCGGGTGGATCGACGACGTCGAGTTGTTGATGTACGAGATCGAGCCCGTCGGCGGCACGGCCTGCAGGTTCTGGTTGTAGATGCCGTGCTGCTGGATCGATGCCTTCAGCTCGCGCCAGTCATCCTGCGTCGGGATGTGGTGCGCCGCGAACATCTCCTTGACCTTGTCGGTCTTCGGAAGCCACGCCTGCTCGGTGTACTTGTCGAAGAACTCACCCGAGGCGTACTTCGAGTCCTCGAAGCCCTCGAAGGCGACGCCGCGCTCGATCGCGAGACGGTTCGACGCGCGCAGCGCGTGGAACAGCACCGTGTAGAAGTAGATGTTCGTGAAGTCGACACCCTCCTCCGAGCCGTAGTAGACGCGCTCGCGGGCGAGGTAGCCGTGCAGGTTCATCTGGCCGAGGCCGATGGCGTGCGACTTGTCGTTGCCGTCCTCGATCGAGCGGACCGAGCGGATGTGGCTCTGGTCGCTGACCGCGGTGAGGGCGCGGATCGACGTCTCGACGGTCTGACCGAGGTTCGGCGAGTCCATCGCGAGCGCGATGTTCAGCGAGCCCAGGTTGCAGGAGATGTCCTTGCCGATCTGGTCGTACGAGAGGTCCTCGTTCAGCGTCGTCGGCGTGTTCACCTGCAGGATCTCGCTGCAGAGGTTGGACATGTTGATCCGGCCCTTGATCGGGTTGGCCTTGTTCACCGTGTCCTCGAACATGATGTACGGGTAGCCCGACTCGAACTGGATCTCCGCGAGCGTCTGGAAGAACTTGCGCGCGTTGATCTTCGTCTTCTTGATGCGCGGGTCGTCGACCATCTCGCGGTACTTCTCGGTGACCGAGATGTCGCCGAAGGGCACGCCGTAGACGCGCTCGACGTCGTAGGGCGAGAACAGGTACATGTCCTCGTCGTTCTTCGCGAGTTCGAACGTGATGTCCGGCACGACGACGCCGAGCGACAGCGTCTTGATGCGGATCTTCTCGTCGGCGTTCTCGCGCTTGGTGTCGAGGAACTTCATGATGTCGGGGTGGTGCGCCGAGAGGTACACCGCGCCCGCGCCCTGGCGTGCGCCGAGTTGGTTCGCGTAGCTGAACGAGTCCTCGAGCAGCTTCATGACGGGGATGATGCCGCTCGACTGGTTCTCGATCTGCTTGATCGGGGCGCCGGCCTCGCGGATGTTCGACAGCAGCAGCGCCACGCCGCCGCCGCGCTTGGACAGCTGCAGCGCGGAGTTGATGCCGCGGGCGATCGACTCCATGTTGTCCTCGATGCGCAGCAGGAAGCAGCTGACGAGCTCGCCGCGCTGCGCCTTGCCGGCGTTGAGGAAGGTCGGCGTCGCGGGCTGGAAGCGGCCCGAGATGATCTCCTCGACGAGGTTCCACGCGAGATCCTGGTCGCCGTCGGCGAGCGCGAGGGCGGTCATCACGACGCGGTCCTCGAAGCGCTCGAGGTAGCGCTTGCCGTCGAACGTCTTGAGCGTGTAGCTCGTGTAGTACTTGAACGCCCCGAGGAAGGTCTCGAAGCGGAACTTCTTGCCGTAGGCGAAGTCGTTCAGGCGCTCGATGAACTCGAACGGGTACTTCTCGATGACGGCGCCCTCGTAGTACTCCTTCTCGACCAGGTAGTCGAGACGCTCCTTGAGGGAGTGGAAGAACACCGTGTTCTGGTTGACGTGCTGCAGGAAGTACTCCCGAGCGGCGCGCTTGTCGGCGTCGAACTGGATCTTCCCGTTCTCGTCGTACAGGTTCAGCATCGCGTTGAGGGCGTGATAGTCCATGCCCTCGAACTTCGCGTTGTGCTTGAAGTCGACTTCCGTGGTCAAGGCCGCTGCTTCCACCATCGTTCCAATCCGTCGCTGACGTTCGCGACGTCGTCGGGTGTGCCGAAGAGTTCCAGCCGATACAAGTGAGGCACGTTGCACTTGCTGCTGATGATGTCGCCGGCGATGCAGAAGCCATCGCCGAAGTTGGTGTTCCCCGCCGAGATGACCCCTCGGATCCATCGCCGGTTGCGTTCGTCGTTGAGGAACCGGATGACCTGCTTGGGAACCGCGCCCCGCCCGTCACCCCCGCCGTAGGTGGGGGTGACGAGCACGTAGGGCTCTGCGACGACGAGGTCGTCGTCGCCGCGGTGGAGAGGGATCCGCTCGGACCGCATCCCGAGCTTCTCGATGAAACGTGCGGTGTTGCCCGACACGCTCGAGAAGTAGACAAGGAGCGGCGCTTCAGTCGCGGTGACTGCTGCGGTCATGTCTCCTCACTCCTCCGTGTACCGGACCCGCCGGCATCTCGACTGGATCGGCGAGTTCCTCGATCGAGGAACCGGAACCGGTCAGGCGAGGCGCGTGGCGAGCTCGTCGATCATGTCGGGGCGGAAGCCCGACCAGTGGTCCTCGTCGGTCACGACGACCGGCGCCTGCATGTAGCCGAGCGCCTTGACCTGCTCGAGCGCGTTCGGGTCCTGCGAGAGGTCGACGACCTCGTACGCGATGCCCTTGGAGTCGAGAGCGCGGTACGTGGCCGTGCACTGGACGCAAGAAGGCTTGGTGTAGACCGTGATCGCCATGACGCTGCTTCCCCTTACAAATCGTCTGAGCCTCGGCGAAGCGCCGCCGGGACCTCAATACTACATATGGGTACGGACATTCGGGCCCACCACTAGGACTAGTAGTTACACGGTTGTCATTTTCCACTGTTCTCCACCGCCTCACCACAGGTCTGTCCACCGATCCATCCACAGACGGGGCCTTCGGAAGAGGGCCCGGCTGAGGCGGGAAATCGCGGTTCGCGGACGTGGCGCGACGGCTTCTCCACAGGTACAACGCTAGGGAGGGCCACCGACATCCCACAGGGTGTGGATCCGGTCGCCCCGGCGTGTCGCGGCGTGTCGCGCGGCGGGTGTCGGCACCGCCCTCGGCGGGCCGTTTCTGCCCTGTCTCCGCCCAGCCTCACGGGGATCCCAGCCGATAATCTCAAGGGATGTCCTCTTACCGTGAGCTGGCCCGCACCCCGGGCGTCGGCCGGATCATCGCCGCACAGCTGACGGCGCGATTCCCCTCTGGCATGGTCAGCCTCGGCCTCCTCATCCACGTCGAGCATCTGACCCACTCCTACGCCGCGGCCGGCATCGTCCTCGCGGCGATGTCGATCGGCCAGGCCGCCGCGGGTCCCATCACCAGCCGCTGGATGGGCCGCTGGGGGATGCGCCCGGTGCTCACGCTGCTGACCGCGCTGTACGCCACCACGATCGCCGTCCTGGCGCTCGCCCCGCTGCCCGTGCCGGCGCTGATCGTGCTCGGCCTCATCGCCGGCGTCTCGACGCCGCCGGTGCAGTCGGCGGTGCGCACCATCTACCCCAAGATGGTGAACTCCCGCCAGCTCGGAGCGCTGTACTCGCTCGACGCGTCGCTGCAGGAGATCATCTGGGTCGCCGCGCCCGTGCTCGTCACCTTCCTCGCGCTGCAGGTCTCCTCGGTGGTCGCGCTGCTCGTCATCTCGGTGATCGCACTCGGCGGCGGGGCGTGGTTCATCCTGTCCCCCGAGGTCGGCCGGGTGCGCATCCCGCGCAGCCGCACCGCGCTCGGCCGGGTGCTGCGCAAGCCCACGGTGCTGCTCACGACCGGGATCGGCGTGCTGTTCATCGGATCGGCCGCCGCGATCGAGGCAGGCGTGGTCGCCGCCTTCGGCGAGGGCGGCGTCGAGTCGGGCCTGGTGCTCGCCGCGTACGCGCTGGGCAGCCTGACCGGCGGACTCGGCTCCGGCGGCATCCCGATGAGCCGGTGGTCCGCGGCCCGCCGACTCGTCATCGTCGCGATCGGCAGCGCCCTCACCCTGGTCTGGGTGAGCAACCCGTTCTGGCTCGCCTTCGCCCTGTTCATCGCCGGCGTCGGCTTCGCTCCGGCTCTCGCCGTCATGCTCGCCGGCACCTCCGCGAGCGTGAAGTTCAGCGAGACGGCCGAGGCGTACGGATGGATCAACACGGGTCAGCTGATCGGCGCCGCGCTCGGATCCATGGCCGCCGGGTTCGCCATCGACGGCAACGGCCCCGTCGGCGCCTACCTCGTGAGCATCGCGATGGTCGTCGGGGCGGCGATCATCGCGGCGGTCTTCCACCGCGCCTTCCCGGATCTCCGCCACCGCGACGCCTCGCCGATCCCCGACACCGAGCAGCTCCCCGTCATCACCTGACGGGGGCGGGCCGGCGGATGGCGGCGACCGTAGGCTGATGCCATGGTGTCTGCTCCCCTGACTCTGCCCCGGATGCACTGGGGTGACCCGGCGTCAGCCCGCCGCGCCCTGCTGGTGCACGGTCTCGGATCGTCCGGTGCCCTGATGTGGCGCTTCGGCGTGGCGCTCGCGGATGCCGGGTGGCACGCGACCGCCGTCGATCTGCGCGGGCACGGCGACGCGCCGCGGGCCCTCGACTACTCGGTCGCCGCCTACGCGGCCGACGTCGCCGGGGTGCTGCCCGACAACAGCGGCGCGTGGGACGCGGTGATCGGCCACTCCCTGGGAGGCGCGGCCTCGACGGTCGCCGCGGCCGACCACCCCGACTGGACGCGGAAGCTCGTCCTGGTGGATCCGGCGATCGTCGTCGACGGGCACGACGCGGGCATCATCCGGCGCAGCCAGGAGCGGGCGTTCGCGGACAACCGGATCGAGACCGTGCGCGAGGAGCACCCGCACTGGCACCCCCAGGACCTCGAGCTGAAGGTCGACGGCGTCGCTCGCGCGAGCCGTTGGGCCGTCGAGCAGACCAGCGCGCAGAACGCGACGTGGGATGTGCGCGAGGCCGCGTCGCGGCTGCGGGTCCCCACGCATGTGATCGGCGCGGACCCCGCCGTGTACAGCCTCTTCACCGGCGCGAACGCCGACGCCGTGCTGCGCAATCCCGCGGTGACGATGTCGATCGTCCCGGGCGCCGGCCACTCCCCGCATCGGGACAAGCCGGAGCGGACGATGCGGCTCCTCGCGGAGGTGCTGTCGTGAGCGTCTTCGATCCTCGCGACATCCTGACCGACGAGCTCGTCGAGCGGATCCGCTCGCGCGCGGCCGCCGTCGACGCCGGCAACGTCTTCCCGGACGAGGATCTCGACGAGCTGCGGGATGCCGGCTATCTGCGCGCGCTCGTGCCGTCGGACCGGGGCGGGCTCGGGCTGTCGCTCGCCGAGGTCTCGCTGCTGCAGCAGCGCCTCGCCGAGGCGGCGCCGGCCACAGCCCTCGCGGTCAACATGCACCTGGTCTGGACCGGCGTGGCGAAGGTCATGCAGGACCGCGGGATCGACGACCTGCGCTTCGTGCAGGAGGGCGCCGCGGCGGGAGAGGTGTTCGCGTTCGGGATCAGCGAGGCAGGCAACGACCTCGTCCTCTTCGGCAGCGACACCGAGGCCGCCCCGCAGCCCGACGGGTCGTATGCCTTCACGGGCACGAAGATCTTCACCTCGCTCGGCCCGGTCTGGACGCAGCTCGGGCTTCACGGGCTCGACACGACGTCGCCCGATGCGCCGCAGATGGTCTACGCGTTCGTCGGCCGCGACGAGCGCGTCGTGACACGCGACGACTGGGACACCCTCGGCATGCGCGGCACGCAGAGCCGCACCACCGAACTGCACGGCGCGACCGCGCCGGCCGACCGGGTCGTCCGCCGTGTCGCTCCGGGCCCGAACCCCGATCCGATCGTGTTCGGCATCTTCAGCGTCTTCGAGATCCTGCTCGCCTCGGTGTACACCGGCATCGCCCGCCGCGCGCTGGACCTCGCGGTCGAGACCGCCCAGAAGCGCCGCTCGAAGAAGACCGGCCGGTCGTACGCGCAGGATCCGGACATCCGCTGGCGGATCGCGGAGATGGCGCTTGCGTACGACGCCCTGCCGCCGCAGCTCGCCGCGATCGCCGGCGATGTCGACCACCGCGCGGACCACGGCGCGCGCTGGTTCTCGCTGCTGTCCGGCATCAAGCACCGGGCGACGGCGACCGCGAAGCGGATCGTCGACGACGCGATGCTCGTTGCGGGCGGCTCGTCGTACTTCGCATCGAACGAGCTCTCGCGTCTCTACCGCGATGTGCTCGCGGGCGCCTTCCACCCGTCGGACCCCGAGTCGGCGCACGCCACGGTCGCCTCCGCCTGGCTCGGTCCGATCGAGCAGTAGACCGTCTCGGGCGTCAGCGTCCGTCGAAGTCGAATGCGCGCAGCAGTTCGGCGACGGCCTGCTCTCGGTCGTCCTCGGCACCGCTCTCGAACATGTGCGTCACGTGCGTGCGCAGGTGGTTCTCGAGCAGCAGGCGGTTCAGCGACTCGAGTGAGCGCTGGATGGCGCGTGACTGCGTGATGATGTCCATGCAGTAGTCCTCGTTCTCGATCATCCGACCGAGGCCGCGCAGCTGGCCTTCGAGGATGCGAGTGCGGTGCAGAGCGCGCTTCTGGATGTCTTCGATCACACCGCGAGAGTACCCCCGCCGGGTATGAAGAGCGTGCGAGGATGGCGGGCATGGCGACCCTCGAGCTGCTCTCACCCGCCGACCAGGAGCGCTTGCGCGGCCTGCGCCGTATGAAGGCCGTGGCCCTCGGAGCGCTGATCTTTATGGCCGTGCTGTTTGTGTTCGGCTTCGCGCTGCAGGACCGGATCCATGCCTTCGCGTACGTGCGCGCCGCGGCGGAGGGCGGGATGGTGGGCGCCCTCGCCGACTGGTTCGCGGTCACGGCACTGTTCCGACGGCCACTCGGGCTGCCGATCCCCCACACGGCGATCATCCCGACCCGCAAAGACGAGATCGGACGCAACCTCGGGGAGTTCGTGGAGACGAACTTCCTCGAGGGCGGCGTCGTGCGGGCCAAGCTCGCCTCCACGCCGATCGCCGCGCGCCTCGGTGCCTGGCTGCGCCAGCCGGAGCACGCGGAGCGCGTGGCGTCCGAGGGCGCGGCCGTCGCGCAGGGAGTGCTGCGCGCGCTGAGCGATGACGACGTGCAGGATGTCATCGAGTCACTCGCGCGCCGTCACCTCATCGAGCCCGGCTGGGGAGACCCGCTGGGCGGCTGGCTCGAGCGCGTGATCGACACGGGCGCGCATCACGGCGCCGTCGATCTGGCGGCCGAGACGATCGCCGCCTGGCTCGACGCGAACCCGGAGGCATTCCAGGGGCTGGTCTCCCGTCGGCTTCCCTCGTGGGTGCCGTCCATGGCGCAGCGGCTCGTGGATCACACCGTCTACAACGAGGCGGTCGCGTTCGTGGGCGCCGTCCAGGCGGATCCGGATCATCCCGCCCGTCGCGCGATCGACGGCTATCTCTCGCGGCTTGCCCACAATCTGCAGCACGACGACGCGACACAGGGCCGCCTCGAGCACGCCAAGTCGACGCTGTTCGACAGCCCGGGCGTACGCCGTCTCGCCGCCGAGGCGTGGGGGGCCGCCAAGCAGGGCCTCCTCCGCGAGCTCGAGCAGCCGGACAGCGCGCTGCGCCTCCGCCTCCGCGACGCACTGGCGGAGGTGGGCGGGCGGCTCGAGGAGGACCCGTCCCTCCGTGAGCGCGTGGACACCTGGGTGACGGATGCCGCGGTGTTCGTCGTCGATCGCTATCGCCACGACATCGCGTCGCTGATCACGGACACGGTCGAGCGGTGGGACCCCCAGGAGACGACCGAGAAGATCGAGCTGATGGTCGGGCGCGACCTGCAGTACATCCGCCTCAACGGCACGGTCGTCGGCGCCCTCGCAGGCCTCGTGATCTTCACGATCGCCCACGCGCTGCTCGGCTGAGTCAGTCGACGCGCTCCACGCGGCCGCCCGTCAGCCGCACGAGCTCGTCGAATGTCAGCGGGAACACCGAGTGCGCGGTTCCCGCCGCGGCCCAGAGCTGAGGGTACGTCTGGAGGTGTTCGTCGACGATCGTCTCGATCGGTTCCGGGTGCCCCGTCGGGGCCACTCCCCCGATGACCTGCCCGGTAGCCTCGAAGACCTGCTCCGCGGAGGCGCGCCTGATGGCGCCGCGACCAAGGCGCTCAGCGAGCGCCGCGGTGTCGACGCGGTGGGCGCCGCTCGTCATGACCAGCAGCGGTCGATCGTCGCACCAGAACACGAGGCTGTTGGCGATCGCCCCGACCTCGACGCCGAGGGCGGCGGCCGCCAGAGCTGCGGTGGACGCGGCATCCGGGAGGATGACGATCTCGCCGGGGATGCCGGCCTCGCGGAGCCTGTCGGCGACGCGGAGATTACGGGGATGAAGCTGCGCGCTCGTCATGCGCGCAAGTCTACGAGCGACAAGAACACCCGTATAAATGCAGAAGGGCCACCCGTCGTTGGGTGGCCCTTCTGTTCACGTGAAGTCCGGCGG
>NZ_BAAANG010000032.1:0-4341 GCF_039529675.1 Microbacterium paludicola
CATCCTCCCCGTCAGCGCCTCCCGGCACTAACGATCAGTTGTCACCGATCCGTTCCTCACGCCCGGATCGGCATCAACCACCAGTCGGGCGCCGGCGTGGCGGGCGACATCTTGTTCCGCAACATCGATATCGAGCGGGTCACGAAAACCAACAACGTGTGGCGCACGTGGGCGCTCTTCCAGATCGGAGACGCCTACAACGACGGAGCGGGACCGATCGACGGGGTCACCGTCAGCCACATCAACGTCCGTGACCACGGAACAAGCACCCCGATCCTGAGCGGGTTCAGCCCCACATCGAACATTCGCAACGTGGTGTTCGACTCGATCCGGATGCCGGGAAGCACCGGTTACGCGACCTCGCTGGCTGAACTCGGGTTCACGAATCCCGTGCACACGGCGAACATCGTCGTGCAGTAGTGCGCATGGGGTCCTTGGTGTGGCCGAGCCTGCACTGAGGACCCCATGCACCCGATGCCTCCCAGCTACCTCTCGCTACCCACCCCGACGGCATTCGCCGCAACACGAGTAGCCGCGATCGTCGCGAGCAGTTTGAGAGCGCCATCGCTCGCTGACCCAGGTTCTGCCCGGTAGACGATCAACTGCTGGCCGGTCGCACCGCGCACGTCAAAGGCGTTGAACTCGAGCGTGAGGTGTCCGACATCCGGATGGATGAACGCCTTGGCCTCATGGCTCTTCCCACGCGCGTCGTTCTTCACCCAAAGCTCAGCGAAACGCGAACTGCTGGTCTGTAGCTCCTCAACCAATGCCAGGGTCGCGCTGTCATGCGCGTCGTAACCCAGCGCCAGCCGGATGTTGGCGACGCTCGCATGTGCGGATCGATCCCAGTCCTCGAAGAACGTTGCGCCTGCGGGATCCGCGAACACCATCCGAGCCAGGTTCTGAGCGGTGTCGAACGCGGAGTAGAGCGCGCGTGCCAGAGGATTCAGCGCGAGAATGTCGAGCCGCCGGTTGAGGACGAAAGCGGGAGTGTCGGGCCACGCGTCCATCAAACGAAGCAGCGACGGGTCCACGCTCTCGACAATGGGCGAAGGTGCTGGAGCGGGCGTGATCCCGGCCAACCGGTACAAGTGCTCGCGCGTATCCGGTGACAAGTCCAGCGCTCGACTGAGCGCGTTGAGGACTGAAGCGGACGGGTTCTGCTCGCGACCCTGCTCCAGCCTTGCGTAGTAGTCGGCGCTGACGCCTGCCAGCATGGACACCTCCTCGCGCCGGAGCCCGGGCACCCGGCGCACGCCGCTCCAACGGATCCCGGCGGCACCGGGACTGATCGAAGCGCGGCGCGCTGCGAGGAAGTCTCCGAGGTCATTTCGTGCCATACAGACAGCTTGCATGTCCTCGGATCTCTGAACCAGGGTGCACCGCACCTCCCCGTCAGCGAGCGGCACTGCCCGCAACCAGGGTGCGCGCCGCCGGGGTGAACCGCGCTCTGCCTTCCGGACAGCGAACTCCGCACGCTGGAGGTCAGGATCTCCACCACGGAGATCGAGGAGGAAGACATGAACAACGCATTCACACCCGAGCTGCTGGAACGCATCATCGACAACCAGGCCGACTACGCACAGCCGCTGCTGTTCGTCGGCGCGCGCGTCCACCTGTTCGACTCCCTCGTCGACGAGATGAAGGACGCCGACATCCTCCTGGGCGAGGGATTCATCGTCGGGACCGGCCCCGGCATCGTGACCGCGGCAGGCGATGACAACGCCCTGGTGATCGACTGCACGGGCATGGTCATCGTGCCCATGGTGGTCGACGCTCGCGCCGCGCTCGGACTCAACCGCGACCGCTCGTCGGACGTCGGAACCCTCTGGCCAGGCAACACGGGGACCTTCGCAGTCGTCGACGCTGAACTGGCCGAAGACGCCGCCAGCGCCGTCGCCAGCGTGCTCACTCACCCGGAGTCGATCGCAGCGATCGTCATCGACGGCAAGGTCGCGCTCTGGAACGGTGAGCGCACGGTGAACGCGCCGGCACAGCTCGACCGGAGCCACGTGGGTGAGGTTTCTCCGTCCGCGAGCCCGTACGTGGGCATGTGGATCGATCAGTCTGATTTCCTTTACCAGGAGCTCACCGCAGATGGACGCTACGACGAGACCCGCGGGGGCCGCCCGCACGCCTTCCAGGGGTCGTTCTGGATCGACGGTGATCGTATTGACTACCTTGACGATCTTGGTTTCTGGGCTTTCGGCGAGTTCGTCGACGGTGTCCTCCACCACGGGCCGTATATCCTCAACCGCCGCTGACCTCGAAGGGAGCCACACCATGCCCGAAGCGACGACACATCCCTACGTCGGCATGTGGGAAACGTCCGACGGACACGTCCGACACGAGCTTCTGCCGAACGGTCGATACGTGGAAGCGCGTGGAACGCGCGAGAGCGCGTACACCGGCCGATACGTCGTGACCGGTGACCATATCGACTACGTCGACGACACCGGATTCACCGCCGACGGCGACTTCATCGACGGCGTCCTACATCACGGAGGAATGATCCTGCGCCACACCTCTTAGCAGGCCTGCGACGCTGCGTGTTGGCCGCAGATCGAGTACTCGATCTGCGGCCAACACGCGAACGTAAAACGCAGTCTGTCTACGGCAGGGAAGGATGGCTCAACACGATCCTTCGCTTCTCCTTAGCGCGCTGCAGCCTCAGCTTCAGAGTCCTCGATGCCGAGATTGGCGTACGTGACGGGGTTGGCGTATTCGGTGACGGCCGTGATCTTCTCACCATCGATCTCGAACTTGAAGACGTAAACGTTGCGATAGGTGAGCTTCTCTGCGCTGGACAGGATGTTACCTCGCGTCTCGACGAAGGCTGCGCCGCCATCGTGCCCAACAGTCCACACTTGGTCGAGGAACGACACCGAGTCGAATTTCGCGGCGACGGAGGTGATGTATCCGCGGATGTGGTCAGCGCCGTCGAACTCGTACCAGGGCGCTGGGGAGCCATCGATGTGGAGACGGATGGTTAGGGTCGCATCCTCGCGCAGAGTCGCGACTACCGCATCAGGGTCACGGTTCTCGAAGGCAGCGATGAACTGCTGGGCCACCGCGAGTGAGGTGTTTGTCGTTGCCATTGTGATGAGTCCTTTCGATCAGACCCGGCCGAGCCATTCGCTCGGTCGGCCGGGATCGACGCTACGGACCTTGTGTCGGCACGAGAAGGGAGCGTTCGTCCTAGTACCGGGCGTACCATGCGCGCCGATGAGGACGGGCTCATAATGGATTAATGGGATCACGAGGCGAACTGGCGGCGACACTGAGATCCTGGAGAGACCGCGTCAACCCGGGAGATCTGGGGCTGCCCGTGCGCTCGGAACGGCGGGTCCCCGGCATACGACGCGAAGAACTCGCCTCGTTGGCAAACCTCTCTGTGGATTACATCGTGCGCCTGGAGCAGGGGCGCTCGGAGAGCCCCTCGCCGCAGGTCGTGGCCGCACTCGGCCGGGCACTCCGACTCTCGCATCACGAGCTTGAACACTTGTATCTTCTGGCAGGGCTTCTGCCGCCGGGTCGGCTCGCCGTGTCGCGACATATCTCCCCGGGCGTACAACGCATGCTTGCACAGCTCGTGAACACTCCGCTCGCCGTATACGACGCGAGTTGGACCATGCTCTCCCGAAACCGACTCTGGGTCGCGCTTCTGGGCGAGGAGCGTTCTTATGTGGGGCGCAATCTCCTCCGGCAGACGTTTTTGCAACGGGACCGTCATACGATGCAAGATCACCAGCAATACGCGCAGTTCCAAAGGGCTTTGGCCGCGGATCTCCGCACCGCGGCCGGGCGATACCCGCAGGACAGGGAGATTCGGTCGTTGATCGCCGAGCTGCTCGAAGGGTCGACGGATTTCGCTCTGCTCTGGGCGGAGGGCGTGGTGGAGCCCTTTAGGGCGGAGCGCAAGGCCATCCTCAGTCCGCTTCTTGGACAGATCACGCTCGACTGCGACGTTCTCATCACCAGTGACGACGACCTCCGTATCGTGATCTACACGACGGACGCGTCCTCCATCGAGGCTGAACGCCTTTGCGACCTTGCGCAGTTCGCAATCACCTAATGCCGCTGCGCACGAAGCTCTCGGTGCACAATCGCATCGTCGTCGCGGTTCTCGGTCCCGGAGACGTGGGCGAGTATGCCGTCGATGAGATCGCCGGCCGCGGCGAAGCCGGTGTCGTCCAGATAGTCGATGTGATCTGAATCGGCCTGACTTTCGTTCCGTTCTTCAAGTAAGGATGGAACACGATGAACAGGAAGTATTCGCCGGAGATGCGTGAGCGGGCGTTGCGGATGCTCGCGGAGACGCGGCCGTCGCATCCGACGATG
>NZ_BAAANG010000033.1:0-12444 GCF_039529675.1 Microbacterium paludicola
AAACTCGCGATCACCTACCGGGCCGCTGTCATCCTCAACGCCGTCATCGCCTGGACCCGGCAATTGTCAGACATGCCCTAGGGGCGGACCCGCTCGGGCAGCGTCTCGAGCAGTGCGTCGAGCTTGTCGGCGGTGTCTTCCCATCCCGTGACGCTGACGCATTCGACCTCGCCCATGGCGAGGACGGGGTAGTCGTTGCCGTCGGGGTCGAGGCGGTCGCCGTAGAACAGCGTGGCGGCGAGGGGGATGCCGGTCTCTTCGGCGAGGCGGCGCATGCCGTAGGCCTTGTCGATGCCCTTGCGGGTGATGTCCACGGACGTCGATCCGCCCGAGCGGACTTCGAGGTCGGGGACGCGGTCGGCCACAGCGTCGCGCAGCAGTGACTTGCGTTCCCCGGTGGGGTCCCACGCCTTCTTCGCGTCGACGGGGGCGGCCTGCCCGAGGGCGGAGAAGGTGATCTGGGAGCCGCGGTCTTCGAGGATGGGCCCCCAGGTCTCGGCCTCCCACAGCCCGAGGCGTCGGGCTTCTTCTTCGACGGCGGTGAGGGCGCGCTGCTTCTCGTCGTCGGTGAGGTCCTGCGCGTAGAGCATGACGAGCTCGTCCCCGTCGAACCGGTAGTACTGGGTGCCGCAGGTGGGAAGCAGGTGGAAGTGCGACAGCGCCTCGGGTGCGTGGGGGAGGCGGTCGACGACCTGGGCGCGGAACTGGGCGATCTGTCCGCCGGAGATGATGGCGACCTCGACGCGCTCGGCCAACCGGATCAGCAGGTCGCCGATGCGGGGGTCGATGGGGCTCTTCGACGGGGCGAGGGTGTCGTCGAGATCGAACGACACGACACGAGGGGAAGAAGTCACGCCCGCCAGCCTAAGCGGCGTGTGGTGGGAAACCGCACGGTGGCCGCGTCAGGGGCGGCGCGTAACCCACGCTGGCCTCAAGTAAGCCCTCGCGGGCGGTTCCCGGCGACGCGCTGTAACGTCGAGGGCGACCTAGACGCTTCCGACCTGCCCCGCGAGATCACCCGGAGCGAGATGCCGACCATGACCCTGTCCGCCGGGCCCTTCAAGCCGAACCCGACCTGCCTTGGCGTGCCGTCTCGGGTCGTTCAGGGATAATGCGCTGGTTCTGGCAGCGCGATCGGGATGCCTCGGCCGAGCCGCAGGTGGCCGAGGATGACGTCGGCGGCACCCGACGCGATGGTGATCTAATTGAGCGAGGTGCCGACGGTGAGAGCGAAACCGCAGATGTCTCTCGCCGTCTGCTGATCGCGTCGCTCGCGGCTGGCGCCGGGGCCGGCGCGATCGGCGCACTCGTCGCGAGCGGTGGCGCGGACCTGGTCCGCGACATCGCGGAGCCGACGGCGAAGGGCATCGGCGATCCGTCGCCCCTCCTCAAGGGCGACTTCGACTCGCGGTCGCTGCAGGAGTACCTCGGCATTTTTCTGCCAGAGCTCCACGCCCTTGAAGGCGACCGTGACGATCAGGCGATCCGTCGTGCGGCCGAGGCGGCCGCCAAGGCCGGTGGCGGGACGGTGCTGCTGACACGCAGCACCTATCGGTTTGGCGCATCTGTCGCTTTGAACGGACTGTACAACGTGGTCTTCGAGTCGCGATCCGGGTCGGTGGTGACGACGCAGGGTCCGCAGCCCCGGCTGGTGGCCTTCGCCGGAAACGCCGGCGCCCTCGATGCCGACGGCGAACCGATCGGAGATCAGGATGGGGCCGACATCACCATCCGCGGGATCACCTTCGACGGAGGACTCGCTAACGGAGGCGACCTCGACGCCGCACCGTTCTACGACTTCAACGCGAATGGTGATCGCATCGAGTCGGGGACGGGGGCGTTCGCGCGGACGGAGCGTGCGTTCAAGGGATCAGCCGACGCCCGAGACGGAGTGATGCGCGCGGTGTACGTCATGGGCGATCGGGACCCCGCGTCGTCGAGCGAGCTCCGCTTCACGAATGTATCCGTCGAGAACGTGCGTCTGCGTGGCATCGAGGACCTTCCTATCTACCTCCGCGGTGTGCGGGGGCTTGCGGCGGTCGACGACAGCTACGCCTACCGATGCCTCGATATCGGGTTCACCTACTGCGAGAACGTGCGGTTCAGTCGCAATCGCATCGAGTACTCCGCCGACAACGGCGTCTCGATCTCGCGGGGCAACCGCAACGTCACCTGCTCGGGCAACATCATCGTGAAGTCGTTCTACTTCGGCATTCATCTCGGTGGGTTCAACGGGGAGACGGGGCCGCGGAACGTGTCATGCACGGGCAACACGGTCGTACAGTGCGGGGCGCTGGGCATCAACCTCTACGACGGACCGCGCGACATCACGATCACGGGCAATTTCATCTCCGACATCCACCGGGGGCACGACGACAGAAAGCAGCAGTTCCAGGGGTACGGCATCCTCATCCGCGGCGGAAACGGTGAACCGGGCAAGGCGCGCAACATCGTTATCGTGGGCAACAACATCGTGCGGGCGCACCGCGCGGGCGTCGCGGTCGCACGCGATGCCGAGGACGTACTCGTCACCGGCAACTCGTTCCAGCGCATCGGGCTGCCGCGAACGCCGGGCGGTACTCCGATACCGAATGACAGCCCGATGTGGAACTTCGCGATCGGCAAGCCTGGCGATAAAGCCCTTCACGCCAAGACGGTGCGCCGCGTCGTCGTGACGGCGAATGCGGTGTTCGAGGACCGCGAGGCGATGCTCAAGAGTTCCCTCGTCCGCACCGTCTGGCGAGGCGGAGCCGACATCACGGCGGTGGGCAACTACGCATCCGTCGGCGACGATTCGGCGCCGGCTGCGGTGGGCGAGGGAGGCGCCGCCCCGCAGCCCTTTGCATCAGTCGACGATCTCGGCGACGCCAGCGGCTACGAGGCCGGTACTCCTGCCTACGACCCCCAGCGGCGCCGCCTCGTGATCTCCGACGGCGCCGTCTGGCGCGACGCGGACGGGGCTCCGGCGTCGTGATCGGGGCGACAGCCCCGACGATAGACTCGCGTGGGTATGCCGCGGGCGTCCGCGGTGCGAGAGGAGTGAGCGTGACGAGCCGGGTCATGTCCCGTCAGCGTCGGGACATCCAGGGGCTTCGGGCGTTCGCAGTCGGGGTCGTCTTCCTCGAGCATCTCTTCGGCTGGCCACACGGCGGCTTCGCCGGAGTGGACATCTTCTTCGTGATATCAGGCTTTCTGATTACGTCGATGCTGTTGAACCAGTACGAGCGGACCGGCACGATCTCGTTCCTCCACTTCTACGCCGGCCGTGCGAAGCGTATCCTCCCGGCGGCGACGCTGACTCTGGCGGTGACCGCCGTAATCGGCGGGCTGCTCTTCTCAGCCCAGCGTGCGACGGCAATCGGCTGGGACGCGTTCTGGGCATTCGTGTTCGCCGCAAACTGGAACTTCCTCCATGCGGGCACCGACTATTTCCTACGCGACGCCGCCGTATCGCCGCTGCAGCACTATTGGTCGCTCTCGGTTGAGGAGCAGTTCTACTTCGTGTGGCCGTGGCTGCTGCTCGGGTTGCTCACGGTATGCGCCAAGCTCACCCCCGTGACGCCACGGCGACTCCGCGTGGTCGCCGGCTGGGCTGCCAGTGCAATCATCGCGATCTCGTTCATCTGGGCGCTCGTGCAGTCGGTGGCCGACCCGACGCCGGCGTACTTCTCCACCTTCACTCGATCATGGGAGCTTGCACTTGGCGCGCTGATCGCGGTGCTCGCACCGCTGTTCACACGAATGACGCAGCCGGTTCGCATCACTCTTCTCTACGTCGGCCTGGCTGGCATGGTCGCGACTCTCTTCGTAGTGGATTCGACGTCGACGTGGCCCGCGCCGGGGGCGCTGCTTCCCACCGTCGCGACTGGACTCGTACTGGTCTCGGGCATTGGCGAGGAAGCGCGGGGGAATCCGCTGTTGACCAACCGCGCCGCCGTGTACATCGGGGATATCTCGTACAGCCTCTATCTCTGGCATTTCCCGGCGATCATCTTCATCGGCGCCTTGATCCCCCGCGCAGGCGCGTGGGACAAGATCGCGATCGTTTTGACGGCGTTCGCAACGGCGATTGTCGCGTATCACGCGTTCGAGAACCCCATCCACCGCTCGCCGCTGTGGACGCCGAAGGCGTCGCCCACGGCGTGGAGTGCCTGGCGCTCGCGCCAGCGCCGGCCCGCGGGCATCGCGCTCGTCATCGGCGCGGTGGGGGTGGCGGCCACGCTCGTCGTCGCCTCGATCGTGCCATCGCGATCGCCCACTTCGCCTCCGCCTCCATCAGTCGGCTCGACCGAGGCGAGGGGTGACCTCATGGCCGATGTCCAGAGCGATCTGGCGCAGGCAATCGCTGCCGAGCAGTGGCCGGATGACATCCAGGATCAGATGTCGGCCAGCGGCTACGGCGACCCACTCACGTGGAGTTGCGCGAACCCCGCCACGTTCACTCCGGAGGGTTGCTGGTGGGGTGAGGGAGAGCGCACCGCGGTGCTTGTGGGCGACTCGATCGCTAACTCATACCTACCGGTGATCGCCTCGATCCTCGAGCCTCGCGGATGGCGCGTGCGGCAGATGACCTTGAACGGTTGCGAATTCAACACGATCGTCCTCGCGGCCGAATCGTCGGCCGAGCACTGTGCGGATCGCGTGGCTGCAGGCATCGAAGCCGCGCACGAGGCCGATCTCGTTTTCGTGTCCGGTCAGTGGGCCAGGCACATCAAGGTCGGCGGCACCCAACCCATCTCGTTCGCCGCCTGGTGGAGCGGATTGCAGAGCGCGCTCGAGGAGCTCGCGCCTACACCCACGATCTATCTCGCCCCGCCGCCGTGGCAACAGTCGATTGACTCGTGCTACACGGCGCTCGCGGCGCCCGCGGATTGCATCTCACACCTCACCGGGAGCTGGACGCGGTCGGACGAGGCGCTGCGTGCCTACGACGCGGAGACCGACGGGTTCGAGTACGTCAGCACGGGCGACTGGTACTGCGTCGAATCCGAGTGCCCCGCGCTCGCGCGCGGGCTGCTGACGCGTCGCGACAAATTGCATCCCGGCATGTACTACCTCGAGGCGATCAAGCCCGCCATCGCTGAGGCCCTCGAACCGCGGCTCCCGGAGGAATGATGAACACACACAGCGGGACGAACGCGTGACGAGCTCGCTCGCAGGATCGGCCGCACGCGGCGCGGCGATCACGATACTCGGTCAGCTGCTCCGGCTTGGCACGCAGATGATCACGCTCGTCGTGCTGGCGCGGTTGCTGATACCCAGCGAGATCGGTGTCGTAGCGATGGTGACGGCCATCGTGGGCGTCGGCGAACTGGTACGTGATCTCGGCCTCTCCAACGCCTCCATACAGGCGAAGGACCTGTCCACGCCCCAGCGCGACAACCTCTTTTGGATCTCATCCAGTCTCGGTGTCGTCATCGGCTCGAGCGTCGCGCTCGGGTCGTCGCTCATCGCCATGCTGTACGGCGAGGTGGCGCTGCAAGGCGTCGCGCTCGCTCTCGCCTCGACCTTTGTGTTCAATGGCCTGGCGGCCCAGCACAAGGCGTCGCTGGCACGCAGTCTGCGCTTCCGCGCACTGGCCGTGGTCGAGACCGCGCCGCCGATCGTGGCGAGCGTGCTGGCAATCGTGCTGGCCGCGACGGGGTGGTCATTCTGGGCTCTCGTCATGCAACAGATCTGCCAGGCGCTGCTCGCGCTCGTCATGGTGGTTGTCGCCGCCCGTTGGATGCCCGGCCTGCCACGCCGTACCGACGGTATGCGACCGCTCGTCAGCTACGGCGCGCATCTGCTGGGAGCGCAGATGGTCGCATACCTGAGCCGAAACATCGACACGATCGTGTCCGGTGTGCGTTTCGGGCCCGCCTCGACCGGCCTGTATGTGCGCGCCTTTGACCTCATCATCAATCCGCTGAATCAGATCAGCGCGCCGTCCACGCGGGTCGCGATGCCGATCCTGTCGAAGCTGCAATCCGATGAGGATCGCTACAACGCCTTCTTGGTGCGTGGGCAGAAGATCATGCTGATCGTGGTCGTACCGGCGCTCACTGCCGCGATCGCTCTCGCCGATCCGCTCATCACCCTCGTGCTCGGGGAGAACTGGACGAAGGCGATCCCGATCTTCCAGATTCTCGCGTTCGCGGGAATCATCCGCGTGTGCGGATACCCGACGTACTGGGTCGCGCTGTCGCGGGGAGCCACGAAGATCAGCCTCTACGTGAATCTGGTCTCCACACCGGTCTTCGTCGTGGGCATAATTCTCGGGTCAATGCTCGGCATCGAGGGGATCGCGCTCGGGTTCACGATCGGAACCATCGCGACCTGGGTCATCTCTCTCATCTGGTACAGAAGGGCCGCTGCGGCCCCGAGTCGTCTGTTGCTGCTCAGCGCGCTGCAGATGATCGCGGCGACGGTGCCGGCGACTTCTGTGGCTTGGTTCGCCGTCGAGCTGTCGTCGCGCTGGGGCGCGATCGCGGCTCTCGCGATCGGTGCCGCCGCGTACCTGGCGGTCTACGCGCTGACGGTGTTCGTTGTGAAGCCGTTGCGCGAAGACCTGCGCACGGCGCTGTCGACCGTGAAGCTCATTCGGAAGCGCTGATCCTCGGGAGATTGCGGCGCGAGCGCTCGAGCACGGTCGGCCACGAGTCCGCGAGTCTCAACTCGGACCGCCGGGCGCTCTCGAGTCCCTTTCGCACCGCCGCGACGAGATCCCACTCTCCCGACTCGCTGCGGACGACGCGGCCGTCGTAGCCGAGCAGACGGTACAGACCAGCGAACTTGTCCTGATACTCGAGCGCGACGGTTGCGCGACCTGCCACGCTGGCGAGGACGACGAGATGCATGCGGCCGGAGACGACGATCTCGCCCTCGCGCGAGATTGCGACCACCTGGTCTGGCAACGGAGCCTTCTCGACAAGGTAGACATGCTCGGAGCCGACGTCGGCCGCGATCCTCGCGAGATACGACTCCTCGCTGCGGGCTCCGCCTCGAGAGTCGTGCGGAAGGATGATGCACGAAAAGCCGTCGGCGCGTAGCTGCTCAATCAAGGCGATGTACTGCGTGCGGAGGCCAGGGAACAGCTTCTCCTGGCGAGGGTTCGCGTTCACGACGACGATACGCCGCCCTGCACCGCGCTCGGAGGCAAGCCACGCGTCAAGCCGCGCGTCGGCCAGCGGTGCGTCGGGAGTCGTGAGGAACGCGAGATCCGCGACTGTCTGCACGCGGTGGCCGCCGTTCTCCTGCAGGCGCCGTCCGGAGGCCTCGTCGCGCGCGAGCAGGAGAACGCGATCGCCGACAGCACGCATGGCGTTCAAAGCGCGGTTGGTCGGATGACTGTTCCAGCTGAACCCGAGGATCCGTGCATCGGCGCCGGCGGAGGCCGCGAGCGCAGCTAGACGGAATCGACGCGCGGAAGCGAGTTCGTCGTAGACGCCGTCCATGATGTCTGCGCCGATCACCGAGAGACTCCGTGCCCTGCCCACGAGATCGATGAACGTGCGGAGGTCCTTGCTGTGGCGCGACGGGCGCCCGTATACGAGATCGCGCAGGTAGACGTAGCGCACATCTGCCGATTCGGAACGCCAGAGCAGGTCGGCGGGTTCGCGCGCGATCACCGTGACGGCGTCGTCCGCCGCGCGGACAAATGCCTCATACATCGCCTCGTCGCCGATGCTGCCATTGCCGGGGCCGGCGATCAGGACGTGCCCCGCGCGCGGACCCGCGGCGGCAGCTCGAGAGAGGCGCCGCGCGAGGCCCGCCTCGCGGATGCGCTCGTAGTCGGCGACGGCGAGTCGCAGGATCGTCCGAAGTCGCACAGCAATCCTCTCAGCGCGTATCCACACCCACGGGTGCCCATCTCGGCCACCCCGGCCGTCCGGCCTGGCGGCATAGGCTCTGAGAGCCTATACGACGGTTCTCGGCGTGACCCGAGCGGCCTGGCGGCGGGCGTGTTCGCCTATGCCGCTGTCGGGAGCGTCCGCAACCTACAAAGTAAGGTGGAGAACGCTGCTCGGGACGCCCGAGCCAGCGCCGGCCAACGCCGGCATGTTGGTCTTTGCCGAACGGGAGCCACATGGGAGCCGACCTTGCACCGCGGCGCACGCACCGCGTGAGCCGCCCGATCCGGGTGCTGCACTCGATGCCTGCTCCGGGCGCTGACACGCGGTACTCGTCCCACATGGCGGCTACCGCCGGCGAAGGGATCGACGTCGGGTTTTTCACGTGGCCGACGGCGTTCTTTCGGCAGTACGACATCTTTCACTTGCACTGGCCGGAGCTGCTCGTCTCGCCGGGGAACTCGTTTCGTGCGAAGATCTCGCGCCTGAGGGCGAAGCTGCTGCTGTTTCGTCTGCGGCTGACCCGCACGCCGATCGTCCGCACCCTGCATAACATCCGGCCCCACGACGCGGCTGACGATCCGCACTGGGAACGAGCGATCATTGCGTTCGAACGTCAGACGGCCCATGAGATCCATCTCGTGCCTGAGCCGGGCCGTGTCGTGTCGATCCCTACGACAGAGATACCCCACGGCAGCTATCACGTGCCGTACGCGCAACATGCTCGCCGTGAACGCGTCGCAGGCCGGGTGATCTTCTTTGGGCTCATCAGACCCTATAAGGGGGTCGACACGCTAATCGAGCAGTTTCGACGGGTGGAGGATCCGTCAGCGAGCCTTCGGATAGTCGGCCGACCCATGGATCCCAGTTTGGCCGCGTTCATCGAGCGTGCAGCCGAGGAGGATCCTCGCATCACCCTTCGATTCGGCTTCATCCCTGACGCAGACCTCGTGGACGAGCTGACGAGCGCTGAACTCGTCGTGCTGCCATATCGCGAGTTGCACAGTTCCGGCGCCGCACTGGTCGCCCTGTCCCTCGACCGCCCGCTGCTCGTGCCCGAGACCTCGACTACGACGGCACTGCAGAACGAGGTTGGGACAGGGTGGGTGCATCTGTTCACGCCGCCGCTGGAGGCAGACGACATCGAACGGGCACTCGCCGCGGCCAAGGACCTTACGGCGGGCTCGACTCCGGATTTGTCAGCGCGGGAATGGCCTGAGGTGCAGCGAAAGCACGCCATCGTCTATCGAAGTGTGCTCCGCGGAAATGGTGTGGGCGGCAGCGCGGAATGACCCGTCTCGACTCGTTGACGGGCATCCGGGCGGTAGCCGCCCTCCTCGTCTTCTGGCATCACAGCAGCAGCCGCTTCGAGGGCTCGTTGAGTTCGGGAATGGTGGGCGTCTCACTCTTCTACCTGCTCAGCGGCTTCGTCATGGCGTGGACCGATCGCCCGGGCGAGAGCGCATGGCGCTACTACCGCAAGCGATTCGCAAGGATCTATCCCGCATACCTCGTTGCTTGCGCCCTGGTGATTGGCTGGCGCGCGGTGCGTAGCGGATTCGAGTTCACCGACCTCGCAGCCCTCACGCTGCTGCAGTCGTGGGTACCTGACCCCGCCATCTACTTCGCGGCTCAGGCGATCTTCTGGTCGCTCTCGTGTGAGACGTTCTTTTACCTGGCGTTCCCGATGATTCGCCTCATGACGCGCAGGCTCAAGGGTGCGGGTCTCACGCTCCTGGGCGTGGCCGCCGGTGTCGTCTCGACCTGCGTCGCGGTCGTCGGGGTCGGCCTTCCCGACGATGTCGCACAGTGGGCAACCGGGATATTCCCGCTGGCACGCATCCCGGAGTTCGTTGTCGGCGTGGTGATCGGAACGCTGTTCTCACGGGGCTGGCGCCCGCGAATCTCGCTCATGTGGACCGTGCCACTCGCCGCGTTCGCGGTCGCGGTGGCCGCGTTCGCGCCACTGGCGCTCAGCCGCTATGCGATCACCTTGATCCCGTTCGTACTGCTGGTGGTTGCGCTCGCCGCATCCGACCTGGAAGGGCGCGCGAACATTTTCGGTTCGCGGCCGATGGTGACGCTCGGAGTGTGGTCGTATTGCATCTACCTTGTGCACGGCCTGGCGCTCTGGGGCACCGACGCCGTTGCCATGCGCCTCCATCTGCCTGCGACAGTCTCCGTCGCGGCAGCGCTCGTGCTGACTTGTGTTGGAGCTTGGCTCCTGCATCGTGTCGTGGAGGCGCCCGCCGAGCGCCTCTTGCGACCTCGTGGACGAGCGCTGAACTCGTCGTGCTGCCGTATCGCGAGTTGCACAGTTCTGGCGCCGCACTGGTGGCCCTTTCCCTCGACCGCCCGTTGCTCGTGCCCGAGACATCGACCACGACGGCGCTACAGAACGAGGTCGGGGCGGGGTGGGTGCATCTGTTCACGCCGCCGCTGGAGGCGGGCGACATCGGACGGGCACTCGACGCGGCCAAGCGCCTGACGGAGGGCTCGACGCCGGATTTGTCAGCGCGGGAGTGGCCGGAGGTGCGCCGAAAGCACGCCCTTGTCTATCGAAGTGTGCTCCACCGAGATGGTGTGGGTGGGCGCGCGGAATGACCGGTCTCGACTCGACTGGTGGACGGATATCCGGGCCGTAGCCGCCTTCCTCGTTCTTGGCATCACAGTGGTAGCCGCTTCGAGGGCTCGTTGAGTTCGGGAATGGTGGGAGTCTCGCACTTCTAGGTGCTCAGCGGCTTCAACATGGCGTGGATCGATCGCCTGGCCGAGAGTCGAGGTGCAGATGCTCCTCCCAGGATTGCGAGAGGCCGGACTAGCCCTTGTCGACGAGCGGGTCGTCGGCCTTCACGCGGCCATACCTGCGGACCGTGACAGTGGCGGGTCAGCATTCAGGCTACGGGTGAAGAATCCGTCTTAATACACCCACACGATGAGGTGCGTGATCGGCGCCCAGCCGACCGCTGATTACCAGCCGACGAAGACGACAAGTCCATCCGTGACTGTAAGGACGGTCGGGAAGCCGATCAGGTCGATGCCGAGGTGGCTCGTAGACGCGCGCGGGTCCGAGAGGTTCCTCGGCCCGAACCGCGACGAGATCGCTGAGCGGCCAGTCGTGGTGTTCGGCCACGGGATCGGCGCATTGCCGCGCTGCTCTCATCGACGCACCCCCCCCGGTGAAGGGACGGGGCCGCGATAGATCAGCTAGTGAGATCTGCGCGCAGGTATCGGGCAACCGTATGCGACCCGGGATGGTGACGCCGGGGTCGGACGATTGGTATCCCGTAGGCTGTATCGGTGCCATCAGCAGGAACTGCAGCGCCTCGAGTGGGCCTCATCCCGTCGCTTGACGGGCTTCGCGCGCTGTCTGTGGGGATCGTGTTCTGGGCGCACGCGCACCTGCCCGGCGACATGCGCGGCGGGACCGGAGTGACCGTCTTCTTCTTCCTCAGCGGTTACCTGATCACCACGCTCATGCGTGTCGAACATGACCGGTTCGACCGCATCTCCCTCAAGGACTTCTACCTGCGGCGCGTGCTGCGGATCTTCCCACCGATGTACATCGCGATCGCGCTCGGCGTGCTCCTCACCGTAGTGGGCGCACTCACTGCGCCTGTCACCGCAGGCGGGCTCGCGGCCTCGGCGTTCTTCTTCGCCAACTACTGGAAGATCGCCGGGCTCGAAGGAATTCCGGACGGCCTCGGCGTGCTGTGGTCACTCGCTGTCGAAGAGCACTACTACCTGCTCTTCCCGCTCCTGTACGTCCTGCTCAGGAAGTACCTGCCGAACCGCGTCCACCAGGCGATCCTGCTCGCAGCGGTATGCTGTGGCGTCCTTGCATGGCGGTGCTGGCTCATCTTCGAAGCCGGGGCGGGTTCCGTGCGGGTCTACTACGGCACCGATACCCGCATCGACGGGATCCTACTCGGCGCGATCTTCGCGATCATGCTGAACCCCGTGTACGGCGAGTTCAAGCTACCGACCCGGTGGCTTCTCCCCGCTCTCGCCTCGATCTCCGCTGTCGCCTTCGCAACGTTCATGTTCGTCCGCGTCGTGGACACCCCGGAGGCGTACACCTGGGGGTACACGGTGCAGGGGCTCGCACTCATCCCGATCTTCGCGTACGTGATCACCCGCCCGACGTCTTGGGTGGGGCGAATCCTCAACTGGAAACCGATCGCGTTCCTCGGGGTGCTGTCGTACGTGATGTACCTCGTGCACGTCCCGTTCCTGCGCTCCGCCGAGCACCTTCTGCAGCTGCCCCACAAGGTCGAGGTCGGCATCGCTGCACTCGCGACGTTCCTTTTCGCGTGGGGAGTGAACAGGTCGGTCGAGCGCCCGCTGGCCAGGCTCCGCAAGAAGCTCAGTCACGCGGGCGAGTCGACCACCCTGCTCCCCTCGACCGCAGCCCGTTAGGCCTCGGCCTGCGCGCTCTCCGCCCGCTTCGCACCAATCTGCTCCTGCACCCACGCGACCTGGACGGCGAGCTCGAACCCCGCGAACTGCGAAGCGGTCATCTCGACCGGCTGCATACTCATCGGCGTCAACGTCTCGCCATCATCGAGTACCGCACCGATGGCGACCTTTACTGAAACAGGTCGGACTCGGA
>NZ_BAAANG010000034.1:0-6466 GCF_039529675.1 Microbacterium paludicola
GACTCGCCACCCGCTACGACAAACTCGCGATCACCTACCGGGCCGCTGTCATCCTCAACGCCGTCATCGCCTGGACCCGGCAATTGTCAGACATGCCCTAGCCGCCAGCGAGCGGGACGTGGCGTGGCACCGGGAGAAGGTTGCCGACCCCTACGCCGCGGCACAGCACGCGATCGGGCAGATGCCGATCAGCAGCTTCCGTCCCATCGACCCCAGCCCGTACCTCGACAACTGAGTCGCACATGAGACAGCCCCGCGGCGCTCGGATGGTCGCGCCGCGGGGCTGAACCCGCAAAGGAAGAAGAACAACGGACATGCCTTCAACTTCAAGTATCGCTCCGCGGGTGTTCGCGCCGCTGAGACTGCCGTTCGAGCCGCCCGCGGTTGAGACGTGGAACCTGCCTCCCGAGCCGCCCGCTGTAGTCCTCACGGACACCCCGATGCTCCGCCTGCCGGCCATTGCACTGGCGACTCTGCGGTACACCGCGCCGCCCGTCGATGACATCCTGCCGACCGCCTGGGGTCGGGTGACCGAAGCCGCTTGTCGCCTCGCCCTGTGGCGCGAGTGGGCTGCGAACGGCGGCGCCAGCGCGTTCCACCTGGCCGAGAACCTGCAGTCGGTCTACTGGCCTCGGTCGAAGCGCCTCATCACCGGCACCCCTCGCTACCGGCTCCTGCAAGCCACGCCCCGGCGCGGCTACGACCTCCTGCGCCTGATTGATGAGCGCACCGCGGCAGGATTGCAGATCCACGTAGACATGCCAGACGGCTCCACGCGGGGATACACAACCATGCGACTGAGTGACGCGCTCGCAATGTTGCAGAAGCAAGTGTCGAATATTTGCGATCGACCTCTCCCGCGGTAAACCGACGCCCCGGTTTGCGCCGGAGCAAGTCGGTAGGCGATAATTGACCCCATAACCGAATAACGAGTAGTACCACTAACGGCACACCCCAGCTTCGGCTGGCTGACGAGCAGCCTTGGATAGGCCCGGCGCGTACGAGACGAGTGGCTTCCACCTTTCCCGGATTAGGGAACGGTGCTGACAGCCCGTTTCGCGCGCCTTTTTGCATTCTGCGCGCGATCACCGCAAAGGAATCGCGACATGACCTCCAAGACCCGCACGACCGATCCTCAGCTGTGGACCTACGCCACCGCGCCCGGCTCCCCCATCCTCGCCCCGCTCGGCATCAGTGAGCGGCAGCTCCGGCGGATGGTCGAGAACCGCAAGGTCGATCATCTGAAGATCGGCCACCGCGTGTTCTTCACGGACGACCATCTGCACGCGCTGGTGGAGTCCTTCACCGTCCGCGCCGCCCGCTGAGGCGTCCGTCGTGGCAACCAAGCGCGCATCGGCGCGCCCGAAGAAGTACAAACCGGACGCCGTCCGTAAAGGCTTCGCACCCTGGTTCCGCGGCAGGGAGACCGAGGACGGTGAGCAGCCGATGTTCTGCCCGCTATGTGAAGACCCGAGCACGTCCACGTCGGCGTCCGCGTCGATGAACCCGGACGCTGGCGTCTGGAACTGCCTGAAGGGCGAGCACGGCGGTTCCGTCTTCGACCTGGTGCAAACCTTGAAGCGGGAACGGGGTTTCAGCCTGCGAGGGCACCCCTCGGGGAGTGCCGCGTCCTCGCGGAAGGCGAGCGCCCCTGTACCCCTCCCAGACCAGGACAAGCCGTACAACTGGCATGACCAGATGATGTTGAGCCAGCCCGACCGGCTCGCCTATCTCACCGAGCAACGCGGTCTCACCGAGGCCACCGTCGCACGCTTCAAGATCGGCTGGGATGGCGAGCGCTACACGATCCCGGTGCGCATCGGGCTGGGTAAGTGGATCAATGCGCGCCGGTATCTGCCGGGTGCGAGCGCGAAGAACAAGATGCTGAACGTGCCCGGTCACGGCACGGCGGTACTCGCGTTCACGGAGGTTCTCCAAGGCAACTCGCTCCCGGTACTCCTGTGCGAGGGCGAGTGGGACGCGCTACTGGCGGGCCAGCACGGCGAAGGGCTGTACGTCGCCGTCACTGGCACGGGCGGCGCTGACAGCCCTCCGCGCGATCTGTCGCTGCTCGCAGGCCGTGAGGTGTTCGTCGCCTATGACGCCGATCTGGCCGGGGAGCGTGGCGCGGAGAAGGTGGCGAAGGCGTTGCGCGCTGTCGGCGCGCGGGTCCACATCATCAATCCGCGGGGACTGGGTCTGCCGTTCACCGACACACACGGCGCAGACATCTCCGACTGGCTCCGGCAGTACGGCGGCACCGCAGAGAAGCTGCTCGCGGAGATGGAGCGCCTACGCGAGGCGGATGCGAATGCCGATTCGCAGGACGACGTGCTCACCGCTATCGAAGCCCTGTTCCTGGCGAACGACGAGGCCCGGTTGACCCTCATCGCGGACGTGCGCACGGACGACCAGATCCTCGATATGCCGCCCGCTCGATACGTCATCGACGGCTGGTTGCCGGTGGGGTTCTTCTCGAGCTTCTTCGGGGAGCCGGGAGCGCGGAAAACGTTCGTGATCCTCGACATGCTGCACCACATCCGCGCCGGAGTGCCTTGGCACGGGCACGACGTCACCCGCGGCGCGACGCTGCTGTTCGAGGGTGAGGGCCTGGAGCAGTTGCAGAGCAGGATCATCGCCTGGAACGAGTTCCACGACCACCCCGACCTGGCGCCGGGCGGCGCGGTCTCGACGCCGGTGGACATGACTACTCCGCAGGGTGTCGCGTCCGTCGCGCGAACCGTTCGCGACTTTGAGCGTCGATACCGCGTCCCCGTCGTCGCGGCAGCGTTCGACCCGCTGGTGGAGTACATGAACGGCGAAGAGAACGGCGAGGGCATGGAACTCGTCACCCGCGGTCTGCGGGCGCTCGCTCGGTACCTCGACATCGCGGTGATCGTCGGCGCTCACACCAACGCGTCAGGCGAACGCGCCCGCGGCGGTGACCATCTGCGGATGCGCTCGGGCGCTCACGTGCGCGTCGAGACCTTGAAGGGCGACCTGGTCGGGCTGGTGCAGGAGAAGCAGAAGAACGGCGAGCGGCGCGCTTTGCAGCTCATGCCGAACAGCTTCGGTTCGTCGCTGGTGCTGTCCAAGGTGGCGAGCATGTCCGCCGCACAGTATGCCGCCGACAAGTTCAACGGTGAGGCCAACGAGCGCGCTCAGAGCAAGATTCGGCTGTCCGAGACAGCGAGCGCACGCAAGTCCGAGAAGGGCGACGCGCTACTGCTCGACTGCGTGCGCGAGCACCCGGGAGTTGTCCGCGGATCGCTACTCAACGCGTGCACCGGTCAGGGAGTCGGCAAACCCGCGCTGGAGGTCCAACTGAACGCGCTGATCGACTCCGGCACTATCCGCGTCGAGCGCACCGGTACCGCGAAGAACGCGGCAACGCGGCACTACATCGCAGACGAATCCGGCGGTGACCCGTGACCCGTGAACCGTGAACCGCGCATCCCGGTTCAGTGCGGTGGTGATAGTGACCCGCGATCCCCTTTAGGGGTCGCAGAGGGTCACTACACCGACCGTGACCCGCGGGTCGCTGGGACGACAGCAGAAGAACTCTCCAACTCGGCCGTAGCCGGCCATGAACGAAAGGGTGCAACCCATGACGAAGCGGAAGCCTGAGAGCGAGAAGGTGCAGCGTCAGCGTTACGGCGCGCCGCCGCCCAAGGGATTGGAGGCACGTAGGAAGAGCGGCAACGTATGTACAGCACGGCGGACGAACGGCGAGCCCTGTGCGAACTTTGCGATCGCCGGGAGCAACGTCTGTCGCACTCACGGAGGCGCGGCCTCGCAGGTGCGTGCCAAGGCGCAGGTGCGCATCCTCATGGCGAGCGACCTCGCCGCGTCGCGGCTCATCCAGCTGATGCAGTCACCCAAGGTCGCGGACAACGTGAAGCTCGCGGCTGCTCGTGACCTGCTCGACCGGGCGAACCTCGCGGGCACGCAGACCGTCGAAGTTGGCGTGACGACCAAGACCTGGGACGACGTGTTGGAGTCGGTGCTGGTCGATGTGGAAGAGGACGGCGACGACGGCGACGTGATCGACGCGGAGGTCGTGGAAGACGGCGACGACTCGTGGCTGCTCGACAAGGAGCGCGAACGTGCAGAGCGCCGCCGCAAGGGCCTGCCGCCCGCACGCGACGACGTGCAGACTCCGCGGCAGTCGGAGGATTCAGCCGACCGCGCCGCGAAGCTCGCAGCCGAGCGCGCCAACCTCGAACGCTCCCCTGCAGCTCGGGCGGTCCGAGCCGAGAAGGCAGCCGCGACCCGCAGAGGTCGGGAGGCCTACCTGACCGCACTCGACCGCGGCGCGTCCCCGATGGAAGCCGAGCGCATCGGGGAGCGCGTCGCCAGGGGCGAGCCGCCCGTCCCCGGTGCGCGCGTGTCCAAGGCGCAGATGCGGCGCGGCTGACATGGCTGACGAGACGCCGCCCGCGACCCGCAGGCAGGTTCGCCGGATGGAGGTGCTGGCCGTCGCGACTGTGCACGCGCTCATCGACGCGGGTGACCCCGACTTGTGGATGCGCGCCTATCGGCTGGCCGAGGATGCCGTGTTCGCGCGGCGTCGGGCGAGACGAGAGCGCGGGGACGGGGCCAGCGCCACACAGGGAGCCACCGTAGCCACACGAGAAGGCCGAGAGGCTACGGCGGGGCCACCCAGCCGGTTCCGTTGGCGTAAATGGCCAACTAAGCGCGAGCAGATTGCTTAGCCCTGAGCCAGACTCCGGAGCAGTTTGCCGAAACGTCCGTTTGCGCACGAGAATTCCTCTCACTCGAACAAATGTTCGACCCGCGATGAGCAAGGAGAACAACATGAACCGCGACCTGTACGGATACCTGCGCGTGAGCAAGGCGGACGTCACCCGGCCTACCAGCCTGTCCATCGATGCCCAGCGCACCGCGATCCTCGCCCACGCAGAGGCCAAGGGAGACCGCGTCGTGCGGTGGTTCGAAGATGACGGCGTGTCCGGCGCGACCGCAGACCGGCCCGGCCTGAACGACATGCTCGCTGCCCTGACGCAGCCACGCCGCCCCGGGAAGAAGCGCCCGCCGCGCGAAGCTGACGGCATAGTCGCGGCCAAGCTCGACAGGCTCTCCCGCAGCATCGTGAACTTTGGCGACCTGCTGGAGACGAGCCGCAAGCACCGCTGGTCGATCACCGTCCTGGACTTCGACCTGGACACCCGCACCGCCGTGGGGCGCATGGTTGCCGGGTTCCTGATCCTGTTCGCGCAGTTCGAGCGCGAGCTGATCGGGGAGCGCACGTCCGCCGCCTTGCAGGAAGCCAAGCGCCGCGGCGTCAAGCTGGGTCGACCTCGAACCCTGCCGGCCACCAGCGAGCGGCGCGTCCTCGACCTGCACGCCGCGGGCCTCACCTTGTCCGCGATCTCCGACCGTCTCAACGCAGAAGGCACAGCCACCGGGCGCGGCGGCCGATGGCACCCCAGCACCGTCGCCCGAATTCTCGAGCGCAACGCTCCTCACGCAGACAAGGCGGTGGCCTGACATGGCCCACATTCGAGAAGTCGCCCGCAAGAAGGCACCCAATGGCATCGCCTACGAAGTGCACTGGCGCGAGGGCGCCAAGAAGATGCAGAAGACGTTCATCGTGAGGCGCGAAGCTGAGCGCTTCGCGCTGAAGGTCGAGACCGTTAAGGACTCCGGCGAGACGACCAAGCCCCTCGTGAAGAGCGCGCAGACCTTCCGCGCCGTGTCGGACGACCTTATGGCGGCGAGTACGCGGCTCAAGCCTGGAACGGTGGCGCAGTACCGCAACCTGCTCGACAAGAAGATCCTGCCGCGGTTCGGCGCGCTCAAGGTGTCCACGATCACCCCCGCCGACGTCGAGGCGTGGATCGCGGATCTGGTGAAGGACGGGCTGGCCCCGAACACCATCCACAACCACTACGTGCTGCTGAACAAGACGTTCCGCTACGCGGCGCGGCACCGGCTCATCGCTTACAACCCTGCCGAGGGTGTCGAACTGCCCAAGAACGAGCGTTCCGAGGGGTTCGCGCCGGTCTTCCTCACCGCCACGCAGATCGAGCGTCTCGCCACAGCGCTACCGCAGCCGTACGACACCCTGATCCGGTTCGCCGCGTTCACGGGACTGCGCGCCGCGGAGATTGCCGGTCTGCGCGTGCGCGATGTGAACTTCGCCGCGGGGCACATCGAGGTCCGCCAGACCAGGAAGCGCATCCACGGCGAGTGGACTTCCGGCACGCCGAAGTCGCGCCGGTCTACGCGGGAGGTACCGGTGATGTCGCGCAAGCTCACCGCCGAACTCCGCGCGCTGAAGGTGGCACACCCGCGCTCAAGCGACCCCGACGCGCTGTTCTGGCCGGGCACGAACCTGACCACGCGGCTGCTCGACTATGACCGCACGCTGGACGTCGGGAGGGCGTGAGGAACGAACTGGTGACAGGTTCGGTTTAGGCCGCGAGTGTGAGCGGCTCGGCTA
>NZ_BAAANG010000035.1:0-210190 GCF_039529675.1 Microbacterium paludicola
CTGATGCACCAACTGTCACCGATGTCCTGATGCAGAATCGTCACCGAAGTCCTGATACATCACACGGGGCCGCAAGCGGCGCCCTTGCGAGCGAGGGCGGCGGCGTTACTTCTTGCCCTGGGAGGCGACCGCGGCGGCGCCGGCGGCAGCGGCCTCGGGGTCGAGGTAGCGGCTGGCGCCGGTCGGCTTCATGTCGTCGTCGAGCTCGTAGACGAGCGGGATGCCGGTCGGGATGTTCAGCGCGGCGATGTCCTCGTCGCTGATCCCCTCGAGGTGCTTGACCAGACCGCGCAGCGAGTTTCCGTGCGCGACGACGATCACGGTCTTTCCCGCCTTCAGGTCGGGGACGATCTCCCCCTCCCAGTACGGAAGCATCCGGTCGATCACGATCTTCAGCGACTCGCTGCCGGGGATCTCGCCGTCGATGCCGACGTAACGGGGGTCGTCCGTCTGCGCGTACTCGTCGGCGGGGTCGATCACGGGCGGCGGCACGTCGAACGAGCGACGCCACTCCATGAACTTCTCCTCGCCGAACTCGGCCAGGGTCTGGGCCTTGTCCTTGCCCTGCAGGGCGCCGTAGTGACGCTCGTTGAGGCGCCACGAGCGCTTGACGGGGATCCACAGCCGGTCGGCGTGGTCGAGCGCGATGTTCGCCGTCTGGATGGCGCGGCTGAGCACCGACGTGTGGACGATGTCGGGGAGCACTCCCTGCTCCTTCATCAGCTCGCCGCCGCGCTGTGCCTCGGCGCGGCCCAGTTCGGTGAGCCGGACGTCGACCCATCCGGTGAAGAGGTTGAGCTCGTTCCACTCGCTCTGGCCGTGTCGCAGCAGGATCAGGGTGTGTGCCATGGCTCCAGCCTAGCGAGCGGGAGGCACGCCCCGCCTCGGCGGCTTCCGCCTCGCCTGTGCCGGGCAGGCGAGAATGGAGTCATGCCGAAGCCCGAGGGTCGCCCGACGCGCGGCACGACGGGAACAAACCGGCTGCGACGCGTCGACCGCTGGATCGCGCACCTCGCGGAGCTCCGACGGGCGTCGGATCCGCTCGTCGTCGACCTCGGCTACGGCGCGAACGGGGTCACGACGCTCGAACTGGAGGCGCGCCTTCGCCGCGTGCGCGGCGACGTCGAGCTGCTCGGGCTCGAGATCGACCCGGAGCGCGTCGCGCGCGCCACCGAGCAGCTCGATGCGACCCGGCGCGGCGACACGGCGTTCGCCGCCGACGCCCGCGTCTCCTTCGCGCGGGGCGGCTTCGAGGTGCCCGTTCCCGGCGGACGGCGTCCCGCGGTGATCCGCGCGTTCAACGTGCTGCGCCAGTACGACGAGCAGGATGTGCCGGGAGCCTGGAACCGGATGACCGCCCGCCTCGCACCCGGCGGCGTCCTCGTGGAGGGTACGTGCGACGAGATCGGCCGCGTGTGCAGCTGGATCGACGTGTCCGCCGACGGCTCCCCCGCGCGGCTCACGATCTCGCTGCGCCTCGCCGATCTCGAGCGGCCGAGCATCGTCGCCGAGCGGCTGCCGAAGGCGCTCATCCATCGCAACGTGCCCGGCGAGCGCATCCATGACCTCCTCGCCGCGCTCGACAGGGAGTGGGAGCGCGCCGCGGCCCTCGCCCCCTTCGGACCGACGCAGCGTTGGATGGCGGCGGTCGCCGCGCTGCGCGCATCCGGAACGCCCGTGCTCGGTTCCCGCAGCCGATGGCGCCTCGGCGAGCTCACGGTCCCGTGGGACGTGGTGCGGCCGGCCTGACCAGGCCCGGGTCAGATCCGCGGGATCGCGGCGCGCGCCTCGGCCGGCGGCATTCCCGTCGCGACGAGCAGATCCACCACGAGCGGTCGCAGGGACGACAGCAGCGCCTGCTCGCCGAGCGACTCCCCGGGGAGCATGGCGGCCGGGTCGAGCCGGCGCGCGATGGCGAGCAGGCTCTCGCGCGCGATCGGCTCATGCGCGATGTCGTCGAGCGAGGCGCCGACGAGCGTCGCCGCGCGCGCGATCTCGGCGAGCACCTCGCCGGGCACCGTGCGCGGCTGCCGGTCCTCGACGACGTACACGATGCGGCGGCCGACGACGCGGAGGTTGCGCATGGCGAGATCCATCGCGTGGAGGATGCGCGCCTGCCGGTCGAGCTCCGCGCGCCGCCCGCGCAGGAAGGGCGAGATGCGCGCGATCGACAGTCCCGACTCGAGCGAGGTGCGCCACGCATCCAGCGCCGGCTGCAGCCCGCGCGCCTTCTCGAGCCCGCGCTCGGCGCGCAGGCGGTCGCCGCGTCGCGCGCCTGTGACGAGCCGGGCCGCGGCCGCATCGAAGCCGGCGAAGAACGCCCGCGCGTCGCGGAGGGCGGCGGCGGCCGGGTTCCGCGGCAGCAGCGCGGTCACGACGACCGCCAGGACTCCGCCGATGACCCCGTCGAGCAGCCGTGTGAACGGCACCGGCGCCACCGGCAGGATCATCGCGATCGCCGCCTGGATCGCCGCGGCGATCGCGAAGGCCGGCGACGGAGACAGGAACCGCGCCACCAGCATGGTCACGCTCAGCGTGATCGCGAGCTGCCACCAGCCGCTGCCGACGCCGAGGCGCAGCGCCTCGGACAGCAGGATTCCCGTCAGCATCCCCACGACCGTCTCGGCGACCTGGCGTGGGCGGGCATCGCGCGCGAGGCCGAGGCTCGAGATCGACACGGTCGCGGCGATCATCGGCGTCTCGTGCCCGAGCAGGTATCGGCCGATCAGGAATGCGCCCGTCGCGGCGACGACGATCTGCGCCACGGCGATCCAGGATCCGCGCACGCGCGCGAGCCCGGGGCGCGGCGAGAAGCGCGTGCGCCACGTGACCGGCACGGCGACCGTGTCGGTCGAGGGCTGGTCCCGCTGCGGGTCGGACATCCGGCCCGTCGCCTATGTCGTCGGCGGCTGCTGCGCGAGCGGGCGCCGTGACAGGCGCGTCAGGCGCGGCACCTCGGCGGTCGCTCCGGCGTCGGCGGGGACGATGATCTCCTGCGCGGCGGCGATGCGCGATCCGTCGGTGCGGATCTCCAGCGTCGCGTCGGCGGGCACTCGCCGCGCGAGCACCGCCAGCGCGATGGGTCCGAGCTCGTGGTGCCGCGCGCTGCTTGTGATGTGGCCGACCTCACTCGCATCGTCGCCGGAGGACGCCAGCAGGACGGGAGTTCCCGGCTCGGGCAGCACGCTGTCGCTGCCGTCGAGATGCAGCAGGGTCAGACGGCGGGGCGGGTGGCCCAGGTTGTGCACCTTCGCCACGGTCTCCTGGCCGCGGTAGCAGCCCTTGTCGAGGTGCACGGCCGTGCGCAGCCAGTCGTACTCGTGCGGGATGGCGCGCTCGTCGACCTCGCGCCCCCAGCGCGGGCGCCACGCGGCGATCCGCAGCGCCTCCGCCGCCAGCAGGCCGGCGAGCTCCACGTCCTCGAGCGTCGCGAGGGCGTCGCGCTCGACGATGGCCTCGATCCAGGTGTAGTCGGCGCCGGGGTGCGCGGGAGCGGCGGCGTACTGCCAGCCGCCGGTCGCCACCTCGCGCCACGGGTCGCCCCACACGAGCGGCATGTCGTGGGGCCGGTGCGCGATCAGCGCGACGGTCTTCTCGGCGGTGCCGAGCTCGGTGTAGCCGAGCACGGCGAGGTCGTCCCGCACGCGCACCTCGACCCTCGAGCGGAACCGCATCATCGTGAGCCACTTGGCAAGTCCCGCGACGTCGCCCGCATCGGCGATCAGCCAGGTCGAGCTGCCGTCGTCGAGCACCCCGGCGGCGTGCTCGACGCGGCCGTTCGGGTCGAGGACGAGCAGCTCGGTCGGCGTCCCCGGTGCCAGGGTGCGCAGGGCCTGCGACGTGATGGAGTCGAGCCAGGTCAGCCGATCCGGCCCTTCCACCTCGATGACGGCACGGTCATCCCGCGGGACGACCGCCTCACCCGCGGCGAGGCGGCGCTGCTCGCGCACCGGGTCGCCGAAGTGCGCGATGCCGTCGTCCGACGCCACGGCACCCGGTCGATCGGCGAAGAACGGCACGTCGCCGGCCGTCATCAGGAGACCTTCGCGAGACGGGCCGAGGCGTGCGAGCCGAGCTCGCGGCCGAGGGCGGCGATGTCCCAGGCCCACAGCAGGTGATTCTCGACGAGGCCGTACATCCGCGTCGCCGCCGCGTAGTGCCGGGCGTTCGCCGTGCGCACGACCGCATCCGTCGCGAGGTCGATGCGAGGGCCCTTCGCCTGGCCGAGATACAGCTCGCTCACGCCGTCGGAGTGGACGAGCGAGACCTCGATGTCGAACCCGCCGGCGGCGTTGCGCAGCTTCTCGACGTCGTCGGCGGTCCGCGCGACCTCGGATTCGCGCGGCGGCAGCAGGCCGGGGCCCGGTTCGGCGGCGGTCGACGGTCGCGCGAGGCGCCAGAACCCGGTCTCCGAGTTCAGGGCACGCGACGGTGTGCCGTCGGCGGAGGCGAGCGTGGCGGAGGCGGAGTAGTTCAGGAACGGACCGCCGTCATGGCTGAAGCTGACGCGGTGCGAGAACTCGCCCTCGAAGTGGGTGTCGCCGACGCGGTAGTCGATGACGCCGGTGCCCTCCCACACGCCGAGGAGCCACGACAGCGGCACGAGGTCGGCGGGGAGGTCTTCAGGCAGCTCGATCATGCCGCCCTCCCTCAGCGCTGGCCGCGGAACAGGTTCCAGACCACAGCACCGGAGACGAAGGCGATCGCCAGGCTGGCGAGGCCCAGCAGCCCGACGAAGAACAGTTCGAGCGCGACGAGATCCATGTGGCCAGTCTAGTCCGTCACGCGGGGCTGACGGCGGCGAGCACGGCGACGAGCGCGACGATGCCGATCAGGGTCATGCCGCCGAGGGCCGCGACGCTCACCCGGAAGATGAAACCGCTCGGCCGGCCGTCGACCAGCTGGGCGGCGAACGCGAAGATCAGCGTCGCTCCCCCGACGAGGCCGAACCAGCGGAAGTGGGAGTCGAGCGGCACGACCACCGCGATCACCACCGCCACAACCAGCGCAAACGCCCACGTCGCCGCGATTGCGCCGTAGCGGCGGCGGGGAGCGAGCTCGGGGATGGTCATCGCCCCATTGTCGGCGACGACGCCCCATGGCGGCAAACCCCTCCCCTGGGAGTGGTACCGGCCCGGCGCGGGCACGCGCGACGAGCGCTCTATGATGGGGTCACGATGCGGCGCCCCTTCCGCATCGATGCCAAGGCGCGAATCCCCACCGTGCCGGAAGGACATCGCTTGGCCCAGCTGCTTGTCTTGAGCTCCGCCCCCGGAGGAAGCGCTGCGCTGCCCTCGCTCGAGCTGCTGAGCCACCGGGTGCGGCAGATCCCCGCCGAGCCGGCGCAACTCGTCAACGCGCCGAGCGCCGACGTCATCTTCGTGGATGCGCGCACCGACCTCGTGGGCGCCAAGTCGCTGTGCAAGATCCTGAACACCACGGGGCTCGATGCACCGCTGCTGCTGATCGTCACGGAGGGCGGGCTCACCGCCGTCTCCCCCGACTGGGGCGTCGACGACGTCATCCTGGTGTCCGCCGGTCCCGCCGAGGTGGATGCGCGCATCCGTCTCGCGATCGGACGGCAGGCCACCGAGCAGGTCAGCACCCGGATCCAGACCTCCGGCATCACGATCGACGAGTCGTCGTACTCGGCGAAGGTGCACGGCAAGCCGCTCGATCTCACCTACAAGGAGTTCCAGCTGCTTCACTTCTTCGCCACGCACCCGTCGCGGGTGTTCACGCGCGAGCAGCTGCTGAGCGAGGTCTGGGGCTACGACTACTTCGGCGGCACGCGCACGGTCGACGTGCACGTGCGGCGCCTGCGCGCCAAGCTCGGCGACCTCGAGCAGCTGATCGGCACCGTCCGCAACGTCGGCTACCGCTTCAACGTCTACGAGGACGACCAGCTGCCCGCGACGCCCGCGCAGACCTGAGCCCCGTTCATCCACGCGTCACGCGACGGTGGCAGGATGGCCGCATGATCGACTCCGCAATCGTGGACACCGGCATCGGCGACGCCGAGGACGACGACTTCGACGCCGCCGTAGAGGCTCCCGACGCCCAGCTCCCCGAGAACCGCTATCTTGACCGCGAGCTGAGCTGGCTGGCGTTCAACCAGCGGGTGCTGGAACTGGCGGAGGACCCGACGCTGCCGCTGCTCGAGCGCGCGAACTTCCTCGCGATCTTCGCGAGCAACCTCGACGAGTTCTTCATGGTGCGCATCGCCGGTCTGAAGCGGCGCATCGTGACCGGCCTGGCCGTTCCCACGAACGTGGGCGTCGCGCCCGCGGATGCGCTCGCGGCGATCTCCGCCGAGGCCCACCGCCTGCAGCTGCGTCACGCGAGGGCGTGGAACGACGCGGTGCGTCCCGCGCTCGCGGAGACCGGCATCGAGGTGGTCGGATGGGACGCGCTGAGCGTCGACGAGCGCACCGCGCTGTACGACTACTTCCACGCGAAGGTCTTCCCGGTCCTGATGCCGCTGGCCGTCGACCCGGCGCATCCGTTCCCGTACATCTCGGGTCTCTCGCTCAACCTCGCCATCCGGATCCGGAACGCGCGGACGGGCCGCCAGGAGTTCGCGCGCCTCAAGGTCCCGCCGATGATGCCGCGCTACGTCGCGGTGCCCCACTCCGAGGGCCAGAGCATGCGGTTCCTGCCGCTCGAGGAGCTCATCGCGCAGCACCTCGAGGACCTGTTCCCCGGCATGGAGATCCTCGACCACCACGCGTTCCGCCTCACCCGCAACGAGGACGTGGTGATCGAGGAGGACGAGACCGAGAACCTCATCCAGGCGCTCGAGGCCGAGCTGCTGCGGCGCCGCTTCGGCCCGCCGATCCGCCTCGAGATCAACGACGACATGGATGACCTGACGCTCGACCTCCTCATCAAGGAGCTCGACATCACCGAGCAGGAGGTCTATCGCCTCCCCGGGCCGCTCGACCTGCGCGCCCTGTTCGCCCTGTCGGCGATCAAGCGCCCCGACCTCCACTACCCGCCGCACGTGCCGACGACGGCGGTGCCGTTCCAGCCCGTCGACCAGGAGACGCGCCCCGACATCTTCGCGGCCATCCGCAAGTCGGATGTGCTCGTCCACCACCCGTACGAGTCGTTCGCGACGAGCGTGCAGGCGTTCCTCGAGCAGGCCGCGCGGGATCCGCACGTGCTCGCCATCAAGCAGACGCTGTACCGCACGTCCGGCGACAGCCCCATCGTGCAGGCCCTCATCGACGCGGCCGAGGCCGGCAAGCAGGTGCTCGCGCTCGTCGAGGTGAAGGCGCGCTTCGATGAGGCGAACAACATCGTCTGGGCGCGCAAGCTCGAGAAGGCCGGCGTGCACGTGGTCTACGGCCTCGTCGGCCTCAAGACCCACTGCAAGCTCGCGCTCGTGATCCGCGAGGAGAAGGGCGAGCTGCGGCACTACAGCCACGTCGGCACGGGCAACTACAACCCAAAGACGAGCCGCCTGTACGAGGACTTCGGCCTGTTCACCACCGACCCGCAGGTCGGCCGCGACCTGACGCGCCTCTTCAACGAGCTGAGCGGCTACGCGATCGAGAAGAAGTTCAAGCGCCTCCTCGTCGCGCCGCTGCACCTGCGCAAGGGGCTGCTGCGCCTGATCGACCGCGAGCGCCGCAATGCGCTCGCCGGCAAGCCCGCCCGCGTGCGCATCAAGGTCAATTCGATGGTCGACGAGCAGATCATCGACGCGCTGTACCGGGCGAGCATCGCGGGCGTGAAGGTCGACGTGTGGGTGCGCGGCATCTGCTCGCTGCGCACGGACCTTCCCGGCGTGACGGACAACATCACCGTGCGCTCGATCCTCGGTCGCTACCTCGAGCACTCGCGCATCTTCGCATTCGAGAACAACGGCTCTCCCGAGGTGTTCATCGGCAGCGCCGACATGATGCACCGCAACCTCGACCGCCGCGTCGAGGCGCTCGTGCGCGTCACGGCTCCCGCGCACGTCACCGAGCTGCTGAACCTGTTCGATCTCGCGATGGACGAGCGGATCAGCTCGTGGCATCTCGGCGAGGACGGCGTGTGGACGCGTCGCAGCGTGGACGCCGACGGGAAGCCGCTGCTCGACCTGCAGGACCGCCGGATGTCCTCCGTGAAGCGTCGCCGTCAGGCGCGCGCGATCCGATGACCGCCGATCTCGCGGTCTACGCCGCGGGGGGCGTCGTCTGGCGGCTCGTCGACGGCAAGCTGCGCGTGCTGCTCATCCACCGGACGAAGTACCGGGACCTCACCCTGCCGAAGGGGAAGGTCGATCCGGGCGAGATGCTCGTGGAGACGGCGGTGCGCGAGATCCACGAGGAGACGGGGATCCGGACGACGCTCGGCTGCCCGCTGGGCGTCTCCCGCTACACGCTTCCCAGCGGCAAGCAGAAGATCGTCCACTACTGGTCGGCCGCCGCCACCGACGAGGCGATCCGCGCGAGCACGTTCGTCCCGAACGACGAGGTCTCGGGTGTCGAGTGGGTGAGCCTGAAGAAGGCCCACGCGCGTCTCAGCTATCCCGTCGACATCGAGATCCTCGAGCACTTCGAGCGGCTGCTCGACGACGGCGTGCTCCACACCTTCCCGATCGTCGCACTGCGGCACGGGAAGGCGCTGTCGCGCGACGAATGGGATGGCCGCGACGCGCTGCGCCCGCTGGCCCCTCGCGGGCGTGCGCAGGCGAAGGCGATCAGCGGGCCCCTTCAGGCGTTCGGCGTCCGTCGCATCGTCTCCAGCACGGCGGTGCGCTGCATGTCGACAGTGGCTCCGCTGTCGAAGGCGACGGGTCGCCGGATCCACGAGACCGACCTGATCAGTCAGGATGCCTGGGAGGACGGCACCGCGGGAGTGCGCGAGGTCGTCGGGCGCCGCGTGCGCTCCGGCAAGCCCGCGGTGCTGTGCAGCCATGGCCCGGTGCTGCCCGAGATCCTGACCGAGCTCGCGCTCGCGACGGGGACCATGCGCGGCTCGTACCTCTCGGACGCCGCGGCGCTCGAGACCGGCGCGTTCAGCGTCGTGCACATCTCGGCGACCAATCCCGGATCCGGCATCGTCGCGATCGAGACGCACGCGCCGAAGGCCTGACCGATATCCACGTCTCACGATTCGATCTCGAATCGTGTGAGAACGCCGTGGATTCCGCCTCTGATCCGGGATCGATGGGGGTCGTTCACCATCCGTTCACCCGCGCACCGCAGTCTCGTCACCGCCCTCTCCTAGCGTCACGACGTGCCCTGCAACCCGGTGGGGGACGTCCCTGAATCCCTGATCGAAACGGATACACAGTGAAGATCACCCGTCTCTCCAGCATCGCGGCCCTTGGCGCGGTCGCTGCACTCACCCTCGCCGGCTGCGCCTCCAACGAGGCCCCGGCCGGCAACGGCGGCTCCTCGGCTCCCTCCGAAGGCACCGAGCCCTCGACCAGCATCAGCGGCACGATCGAGGCCACCGGCGCATCGTCGCAGGGTTCCGCTCAGGAGGCCTGGGTCGCCGAGTTCCAGATGGCCAACCCCGAGGCGAACGTCCTCTACGAGTCCACGGGCTCGGGCGTCGGCCGCGACAACTTCAAGGCCGGTGCGTCGAACTTCATCGGCTCCGACCGCGCCTTCACGATCGAGGAGATCGAGGAGGGCGGCTTCGGCTCCTGCGCGACCGACGAGATCGTCGAGGTCCCGAACTACATCTCGCCCGTGGCCGTCGCCTTCAACCTGCCCGGCGTCGACACGCTGAACATGGACGCCGACACGATCGCGAAGATCTTCGCCGGCGAGATCACCTCGTGGGACGACCCCGCGATCGCCGCGCTGAACGAGGGCGTCGAGCTGCCCGCCACGACGATCACCCCCGTGCACCGCTCGGACGCGTCGGGCACGCAGGAGACCTTCCAGAGCTACCTGTCCGCCACCGCGCCCGACGTCTGGACCTGGGAGCCCGAGGACACCTGGCCGCTGCAGAGCGGTGAGGGTGCCGACGGCACCTCGGGCGTCGTCGACGCCATCGCCGCGGGTGAGGGCTACATCGGCTTCGCCGACGCGTCGCGCACCTCGGAGCTGGGTCAGGTCGCCGTGCAGAACGGTGACGAGTTCATCGCATACTCGGCCGACGCCGCCGCGGCGCTCGTCGAGGCCTCGCCGCTCGAGGACGGCCGTTCGGACCACGACCTCGCGTTCGCCGTCGACGCCGCCGCCGCCCCCGCCGGCTCGTACCCGATCGCCCTTGTCTCGTACCTCATCGGCTGCGTCGAGTACGAGGACCCGGAGGTCGCCAACCTGGTCAAGGCGTACTTCCAGTTCGTCACCTCCGAGGAGGGCCAGGCCATCGGCGCCGAGGCCGCCGGCGCCGCCCCGCTGTCGACCGGCCTGATCGAGAAGGCCACCGCCGCGATCGACGCCATCGTCACGGAGTGACCCTGACCGCCTGATCAGCTCATCAGCACCGCCGGTGCCCTCGCGCCCCTCCCCCTGTGGGATCCTCGGTTCCGAGGAGCGCGAGGGCACCGGCCGCATTTCCGACTGACGAATCCCCGGCTTCACGAAGCGCCCAGCACGAACCCGAAACCCTGAGGAGCGGGAACTCCATGACCACCACCACGACGGAGCCCGAGGCGCCCACCTCGGCGCCCGGCACGCCGCCGAAGGCCGTCAAGCGCCCCGGCGACCTCATCTTCTCGGGCACCGCGCTCGGCTCCGGCCTGATCATCCTGGTCGTCCTGGCCGCGGTCGCCCTGTTCCTGATCGTCCAGTCGCTGCCTGCCTTCAAGCCCGACACGACGGACAACAACATCCTCAGGGGCCAGCCGTTCCTCGAGTGGGTGTGGCCGCTCGTGTTCGGCACGCTCTGGGCCGCGCTCATCGCCCTCGTCATCGCCTCGCCCATCGCCCTCGGCATCGCGCTGTTCATCTCGCACTACGCGCCGCGGCGGCTCGCCAGCGCGATCGGCTACGTGATCGACCTGCTCGCGGCCGTCCCCTCCGTCGTGTTCGGCCTCTGGGGCGCCCTGACCTTCGGCCCCATGCTCGTGCCGATCTACCGGTGGCTGAACGAGAACCTCGGCTGGATCCCGCTGTTCGCGGTGCCGGAGAACGCGGCGCCCTCCGGCTCGGGAAAGACCATCCTCACCGCCGGTCTCGTGCTCGCGGTCATGATCCTGCCGATCATGACCGCCATCTGCCGCGAGATCTTCCTGCAGACGCCCAAGCTGCACGAGGAGGCCGCGCTGGCTCTCGGCGCGACCCGCTGGGAGATGATCCGGATGGCCGTGCTTCCGTTCGCCCGCAGTGGAATGGTTTCGGCCGCGATGCTCGCGCTCGGCCGCGCGCTCGGCGAGACCATGGCCGTGGCCATGGTGCTCGCCCCGTCGTCGCTCGTGACCTTCCAGCTGCTCAGCACCGTCAACCCCTCGACGATCCCGGCCACCATCGCGCTGCGCTTCCCTGAGGCGCACGGCGACGGCACCGCGACCCTCGTCGCGGCGGGCCTGATCCTCTTCGTCGTGACGTTCGGCGTCAACTTCCTCGCGCGCTGGATCGTCTCGCGCCGGGCCGAGTTCTCTGGAGCGAACTGATGTCGACCGCCACCGCCACCGCCCCTGACGCGCCGAAGGTCAGCACGTCCTCGCTCACCTCGGGCCGCATGCCCAAGGGGATGCCGTGGATCCTGCTCGGCTTCTCGATGTTCGTCTCGATCGCCCTGTTCGTCGTGCTGAACATCGGCGGAGACCTCGCGCAGTTCAACATCGTGGGTGCCCTGCTCGTGGGCATGATCATCTACCTGATCGCCATCACGGTGTTCTCGAGCATCGCCGAGAGCCGCCGCCACGCGGTCGACCGCCTGATGACCGCCCTCGTTGCGACCGCGTTCGTGCTCGCGCTGCTGCCGCTCGTGTCGCTGCTGTTCACCGTTGTCGCCGAGGGACTCGCGCGCTTCGACGGCACGTTCTTCAGCTGGTCGATGCGCAACGTCGTCGGCGAGGGCGGCGGTGCCGTTCACGCCATCTGGGGCACGGTGCTGATCACCCTGACGGCGACCGTCATCTCGGTGCCGATCGGCATCATGACGGCGATCTACCTCGTCGAGTACGGCCGCGGCCGGATCGCCCGCACGATCACGTTCCTCGTCGACGTCATGACGGGCATCCCGTCGATCGTCGCGGGTCTGTTCATCTACGCCGTGTTCTCGCTGTTCATCCGCCCCGGCATCTCGTTCGGCATGATGGGCGCCCTGGCGCTCAGCGTGCTGATGATCCCGGTCGTGGTGCGCGGCACCGAGGAGATGTTGCGGATCGTCCCCAACGAGCTGCGCGAGGCGTCGTTCGCGCTCGGCGTGCCGAAGTGGCTGACGATCGTGAAGGTCGTGCTCCCCACGGCGATCACGGGCATCACCACCACCGTCATGCTCGCGATCTCGCGCGTCATCGGCGAGACCGCCCCGCTCGTGCTGACGGCGGGCATCACGCCGAACCTGAACATGGACCTGCTCGACGACCCGATGATGACGCTGCCGGTGTTCGCGTTCTACAGCTACGACACCCCGGGCACCGACGTGCAGGCCTACCTCGACCGCGCGTGGGCCGCCGCGCTGACGCTCATCCTGATCGTCATGGTGCTCAACCTCGGCGCGCGCGTGGTCGCGAAGTTCTTCGCGCCGAAGATGACCGGCCGCTGACCCCCACCCGACTCAGACTTTCCCGACTGCGATAAACAGAAAGAGACCCAGGTGTCAAAGAGCATCGAAGTCAACGACCTGAACGTGTACTACGGCGACTTCCTCGCCGTGGAGGGCGTTTCGATCGACATCCAGCCCCGCTCCGTGACGGCCTTCATCGGCCCGTCGGGCTGCGGCAAGTCCACCTTCCTTCGCACCCTGAACCGCATGCACGAGGTCATCCCCGGCGCGTACGTGAAGGGCGAGGTGCTGCTCGACGGCGAGGACCTGTACGGAAACGGCGTCGACCCCGTGATGGTGCGCCGGCAGGTGGGAATGGTGTTCCAGCGTCCCAACCCGTTCCCGACCATGTCGATCCGCGAGAACGTCCTTGCCGGCGTGACCCTGAACAACAAGCGCATCTCCCGCAGCGACGCCGACGACCTCGTCGAGAAGTCGCTGCGCGGCGCCAACCTGTGGAACGAGGTCAAGGACCGCCTCGACCGCCCGGGCTCGGGCCTGTCGGGTGGTCAGCAGCAGCGTCTCTGCATCGCCCGCACGATCGCCGTGTCGCCCCAGGTCATCCTGATGGACGAGCCCTGCTCGGCCCTCGACCCGATCTCGACCTTCGCGATCGAGGAGCTCATCTCCGAGCTCAAGAACGACTACACGGTCGTGATCGTCACGCACAATATGCAGCAGGCCTCGCGCGTGAGCGACAAGACGGCGTTCTTCAACATCGCGGGCACCGGCAAGCCGGGCAAGCTCATCGAGTACGACGACACCGCCACGATCTTCACGACCCCGTCGGTGCAGGCGACCGAGGACTACGTCTCGGGCCGCTTCGGCTGATCCACTGATCGTTCGCCAGGACGGCCTCGCCTTCGGGCGGGGCCGTCCTGCTTTGATGGATCCATGACCGCCTCCCTCGTCTCCGCCCGCCGCCTGATCGACGGGAACGGATCGGATGGACCGGGCTGGGCGCTCATCGAGGATGGCCGTCTGGCGGACAGCGGGACCGGCGAGGCGCCGCGCCGCCCTGACCGCGAGGTCGACGCGCTGCTGCCGGGCTTCGTCGACGCGCACGTGCACGGCGCGTGCGGCGTCGACTTCGCGACCCCCGGCGCCGACCCGGCCGCGGCGATCGCGTGGCATGCCGGTCGCGGCTCCGTCGCGCTCGTTGCGTCGCTCGCCACCGGGACGCTCGACGACACCCGCATGCGCCTTGCCGAGCTCGCCCCGCTCGTCCGGTCGGGCGCTCTGGCGGGGCTCCACCTCGAGGGCCCGTTCCTGTGCCACGGCCGGCGAGGCGCGCACAGCCGCGACCTGCTCCGCGATCCCGCACCCGCCGAGATCGAGGCCCTGCTGGCGGCCGGCGACGGCGCCATCCGGATGATCACGCTCGCCCCCGAGCTGCCGGGCGCGCTCGACGCGATCCCGCTGCTTGTTTACGCCGGGGTGCGCGTCGCCGTCGGCCACACCGAGGCGGACGCCGACACTGTGAGCCGCGCGATCGACCGGGGCGCCTCGGTGATGACCCACCTGTTCAACGGCATGCCCCCGCTTCATCACCGCTCCCCCGGGCCCGTCGGCGTCGGACTTTCGGACGAGCGGATCACCGTGGAGCTCATCGGCGACGGCGACCACCTCGACGACCGCGTGCTCGACCTCGCGCTGCGTGACTGCGCCGGGCGGGCGATGCTCGTCTCGGACGCCATGGCGGCTGCCGGCCTCGGCGACGGCGAGTATGTGCTCGCAGGCTCCGAGGTGGTCGTGCGCGACGGCGTCGCCACGGTCGCCGGCACGTCCGCGCTCGCGGGGAGCACGTCATCCGTGTCGGATGCCGTCCAGCGCCTTCTCGCCCGCGGCGCGGACCCGGCGCTCATCGCGGAGCTCACCTCGGTCACGCCGTCCCGCGCCCTCGGCATCAACCTGCCGCCGCTGGCGGTGGCCGTGACCGGCGGTCGCGTCGAGGTGCTGTAGAGCGGCTTTCAGTCGCGCGGGCTCAGCAGATACGCATTCATCGCGGCGGTGAGCTCGCGGTCGACGGGAAGCTCGACGCCGTCGAGGTGGGTGACCGGGGCGGCGAGGCGCACGCTCGAGACGAGCCACATCGCGTCGGCGTCGGCGAGGGCGGCCGCCGGGACGTGCTCGTAGCCGGTGGAATGCCCGTGCTCCTCGAGCCAGTCGAAGACGCTCAACTGCGTCGTCCCCTGCAGGATGCCGCCGGTCGGCTCCGGGGTGACGAACGTGTCGCCGCGGCGCAGGATGACCGACGCCGTGGGCGCCTCGAGGACGTAGCCGTCGCTGGTGAGGAAGATCGCGTCGTCGGCGCCCCGGCGATGGGCCTCGCGGAGCGCCGCCATGTTCACGGCGTAGGAGAGGGTCTTCGCGCCGAGCAGCAGCCAGGGTGCGCGCGTCGCGGCCCCGCTGTCGAGTCCGCGGTCGAGCGTGGCGACCTTGATGCCGTCCGTGCGGGCGGCGGTGTGGTCGGCGACGGGCGACGCCGTGACCCAGGCCGTCGGGCCCTCGAGCCCGGTCGCCGCGCGCTCGACGCCTCGGCTCAGGATCAGCTTGATCGCGCTCTCACCGGCGGGGCACTCGGCGGCCGCGCGCTCGACCGCCGCGCGCCACTGCCCGAGGTGCGGGGCGGGGAGGTCGCACAGCCGCGCGGAGTGGGCGAGCCGCTCGAGGTGCGCCTGCACCTCCTGCGGGTGCCCGTCGACGACGCCGATCGTCTCGAAGATGCCGTCGCCGCGCTGCGTGCTGAGCTCGCCCACGCTGAGCGCGGGAGCATCCGGATCGATCACGGCGAGCGTGTCGGCGAAGTCGGTGCGGGGGTCGTCGGCCGCCACGGGGGCGACGAGCAGGGCGAAGCGCCAGGTCATGGGATGAGCCTATGCATGGCCTGGGCATCCGGTGAGCATGACGGCCCCGGGAATACCCTGCCGGAGGCCTCCGTTAGACTTGAACAGCCGGGCCGCAGCAAACCCCGGGCTCCAACTTTCGCCGCCGCGAGCGGCCTCGCGCCGAGAGGCGTTTCTGCGGCCCGGTATTTCTTTTCTCTGGCGACGTCCTTCGCGCGGGTCAGGTGAGGGAGTCGCGGCGCCAGAGCTTCGCCGAGGCGGCGAGGTCGTCGGCGTAGGTCGACAGGCGCAGCGCGCGGGTGGTGAGCTCGCTTGCGCGGTGCGACTCGGTGAGCTCGTAGTCGTCGGCGAGGTGCGTCGCGCCCGAGGCCTGCACCCGGCAGAACGCGGCCGCCCGGTCGAGCGCCACGGCGAAGTCGCCCTGGAACGCGCCGCGCAGGATCGTGTCGATCAGGGCGACGAGCTCCGTCGGGCCCGCGGGAACCGGTGCGCCCGCCACCACGGCATCCGACGAGTGCAGCTCGACGCGGCCGCGGTCGTAGAGCAGCGCCGCGGTGGCGGGATCGTCATGGATCGACAGCTGCACGAGGTACAGACGCCAGAGCGAACCGGGCAGCGTCTTCGCCGGCGAGCGCGACCACAGCTCGGCGATGTCGTCGATCCCGTGTCGAGACGTGAACGCGACGAGGCGGTCGACGGCATCCGGATCCTGCTCGTGCCGCACGCGCGAGAGCAGAGCGGCGGCGGTCGAGTGCGCGGCGCGCGACACCTCCGCAGGATCCTCCGCGGCGAAGAGCCGGTCGAAGGTCTCGGACGGACGCCGCACCGGCTTGTGGAAGTCGTCGGTCATCGATCCAGGCTAACCGCGCCGCGCATCGTCGGCTCATCCGGCCCGTAAAGTAGGTGCGGGGCCTCTAGCTCAGTTGGCAGAGCACCGGACTTTTAATCCGAGGGTCGTGGGTTCGAGCCCCACGGGGCCCACCATCCCCCTCAGACCCGGGCGAACGCCTCCGGGATGGGCGTCGCGCCGTCGACGTACTCGATCGTCCGGCGGATCGTCGCATCCAGGTCGAGGGCCGCCACGATGGTGCGGGCGACGTTCGCGCGCGACACCTTGCGCTCGGCGTCCTCCGGCAGCGGCGCCACGTCGATGAGGCCGGTGGGCTCTTCGAGGGTCAGCCCTGCGGGACCGAGCACCGTCCAGTCGAGGCCCGACGCCCGCAGGTGCGCGTCGGCCGCGGCCTTCGCCTCCGCGTACGCGTGGAAGGAGTTGTCCTCGGGCACGCCGTGATCCGGCCCCGCGCCGAGGTACGACACCATCACGTACCGGCGCACTCCCGCGCGCGCGGCGGCGTCCATGCTGCGGATGGCCGCGTCCCGGTCGACGGCGTAGGTGCGGCGAGGGTCTCCCCCGCCGGCACCGGCCAACCACACGATCGCGTCGCGCCCCGTGAACGCCGCGGCGAGTTCGTCCTCCGTCGCGTTCTCGACGTCGAGCACGAGCGGGGTGCCGGCTGCGGCCTCCACATCGGCGGCGTGCGCCGGGTTCCGGATGACGGCGGTGGCGGAATGCCCCGCCTCCGCCAGCAGCGGCAGCGCCAGCAGCGCGACCTTCCCGTGGCCTCCGATGATCACGACATCAGCCATGAGCGCTCCTCTCGAGCCGCGCGGCACTCATCCGGCGCCGGCCGGCACCCCCCAGTCTGCACCGCGAGCACCCACCCGCGGCGTGTCAGCCTTCGACCTCCTCGGCCGTCAGCGTGATGCCGCCCAGTGCATTGGCCGATTCGGCCATCGTCGCGAGCCAGCGCTGGTTGAGTTCGGGCTGTTCGGTCTCCTCGAAGATGAACCGCAGCGGGATTCCCGGGTGCAGCCAGATGGTGGAGCGGCCGCCCTCCTTCCCCGGCGGGTGGGCCCACGACACCGCGAAGCTCTCGCCTCGCCGCAGCTTGGCGATGACCACCACCTTCAGGTGCGCCAGGGCGCGATCCTCGATCTCGATCGGCGGCACGACGCTGTCGTAGACGAGAGTTCCCATGCCGCGCACACTAATGCCCAGGGAGCGGTGCCGCACGTGCCGGAACCGTTCACCGGCGCGAGATGGGCCTGTGTCCCTCGCAGGCGTAGCGTCGTCCTCATGACCACCACCACTGAGAAGGCCCTCACCCTCAGGTCGCTGTACGAGGCGCCGGAGATCCTCCGCGTCGTCAACGTCTGGGACGCGATCAGCACGAAGGTCGTGAGCGACCTTCCCGGCACGAAGGCCATCGCGACCGCCGGCCATTCGATCGCCGCGAGCCACGGCTTCGCCGACGGCCAGATCCCGATGGAGGCGATGATCGCCGCGGTCGCCGAGATCGTCGCCGCCACCGACCTGCCGGTCACCGCCGACCTCGACAACGGCTACGACGATCCGGGCGAGACGACCCGTCGCGCGATCGGCGTCGGCGTTGTCGGCGCCAACATCGAGGACCGGCTCGTGCCGCTGTCGGAGGCGGTGGCGCGGGTGGAGGCGTCGGTCAAGGCGGCCGAGGCGGAGGGCGTGCCCTTCCAGCTCAATGCCCGCGCGGACTCGTTCGTGCTGGGACGCGGACGTCCGATCGACGAGATCGTCGCCGACGCGATCGAGCGCGGGCGCGCCTACCTCGATGCCGGCGCGTCGCTCGTGTTCGTCCCCGGCCCGCTCGACCGCGGCCTGACCGAGCGTCTCGTCGCCGGCATCGGCGACCGCAAGCTCAGCGTCATCGGCTTGCCCGGCGCGCTCCCCGCGGCCGAGTACGAGGCGCTCGGCGTCGCGCGCATCTCGTACGGGCCGCTGCCTCAGCGCGTCGCGCTGCGCGCCCTGCGCGACCTCGCGACCGACCTCTACGGCGACGGCGTCATCCCGCAGGACACTCCCGCGCTGAACTGAGCTGTCCCCGGATCGACATCCGATGAAAGATTTCTTCTGCGGGTGTCGATCCGGGCTGTTCCCATCCGACGCCTGAGTGAAGGGTCGAGAGACGGCCCGCAACCGACGAAGGAGTTCGAGATGGCCAAGTACATGCTGATCATGCGCGCGACGGACGAGGCGGTCGCCACCTACGAGCAGAAGCCGTTCGAGGAGGTCATCGCCGAGATGGGTGCCTACAACGAGTCGATGATGAAGGCCGGCGTGATGGTCGGCGGCGACGGCCTGGCCCCGGAGGCCGGCGTGGTCGTCGACTTCAGCCAGACCCCGCCCGTCGTCACCGACGGCCCCTACGGCGAGACCAAGGAGCTGTTCAACGGCTTCTGGATGCTCGAGGTGCCGACGATCGAAGAGGCCGCGGAGTGGGCCAAGCGCGCACCGCTCGGCCCGGGAAGCAAGCTCGAGGTCCGCCGCGTCACCGGCCCGGAGGACTTCCCGGCCGACAACGAGTGGATCCAGAAGGAAGACGAGTGGCGCGAGGAGCTCGCGCGCAAGGCCGAGCAGGACTGAGATGAGCACGCACCCGACCTCGGCCGCCGCCGCGTCCGCGCGACGAGCGGTCGAGGCGGTGTGGCGCATCGAGTCGGCGCGCATCGTCGCGACGCTGACGCGCATGACCGGCGACTTCGCGCTGGCGGAGGACGTCGCGCAGGAGGCGCTCGCGGATGCGCTCACGTCGTGGCCGGCCTCGGGCGTCCCCTCCAGTCCGGGCGCCTGGCTGGTGGCCGTCGGCAAGCGCCGCGCGATCGACCACTGGCGCCGCCGCGCAACGCAGGACGACCGCTACGCGGAGCTCGCCCGCGACCTCGACGAGACGACCGAGCCCGGATGGGATCCGGACGCGATCGAGGACGACGTCCTGCGCCTGATCTTCGTCGCGTGCCATCCGGTGCTCTCGCGCGAGGCGAGCATCGCGCTGACGCTGCGCGTCGTCGGGGGCCTCACGTCCGAGGAGATCGCCCGGGCGTTCCTGGTTCCCATGGCCACCGTGCAGCAGCGGATCGTGCGCGCGAAGAAGACCCTCGCCGCGGCCGCCGTGCCGTTCGAGGTGCCCTCTCCCGACGCGTATCCCGCGCGGCTGTCGGCCGTGCTGAGCGTGCTGTACCTGATCTTCAACGAGGGGTACTCGGCATCCGGCGGCGAGCGCTGGATGCGGATCGACCTCGGCCGCGAGGCCCTGCGCCTCGCGCGCGTGCTCGCGGGGCTCGTGCCGCGGGAGCCCGAGGCGCACGGGCTCGTCGCGCTCATGGCACTCACGGCCGCCCGGTTCCCCGCACGTCTCGACGCCGCGGGAGAGCCCATCCTGCTGGCGGATCAGGACCGCACCCGCTGGGACCGCGGGCTGATCGCGCTGGGCCGGGACGCACTCGCGCAATGCGACGCCCTCGGCCGCGGACGCGGCCCCTACGCGCTGCAGGCGGCGATCGCGGAGTGCCACGACGTGGCGTCATCGGTCGAGGCGACCGACTGGGAGCGGATCGCCGTGCTCTACGAGGCGCTCGGCCGGATCGCGCCGTCACCCGTGGTCGAGCTCAACCGCGCGGTGGCCGTCTCGATGTCGGAGGGGCCCGCGACCGCCCTCCGGATCGTCGACGACCTCGCCGGGAAGCTTCCCGGCTACGCGCAGCTGCCGGGCGTCCGCGCCGAGCTGCTCATCCGCCTCGGCCGGACGGACGAGGCCCGCCACGAGCTCCAGACCGCGGCGCGCCTGACGGGCAGCGCCGCCGAGCGGACCGTGTTCGAGCGCAAGCTGCGCGCGCTGGACTGAGCGGATCTCCGGCCGCGGATCAGGCGAGCCGCAGCCGCTGAGTGCCGTCGTCGACGGGAAGGGAACCCCGCGCGGTCGCGAGGATGCCGTACGAGCGCAACAGGATCGATCCGCCGTGATTGTCGAGGAACGCCGTGTCGGCCGCATCCCGACCCGTCGCGATCCGGACGAGCGTCTGCCGGGGAGCCAGCCGCGTCGCATCCACCACGATCCACTCGTCGTCGACGATCGCCTCGACGACCGCATGGAAGTCCATGGGGCTGAGACCGGGCGCGTAGACCGCGGCAAGACGCGCGGGGATGCCGAGTGCCCGCAGGATCGCGATTGTCAGATGGGCGTAGTCGCGGCAGACGCCGGCGCCGTCCAGCAGCGTGTCGATCGCGCTGTCGTTCACGTCGCTCACGCCGGGGACGTACCTCAGCCGCGACGCCACGAACGCGACCACGTCGTCCACCAGCTCGGCGGGCGTCCGGCCCCGGTCGAACTGCGAGCCGACGAGCGCGAGGAACCGGTCGGACTCGGCGTAGCGGCTCGGCCGCAGGTAGACGGATCGGTCGTGCGGCGCGACGGCGACGGGTGTTCCCGGATCCTCGACGGCGGCGCGATACGCGACCCTCAGCTCGCCCGTGCCCAGCTGCATCCGGTGGATCCGGCCGCCCAGGGCGTCGACGAGCTCCTCCACGTCGACGCGCGCGCCGTCGAGGGTCACGTCGAGCGTCTCGTCCACCTCGATGCCCGGGACGTGGGCGACGGCGATCTGCATCTCCAGCTCGCTCGGGGTCTGGACCTCGATGTCCAGGGTCACGCGGATGTCGCGGGCGGTCATGCCCGCCCGCTCGAGGCGAGCTCGGCGCCGGCGTGCGCGAGCTCGGCGAGGGCTGCCTCGCTCGGCTCGGCGGCGACCCCGGCGATCAGGTCGGTGAGCACGCGCACGTGCTGACCGTGCTCGAGCGCATCCAGCGCGGTCGCCCGCACGCAGTGATCCGTCGCGATGCCGACGACATCCACGGTCTCGATGCCGCGCGCGGCGAGAACGGCCGCGACAGTGTCGCCGTCGTCGGTCACTCCCTCGAACATCGAGTACGCGGGCTTACCCTGCCCCTTCTTGACGTGATGCGTCACCGCGGCGGTGTCGAGGCCGGGGTCGTACTCGGCGCCTTCGGTCCCGGCGATGCAGTGCGGCGGCCACGAGTCGACGAAGTCGGGCGCGCCATCGCTGCCGGCCGGCACGATGTGCCCGCCGTTGTCGCTGTCGGGGTCGTGCCAGTCGCGCGACGCCACGATCACCGCGTAATCGCCCGCGTGCTCGGTCAGGTGGCGGGTGATGCCGACCGCGACCGCGTCGCCGCCGGTGACGCCGAGCGCCCCGCCCTCGGTGAAGTCGTTCTGCACGTCTACGATCAGCAGTGCCCTGGTCATGTTCCGAGCGTACGCCGCCGCCTCGGCGGGGAGAACGGCGCATCCGCTCGCGAACCGAGACCCCTTGCAGATGGCCATGCCGAGGAGATCCGGATGTCCGAGAAGGTCGACCTCAAGAAGACGCTGGACGGGTACCGCGCGAAGCGGGGCGAGTTCCGTTTCCTCGACGTCCCCGACGCGCGGTACCTGATGATCGACGGTCACGGCGATCCCAACACCGGGTCGTTCGCGGAGGCGATCGAGGCCCTCTACCCCGTGGCGTATCGGCTCAAGTTCGCGAGCCGGCGCGAGCTCGACCGCGACTACGTCGTGCCGCCGCTCGAGGGGCTGTGGTGGGCCGACGACATGGCGGTGTTCACCAGCGCGCGCGACAAGTCGCTGTGGCACTGGACGCTGATGATCCTCGTGCCCGAGTGGGTCGAGGACTCCCTGTTCGCCGGCGTCGACGCGCCCGCGGCGGTGCGCCTCGAGCCCCTCGCGGAGGGCCGGTGCCTGCAGACGCTGCACATCGGCGCGTTCGACGACGAGGGGCCGGTGCTCGCCCGCATGCACGACGAGGTGATCCCGGCCGAGGGCCTGGTGCCGACCGGGCGGCACCACGAGATCTATCTCAGCGATTTCCGCCGCGTCCCTCCCGAGCGGCGGCGCACCATTCTGCGCCAGCCCGTGGGGCCTGCCTGAGCCTTCAGCCCGCGAGGATCATCGCCGCGATCTGCACGATCACCGCGATGACGCCGACGGTGCCGCAGGCGAGCGCGACACCCCCGAGCAGACGGGGCCACGGCGAATGCCGGTGGAGGCGCACGACGTCGCGGCTGCCGATGCGGTGGAACAGGTCGAGCTCGTCGCGCGTGGCCGCCGCCCGCAGTTCCGGCGTGAGCGGGGCCTCGTGCACGCCGTCGTCGCCGAACCAGCGGACGACATCGTCGATCACGAGCCCGCGGATCGGCTGCCAGGCGCCGTCGGCGAGCCGGACGATCAGCGCCGCGGCGCCGAACAGCACCGCCGCGCCGATGCCGACCCAGCTGAGGATCTCGGTGATCGCTCCGAGCGCGCCACCGGCGCTCATGGGCACGGCGACGGGGGCGAAAGCGGGCTCACCGTCTCAGTCTCTCAGGTGAGCGCCCGCGTTCAGGCGAGCGGCGCGGTGAGCGGATCGACGGGTCGACGGCTGCGGCCCTCGGCGGTCTGGATCGCGAGGCCCTCGCGTGCCCAGTACTCGAAGCCGCCGATCATCTCCTTGACCGTGTAGCCGAAGCGGCTCAGCTCGAGCGCCGCGCGCGTGGCGCCGTTGCAGGCGGGCCCCCAGCAGTACACAACGAGGCCCGGCAGGCCCGCGAGCTCCTCGTGGCGTGCGGCGATCTCCGGCCGCGGCAGGTGGATCGCGCCCGGCACGTGACCCTGGTCGAAGGAGGCCTTGTTGCGCACGTCGATGACGGTGATCGGCTCACGGGCGGCGCGCGCGGCCGCGACATCCGAGGGGTCGGTCTCGTGGCGCAGCTTCCGCTCGAACCAGGAGACGGCGTCGGAGGTGTCAGCGGGCGACGGGGCGAGGTCGGTCATGCGTCAATTGCGCCACGCCCGAAGGCACGACCGGACGCCGAACGCCGGAACCGGCAGAAATCCTTCGCAGAACTGCGGTCGTCCGCCGTCGGCCGCTGCCGGAGACCGCGCGGGGACATGAAAAGACCCCCGGAGTGGAGTCCGAGGGCCTTATCGAGCCACCTGTCAGATTTGAACTGACGACCTGCTCATTACGAGTGAGCTGCTCTACCCCTGAGCTAAGGTGGCGATTCGCGCCGCTCGCGCGGCACGAAGATCAATCATACCCGATCCGAAACCGTGCTCCGAACCGGGGCGACCGCCCGGGAGGGTCGCCTCAGGGCGAGCAGCGCAGGCCGTCTTCCGGCACCGTTCCCTCGAGGAAGTAGGTGTCCACGGCCTCGTCGACGCAGTCGCTCTGACCGTTGTACGCGGTGTGACCCTCGCCCTCGTACGTCACGAGCACGCCGCTCGAGAGCTGGTCGGCGAGCGACACCGCCCAGTCGTAGGGAGTGGCCGGATCGCCGGTGGTGCCGATCACGACGATGGGCGCGGCCCCGGATGCCGCGATCTTCTCGCGGACGCCGGTCGGCTCGTGCGGCCAGACCTCGCACACGCCCGGCCCCTCCCAGTAGGGAGCGATCGTTGGCGCCTCCTTCTCCAGGAGCGCGGATGCCGCATCCTCGGCCTCCTGCGACTGCGCGACCGGGTAGTCCATGCAGTTGTAGGCCTGGAACGCCTCGCTCGAGTTGTCGGCGTACTCGCCGTTCTCGCGCCCGTTGTAGAAGTCGGCGAGCATGAACGCGGTCGTCGGGTCGCCCTGCAGGGCCTCGCTCAGCGCCTGCGTGAGGTACGTCCAGTTCTCGGGCGCGTACAGCGCGGCGACGATCGCCGTGACGAGGGTGTCGGCGCCGAGCTGCCGGTCATCCGGGGCGGGCAGCGGCGAGCGGTCGACCGCGGCGAGCAGGGCGGACAGATCGCCCATCGCCTGATCCACGGTGCCGTCGAAGGGGCAGCCCTCGCCGTCGAGGCACGACTGCATGTAGGTGCGCAGCGCCCGCTCGAAGCCGATCCCCTGGGTGATGCCGACATCCGTCCCCGACACCGACGGGTCGATCGCGCCGTCGAGCACGAGACGGCCGACGCGGTCGGGGAACAGCTTTGCGTACGTCGCCCCGAGGAACGTGCCGTACGAGTAGCCGAGGTACGTGAGCTTCTCGTCGCCGAGCACGCCGCGGATGAGGTCCATGTCGCGCGCGGCCTGGTCTGTGGTGATGAACTCGAGGATGCCGCCGCTGTTCTGCTCGCACGCGTCGGCGAAGCCCTGGTTCTCGGCGACGAGCTCCTCCTCCCACTCCGGTGTTCCGCGCGGGTGCTGCGGAAGGTCGTAGAGGAAGTCGTCCATCCCCGCCGTGTCGAGGCACTTCACGGGCGTCGAGCGGCCCACACCGCGCGGGTCGAAGCCGATGATGTCGTACCGCTCCTGCAGCTGCTCGCTCACGGCGAAGTCGACCGACTCGGCGACGAAGTCGTAGCCGCTCGCGCCGGGACCGCCGGGGTTGATCAGCAGCGATCCGAGCGAGTCGCCGCCCGTCGCCGGCTGCCGCACGAGCTCGAGCTCGATCTCGCCCGCGCTCGGGTCGTTCCAATCGAGCGGCGCCGTCACGGTCGCCGTCTCCATGCCGTTGCCGCAGTCGGCCCACTCGAGCTCCTGCTCGTAGAACGGCCGGAGCTCGGAGCTGACGTCGGCGCCCACCTCGGGCTGCGTGACGCAGGGCCCTCCCTCCTCGGTCGGCGGGATCTGCGCGTAGAGGCATCCGGAGAGCGCGAGCGCGCCCGTGAGCAGGATGGCGACTGCGGCGAGCATGCGACGGATGTGAGAGGTCACGCCGGTCTTCCTCCAAGGGGACGTCGTCCGCTGACCACGGTGACGAGCAGCGATTCGAGAGCGAGTGTCGGCTGCACGTTCTGCTCCAGCGCCTCGCGGGTCTCGGCGATGTGGTCGAGCACGGTGAGGGTGCGCTCCGCGGGCCAGGCCGCGGCGCGCTCGCGCAGATCGTCGATCAGCTCGAGGTTGATGATGTCGGCGTCCTCGCGGAACTGCAGCATCACGATGTCGCGGAACAGCGACTGCAGGTCGGTGAGCACCCGGTCGAGGCCGTCGCGCAGGCTGCGCGTCGCGCGCTTCTTCTGCTCGTCCTCGAGGGCGCTCAGCTGACTGCGCACCGCCGGCGGGATCCGGGCGCCGTCGGCGATGCCGACCGTGCGCAGCAGCGACGAGCGCTCGGCGTCGTCGCGCTCCGCGGTCAGGGCCTTGGCGTCGTCGGTCGCGGCCTGCACGATCTGCCCCGCGACCTCGACCACATCGGCGATGCCGCGCACCCGCAGGACGCCGCGCAGGGTCTCATCGCGCCGGATGCGGGACGCCTCATCCGTGGCCAGGCGCTGCGCCATGCCGATGTGCCGCTGCGCGTGACGCGCCGCCTGCTCGGCGATCACGGGGTCGACGCCCGTGCGGGCCGTGATGAGAGCGGCGACCTGCTCGACCTCGGGCTCGCGCAGCCGCAGCACCCGCACGCGGGAGCGAATGGTCGGCAGCAGGTCGGCATCGCTCGGCGCGCACAGGATCCAGACGGTGCGCTCCGGCGGCTCCTCGAGCGCCTTCAGCAGCACGTTCGACGTGCGCTCGGTCATCCGGTCGGCATCCTCCATGACCATGACCCGGTACCGCCCGGCCGACGGAGCGAGGTACGACCGCGACGCCATGGCGCGCGCGTCCTTGATGGAGATGATGACGCCCTCGGTGCGCAGCGCGGTGAGGTCGGGATGCGTGCCAGCGATGACCTGACGCATCGTGTGCTCGTCGTCCGGTCGCTCGGCGATCAGCGCCGCCGCGAACGCCCGCGCAAGAGGCGCCCGGCCCGAGCCGGGAGGCCCCGTGATCAGCCACGCGTGGGAGAGGGCGGCCGGGTCGGATGCCGCAGCGCGCAGCGTCTCGACGGCGTCATCCTGCCCCCACACCTCGCCCCACGGCAGGGTCGGCGCGGCCACGGAGGTCATGGCGTCCACCCTATCCCGGGGGTCTGACGTTCCCTTTTCCGCTTCGCGGGTAGTGCAGTGAACGTGCTCGATCGCTGTTTTCTTTTCCGCTTCGCGGGTAGTGCAGCGAACGTGCTCGATCGCTGTTTTCTTTTCCGCTTCGCGGGTAGTGGATCGAACGTGCTCGATCGCTCGGCCAGCGCTTCGCGCCGGCGCTCGCGATCTCGGGCTGTCGCTTCGCTCCATCCGGGGCGGGAGTGTCACGTTCGGAGATGGTTGGCAGTCGCTTCGCTCCACGCTCGCTTCGCTCGCACAGGGGCACAGGTCGGGTGTGCTTTTCCGCTTCGCGGGGTAGTGGATGGAACGTGCTCGATCGCTCGGCCGACGCTTCGCGCCGGCGCTCGCGATCTCGGGCTGTCGCTTCGCTCCATCCGGGGTGAGGACGTCACGTTCTGGAGATGGTTGGCAGTCGCTTCGCTCCACGCTCGCTGCGCTCGCACGGGGGCACAGGGGGGCGGGGCACAGCCCGTTTCGCGCGGGTCGTCAGCCCCCGGTTGTCGAGCGAGCGCCAGCGAGTCGAGACGACGGCGCAGGGCCGCCCGAGGGTCAGAGGAGCGGTTGGACGCGGGCGCGGATGTCGGCCGCGAGGTCGGCGACCGGGCGGGAGGCGTCGAGCACCAGGAAGCGCTCCGACTCCTCGGCCGCGAGCGCCAGGAAGGCGGCGCGGACGCGGGCATGGAACTCGTCCTTCTCTGCCTCCAGCCGGTCGAACGGCTTGTCGGCCGCGTCGAGGCGCGCGCGTGCCGTCGCCGGATCCAGGTCGAGCAGCACCGTCACGTCCGGAAGCGCACCGTCGGCCGCCCAGAGCGAGAGCCCGCGCACCTCGGTCGCATCGAGCACGCGGCCCGCGCCCTGGTACGCGACGGACGAGTCGAGGTAGCGATCCTGGATCACCACCTCGCCCCGGGCGAGCGCCGGGCGCACCAGCGTCTCGACATGATGGGCGCGATCCGCCGCATACAGCAGCGCCTCCGCGCGGGGAGCGATGTCACCCCGATGATGAAGGACGATGTCGCGGATGAGCACGCCCACCTCGGTGCCGCCCGGCTCGCGCGTGCGGACGACGGTGCGACCGGTGCCCTCGAGCCACTCGTGAAGCAGGCGCGCCTGGGTGGTCTTGCCCGACCCGTCGCCGCCCTCGAGGGTGATCCAGAGGCCGCGGCTTGCGCTCACTGCTCTTCCGCGTCCTTCTTCGCCTTGTTGGCGGCCCGGGTGGCCGCGGCCTTCTTCGCCGCCTCCGAGCGCGACGTGGACGCGGCCTTCGTCGTCTTCTTCGCGGTCGTCGCCTTCGCGGGGGCCTTCTTCGCCGCAGTCGTCTTGCTCGCGGCGGGCTTGGCGGCCGCGCGGCCGCGCTTCGGGGCCGGGCCCTTCGCGCGCTTCTCGGCCAGCATCTCCACGGCGCGCTCGAACGTGATCTCGTCGGGCGTGGTGCCGCGCGGGATCGTGACGTTCGTCTCGCCGTCCGTGACGTACGCGCCGAAGCGGCCGTCGCGGATCCGGATCGGCTTGCCGCTGACCGGATCGGCCTCGAACTCCTTGAGGGCGCTGGAGGCGCGGCGGGCGCCGTACTTCGGCTGGGCGTACAGCTCGAGGGCCTTCTCCAGCGTGATGTCGAAGATCTGGCTCTCGCTCTCGAGCGAGCGCGAGTCGGTGCCCTTCTTCAGATACGGGCCGAACCGGCCGTTCTGCGCCGTGATCTCCTCGCCCGTGGCGGGATCAGTGCCCACCACGCGGGGCAGCGACAGCAGCTGCAGGGCGGTGTCGAGGTCGATCGTCTCGGGCGACATCGACTTGAACAGCGAGGCGGTGCGCGGCTTGGGAGCGGCGGCCTTCTTGGTCGTGCGCTTCTTCGGCGCTTCCTCGGCGACCTCCCCGGTCGCCTCGTCGACGGCATCCGGATCGACCGGATCCTGCTCCTGAACGTACGGTCCGAAGCGGCCGTCCTTGACGACGACGAGCTTGCCGTTCTCGGGGTTCTCGCCGAGCACCCGGTCGCCCGCGATGGGGGCGTCGATGAGCTCCTGAACCTTCTCGGCGGTGAGCTCGTCGGGCGCGAGGTCCTCGGGAACGTTGACGATGCGCGACTTGCCCTCGGGGTCGGCCGGGTCGATGACGTCGATGTACGGGCCGTACTTGCCGAAGCGCAGCGTCGCCGTATCGGTCAGCGGTGTCGCGTTCAGGGCGCGGGCGTCGATCTCGCCGAGGTTGTCGACGATGCCGCGCAGGCCGGGGTGCTCGCCCGACCCGAAGTAGAACGAGCGCAGCCATTCGACGCGCTTCTGCTCGCCGCGCGCGATCGCGTCGAGGTCGTCCTCGAGCTCGGCCGTGAAGTCGTAGTCGACGAGCGCGGCGAAGTGCTGCTCGAGCAGGCGGACGACGCTGAAGGCGAGCCACGACGGCACGAGCGCCTGCCCGCGCTTCGACGCGTAGCCGCGGTCGAGGATCACGCCGATGATGCTCGCGAAGGTCGACGGGCGGCCGATCCCCTTCTCCTCGAGCGCCTTGACCAGGCTCGCCTCGGTGTAGCGCGGCGGCGGGGTCGTCGAGTGGCCCTTCGCCTGGGCGTCGGACAGCGAGACGCGATCGCCCGTGGCGACCTGCGGCAGCGACTGGTTCGCCTCCTCGTCGGCGTCGCGGCGCCGCTCGTCGCGGCCCTCCTCGTACGCCTCCAGGAAGCCCTTGAAGGTGTAGACGGTGCCGGATGCGGTCAGCTCAGCGGTCTTGCCGTCGGCCTGCGTCTCGAGCGTGACCGTGGTGGTCTCGAACTCGGCGTCGGACATCTGACTCGCGACCGTGCGCATCCAGATCAGCTCGTACATCCGCTGCTCGTCGCGGCCCAGCTCGCCCGCGACCTGCTTCGGGGTGCGGAACTGCTCGCCGGACGGGCGGATGGCCTCGTGCGCCTCCTGCGCGTTCTTGCTCTTGGAGGCGTAGACGCGCGGCTTCAGCGGCACCGCCCGCTCGCCGTACAGCGCGACGGCCTGCTCGCGGGCGGCGTTGATCGCCTGCGCGCTGAGGTTGGTCGAGTCGGTGCGCATGTAGGTGATGTAGCCGCGCTCGTAGAGGCTCTGCGCGACGGACATGGCGTTCTTGGCCGACAGGCCGAGCTTTCGGCCGGCCTCCTGCTGCAGCGTCGACGTGGTGAACGGCGCGTAGGGCCGGCGCTTGCCGGGCTTCGCCTCGACCTTGGTGACGGTCGCCTCGCCGGTGGCGTCGAGCGCCGTCGCGAGCGCGCGGGCGGCCTTCTCGTCGAGAACGACGACGGCGCGCTTGAGCTGTCCGCGGTCGTCGAAGTCGCGGCCCACGGCGAGCGAAGCGCCGTCGAGGCGCACGAGGCGCACCGAGAAGCCCTCGTCGGAGCGGGCGGCGGTCGCCTGGATGCCCCAGTAGTCGGCCGCCACGAACGCCATGCGCTCGCGCTCGCGGTCGACGATCAGGCGCGTCGCGGCCGACTGCACGCGGCCGGCGCTCAGCGCCTGCCCGCCCGCGCCGCTGCCGATCTTGCGCCACAGCACGGGAGAGACGTCCCAGCCGTACAGGCGGTCGAGGATGCGCCGGGTCTCCTGCGCGTCGACGAGCGCGAGGTCGAGGTCGCGCGTGCGCTCGACGGCGGCACGGATGGCGTCCTTGGTGATCTCGTGGAACACCATGCGCTTGACCGGCACCTTGGGCTTGAGCGTCTCGAGCAGGTGCCAGGCGATGGCCTCGCCCTCGCGGTCTTCATCGGTGGCGAGCAGGACCTCGGAGGCGCCCTTCACCGCCCGCTTCAACTCGGAGACGGTCTTCGTCTTGCGTTCGCTGACGACGTAATAGGGGTCGAAGCCGTTGTCGATGTCGATCGAGTACTTGCCGTACGCGGCGCGGTCCTTCTCGGGGATGTCGCGCTTGCCGGCGAGGTCACGGATGTGACCCACCGAGCTCAGCACCTCGTACTGATCGCCGAGGTAGCCCTGAATCGACCTCATCTTCGTCGGGGACTCGACGATGACGAGCTTCTTGCCTGTTGACAACGGGTATCCTTTCGTCGTTGCAAACCATACACACCGGCGACTGTGCACTGGCGTGAGATGCAGTGAGCCGAAAGGCGACGCGGCGCGTGCGGCGGGCTCAGCCGGGTCCGCCGGGAGGAGGCGGGCCGGCCCGCGCGGTCGCGGTCGTCGGCATCCCGGCGAACAGTCCGCCGACGGTCACGGTGGCGATCAGCCCGTCGACCGCGCACGCCGAGACGGATGCGCGCTGGGCGCCCGCCACCTCCGCGGCACGCGCGCACGGGTCTCCCGTGACCGCACCCGATGCGGCATCCGCCGCCGCGAGTGCCGCCGCGTCGGCGACCGACGCCATCCGCTGGCTCTCGACCGCGGCGGATCCGGCCGCGGCGAGGCCGAGCATCAGCACCGCGGACGCCGCGACGACGCCCGCGGCGAGCGCGGATCCGGCCATGTCGTTCCTCTCTATAGGGCGCCGCTCGCCGCGACGTCGGATCACAGGCCCCCGGCCAGCGCGCAGCTCGACGACGTGAGCGTGACGGGGATGCCGGCGATCGGCACGTCGGCCGTCGCGGTGACGCAGACGAGGTCGCCCGAGTGGGACGAGGCGCTGCGGGCGCCCGCGACGGCCGAGGCGACCACGCCCGCGGCGCGCTCCCCCGGCTCGCCGCGGGCGAGCAGCCGCGCCGCGTCGGCCGCCGCATCCTGCAGACGGACGTGGGTCGAGGCGGCGAGCAGGCCGCCGATTCCCAGGGCGATCACCACGACAACCGCGGGAAGCGCCACCGCGAGCTCGGCGGCCACCGAACCGCGTTCGCCGCGCAGATCCTGTCTGCGACGCGTCGGACGCACGCGGCAGCGACTCACGCCACGCTGAGCGCCCGGCGGACGAGATCCGTCAGGATCTCGCGCACCTCGCCCGAGCGCATGATGACGACGAGGACGCCCGCGAAGGCGACGGCCGCCATCGTGACGATCGCGTACTCGGCGGTGGATGCTCCCGTGTCGTCGGCGATCAGGTCGCCGAGGGACGGGGTCGTGGTGTCGGATTCGAATGTCGTCATGACTCCTTCTTTCTGTAGGGATGGCCCTGGGGCCGGTGGATCACCCGGGAAGTTCCGGGAGAGGGGTGGCCGACAGCACGGCGAGCAGCATCGGCGCGACGCCGAGGCACAGGAACGCCGGCAGCGTGCACACGCCGAGCGGCAGCAGCAGGCGGGAGCCGAGCTTCGCCGCGCGAAGGCGCCCCTCGGTGCGGGCGCTCTGGCGCTCGTGCGCGGCGGTGGCGCGAAGCAGCTCGACGCCCGGCACTCCGGCGTCGCGCGAGAGCGCGAGCACCGCGGCCGTCTCCTCCGCTCCGGTCCGCGGTCCTCCCGGCGCCTCCGCGACAAGCCGCTGCGCTCGCTCGATCGACGCCCCGCCGCTCAGCGCGATGGCGGTGAGCTCTGCGTGCATCCCGGGTGTCCCCGGCGGCGGCTGCGCCGTCCGCACGAGCCGCCGCGTCCATCCGCGCGCGAGCAGCAGCAGCCCGACGCCGACGAGGAGGCAGGCGACCCCGATGGGATGGGTGAAGAGGACGCCCAGCACGTCGAAGCCGAGCGCCGCGCCGAGCAGCAGGCCTGCGAGCGGCAGCCACGTCATGAGACGCGCGGTGCCGGCGGGCTCGGCAAGGGCGATCCGGACGTCGTCCTGCGCCTCGCGCGCATCGCGCAGCGCCGCGGCGATCGACCGGAGGCAGTCGGCAAGCGGCGCGCCGACGGTGGCGGCGATGTCCCACGCCGCTGCCACATCGCGCCAGGGGTCACCGCCCGGACGCGCGGCCTCGGCTTCGATCGACTCCGGCAGGGGCGTTCCCGCCGCGCCGCGGCGTGCGATGCGCTCGGCGTCGGCATCGCCGGTGCCTGCGAGGTGGCGCCACGCGGCATCGGGGCTCGCCCCCGCCTGCAGCAGCACCGCCAGTTTCAGCACCCGACCGGCGATCGCCGCGGCCTCGTCCCCGCTCCGTCCGCGACGGGGCGAGGAGATCCGGCGAACAGAGGAGGATCCGCGCCGATTCGTCCTCGGCTCGCGCGATCTCCGCTCCTCGCGCGCCCGATCCGGGCCCGCGCCATCGGAACCCACCCGCCCCACGCCATCCCGCCCCACACCGGGGCAGCTCACCTCGGTCCGCTCGCGCATCACGCCGCCTCCCGCCAGGGCGCAACCGGCTGGATGCCGAGCCGCCCGCCCGTGTCGGTGAACCGGCCGACGCTCGCCAGGCGGCGCGATCCATCCGGGCTCCGCTCGAGGTGCAGCACGTATCCGATGGCGCTGCAGACCTGGCGGGCGACGGCGTGGTCGTCCATCCCGGCGAGGGCTCCTAGCGCCTCGAGCCGCGCGGGCACCTCGGCGAGGCCGCTGGCGTGAAGCGTTCCTGCTCCCCCGTCGTGCCCCGTGTTGAGCGCCGTGAGCAGTTCGCGCACCTCCTCGCCGCGGCACTCGCCGACCACGATGCGGTCCGGGCGCATGCGCAGCGACTCCCGAACCAGCCGCGCGAGGTCGATCGCACCGGCGCCCTCGAGGTTCGCCTGCCGCGCCTCGAGCGAGACGTGATGCGGATGCGCGATGCGCAGCTCGGCGACATCCTCGATCGTCACGATGCGCTCGTGCGCCGGCGCGTGGGCGAGCAGGGCCCCCAGCAGCGTCGTCTTGCCGGTGCCGGCAGCGCCGGTCACGAGCAGGTTCTCCCGCTCGCGGACGATCTGCACGAGCCAGCGGCGGGCGTCGTCACCGAAGGATCCGCCACGACAGAGCGCGTCGAGGTCGGCGCCACGCAGGCGCGGGATGCGGATGGACAGCGCCGTGCCGGATGTCGCCACCGGCGGCAGCACCGCGTGGACGCGGACGCCGTCCTGCAGCCGGACGTCGACGCAGGGCGTGGCGTCGTCGATGTGCCGCCCGCCGCGCGCGATCAGCGCTGTGGCCAGTTCCCGCACCTCGCGCTCGGACGCGCGCCACGCCGGATCCGGACGCGGCCCGTCGCCGCGGTCGACGAACAGGCCCGTGGCGCCGTTGACGAACAGGTCGGTGACGCCCGGATCCGCCAGGTACGGCGTCAGCGCCCCGAGCTGCCCGGCGGGCGCGGCCGGGTCCCCTCGGTCCCCCGGCGCTGCGGGATCAGGGTCCCTGCGCGCCCGGGGCTGCACGACGAACGGTTCGGCCATATCCCGACGCTAGAAAGCGCCGGGCGCCTGCGCGGCGCGATCCTGTCCCAACCACCACAACCGCCGGCGACCTGCCGCCTGTGGACGACCGATACTCCCTTTCGTCGGTATACGCCCGCGCGGCGAGCGGCGTACGTTCGAAGCGCGGGCACGGCCCGCGCGGGTGTCCGGCACTGCCGGCCCCGTACGCCGCGATCGCGCGGCAGCACACATCGAACGGACGTCGCAAAGGAGCGCACAGCCAGATGAGCGCTGAGAACACCAGCATCGACCACCTGCTCACCGAGAACCGGAGGTTCGCTCCGTCCGCCGAGTTCGCCGCGGACGCGGTCGCGGGGGCCGAGCTCTACGAGAAGGCCGAGACCGACCGCGAGGGCTTCTGGGCCGACCAGTCGCGGGAGCTGCTCCACTGGAGCACCCCGTTCACGCAGGTGCTCGACTGGTCAAACCCGCCGTTCGCGAAATGGTTCGCCGACGGCGCGCTGAACGTCGCCTACAACTGCCTCGACCGGCACGTGGAAGCCGGCAACGGAGACCGCGTCGCGCTGCTGTGGGAGGGCGAGCCGGGCGACGAGCGCCGCCTCACCTACGCCGAGCTCACCGACGAGGTCAAGCGCCTCGCGAACGTGCTCGCCGACCTCGGCGTCGGCCAGGGCGACCGCGTGGCGATCTACCTGCCGATGATCCCCGAGGCAGTGGCGTCGATGCTCGCCGTCGCGCGACTCGGCGCCGTGCACTCCGTCGTGTTCGGCGGGTTCAGCGCCGACAGCCTGCGCGCCCGCATCGACGACGCCGGCGCGAAGCTCGTCATCACCGCCGACGGCGGCTGGCGCAAGGGCAAGGTCTCGCCGCTCAAGCCCGCGGTCGACCAGGCCCTCGCCGCCCGCAACGGCCTCGGCGAGCAGGAGACGGTCGAGCACGTGCTCGTCGTCAAGCGCGGCGAGAACGAGGTCGACTGGTTCGAGGGCCGCGACCTCTGGTACCACGATGTGGTGCCGCAGGCCTCGGCGGAGCACGAGGCGCAGGCCTTCGAGGCCGAGAACCCGCTGTTCATCCTGTACACGTCGGGCACGACCGGAAAGCCCAAGGGCATCCTGCACACGTCCGGGGGCTATCTGACCCAGGCGGCGTTCACGCACCGCAACGTGTTCGACCTGCACCCCGAGAGCGACGTGTACTGGTGCACGGCGGACATCGGATGGATCACCGGGCACTCGTATGTCGTGTACGGCCCGCTCGCCAACGGCGCGACCCAGGTGCTCTACGAGGGAACGCCGGATCACCCGGAGCCCGGACGCTGGTGGGACGTCATCGAGAAGTACGGCGTGACGATCTTCTACACCGCGCCCACCGCGATCCGCGGGTTCATGAAGCAGGGCCGGCAGATCCCGCAGGCGCGCGACCTCTCGTCGCTGCGCGTGCTCGGCTCGGTGGGCGAGCCGATCAACCCCGAGGCGTGGGTCTGGTACCGCGAGGTGATCGGGGCCGGCAAGACCCCGGTCGTCGACACGTGGTGGCAGACCGAGACGGGCGCCATCATGGTGTCCGCCCTTCCCGGCGTGACCGAGACGAAGCCCGGATCGGCCCAGGTTCCGCTCCCCGGCATCTCGATCGACGTCGTGACGGATGACGGCAAGCCCGTCGGCAACGACGCGGGCGGGCTGCTGGTGATCACCGAGCCGTGGCCCAGCATGCTGCGCGGCATCTGGGGCGACCCGGAGCGCTTCAAGGAGACGTACTGGGACAAGTTCGCCGACCAGGGCTACTACTTCGCCGGTGACGGCGCCCGCCTCGACGAGGACGGCGACATCTGGCTGCTCGGCCGGGTCGACGACGTGATGAACGTCTCGGGCCACCGCCTGTCGACCGCCGAGATCGAGTCGGCCCTGGTCGCCCACGAGGCGACCGCCGAGGCGGCCGTGGTCGGGGCGTCGGATGAAACCACCGGTCAGGCGGTCGTCGCGTTCGTCATCCTGAAGGAGAGCTACCTCAAGAAGCACAGCGCCGAGGGCCTCGCCCAGCAGCTGCGCCAGTGGGTCAGCGAGCAGATCGGGGCGATCGCCCGTCCGCGCGACATCTACATCGTCGGCGAGCTGCCCAAGACGCGCTCGGGCAAGATCATGCGCCGCCTGCTGCGCGACGTCGCCGAGGGCCGCGAGGTCGGCGACACCACGACGCTCGCCGACACCGCGGTGATGAGCGTCATCTCCGCCCAGGTGAAGTAACCGCCCGCGGCGGCGCCGCCCGTCGAAACAGCACTGCCCCGCCGAAACTGCATGTGAGAACTGCAGTCTCGGCGGGGCATCGCTGTGTCAGCCGCCGGATGCTGCCTGACGCCCGGCGCACGAAGCACACCGGGGCCCAGCGGAGGCGGAGGCATCGGCCCCCGCAGGCGCATCACACCAAGAGTGGCGTACCCCGACCCCGTGCGAGCGAAGCGAGCGTGGAGCGGAGCGACCAATGCAGCGCGAAGCGCTGCCGCAACGGAGCGAAGCGACGGTGCCTCGCTCGCAAGGGCGCCGCTTGCGGCCCCGAAGCGTGCGAGCCGCGTCTCAAGAAAACGTGAAGGCGACCTCGACCTCGACGGGCGAGTCGAGGGGCAGCACGGGCACGCCCACGGCCGAGCGGGAGTGACGCCCGGCGTCGCCGAAGATCTCGCCCAGCACCTCGCTCGCGCCGTTGATGACGCCGGGCTGGCCGGTGAACGTCGGCACCGAGGCGACGAAGCCCGTGACCTTCAGCACACCCGTGAGGCGGTCGACGCCGCCGACGGCGTCCGCTGCCGCCGCGAGGGCGTTCAGCGCGCTCTGGCGGGCAAGGCCCTTCGCGTCCTCGGCCGCGACCTCCGCGCCGACCTTGCCGGTGGCGGGAAGCGATCCGTCGAGCATCGGCAGCTGGCCCGAGGTCTGCACGACGTCGCCGTGCACCTTCGCGGGGATGTACGCCGCGACGGGCGGCACGACCGACGGCAGCTCGATGCCGAGCTCGGCCAGGCGCTCGGAGACGGTCACTGCTCGCCCTCGAACTGCTTGGCCGCCTCGGCAGCGTGGCCGAGACCGGCGTTGGCGGCGCCCCCGCCGACGGGGCGCTTCAGGTAGGCGACGAGGCCGCCCTCGTTGTTCGGGACGACCTGCACGAGCTCCCAGCCCTGCTTGCCCCAGTTGTTCAGGATGGCCGCGGTGTTGTGGATCAGCAGCGGCGTGGTGAGGTACTCCCACGTGGTCATGGAGCGGTCCTTCCGGGTACGGCGCCGGCGCGCGAGGGCCGGGCAGGTGGCAGGGCGAGCGCCGCGACGCGCCCGGGATCCGGAAATCGCTCAGGCTGACGGCTTACGATCACCCTATGCCTCATGGAAAAAGGACGGCCAGCGGTGTGCTCGGCGGCCTGCTCGGCCTCGTCGGCCTGAGCGCGGTCGCCGGTCTGCTCATCACCGCGACGGTCACGCCCGCGATCGCCGTCTCCGGCTACGCGGCGTCGAGTGCGATCACGCTGTTCGAGAAGCTCCCGGGCGACCTCAAAGTCGACCAGCCGATGCTGCCGACCACCATCTACATCGATGACCCGAACAGCGACAAGCCGTATGAGCTCGCCTCGTTCTACGACCAGAACCGCACGCCCGTCGAGTACGACGAGGTGTCGACGGTCATGTACGACGCGATCCTGTCCAGTGAGGACCCCCGCTACTACGAGCACGGCGGCGTCGACCTGCTCGGCACGGCGAAGGCCGTGGCGAGCAACCTCGAGGGCAGCGGTCAGACCCGCGGTGGCTCGTCGATCAGCCAGCAGTACGTCAAGAACGTCCTGATCCAGCGGTGCGAGAAGGATGCCGGCAACGAGGACGAGCGCCAGGCCTGCTATGCCCAGGCGATCCAGGCAGAAGGCCCCGAGGGCATCCAGCGCAAGCTGCAGGAGATGCGCTACGCGATCGCCATCGAGAAGGAGTACTCGAAGAACGACATCCTCCTCGGGTACCTGAACATCGCCAACTTCGGCGGCATCACGTACGGAATCGAGGCTGCCGCGCAGTACTACTTCGGCGTCTCGTCGAAGGACCTCAACATCGTGCAGGCGGCGACCCTGGCCGGCATCGTGCAGAACCCGAACCTGTACCGCATCGACCGTCCCGAGGGCACGTACACGACAAGCGATGGCACCGTCCTCAACACGGAGGAGAGCGGCTACGCCGAGACGAAGGATCGCCGCAACTACGTGCTCACGCGCATGTACGAGGACGGCAAGATCACCGAGGCCGAGTACAAGGAGGCGCACGCCTCCCCCATCGAGCCGAACATCCACCCGCGTACCAAGGGCTGCACCGCGGCCGGTGGATCGGCGTACTTCTGCCAGTACGTCAAGACGGTCATCGAGAAAGACCCGAACTACGGTCCCGACGCGCTGCGCCGCGGTGGCCTGAAGATCTACACGACGCTCGACACGAACGTCCAGGGCCCGGCCGAGCAGGCGATGAAGGACTACGCGCCGGCCACCATCCCGGGCATGGACTTCGGATCGACGGCGGTCTCGCTCGAGGCCAACACCGGGCGCATCCTCGCCATGGCGCAGAACACGACCTTCAACGAGAGCGCCGAGGCTCCGCCCGGCAGCACCTCGATCGTGTACGCCGCCGACAAGGATCACGGAAGCTCGCAGGGCTTCATGGTCGGCTCGACCTTCAAGGTGTTCACGCTGCTCGACTGGCTCGAGAAGGGCCACTCGATCAACGAGACGCTCAACGGTGTGAACCGACAGGCGTTCCAGGGCTTCAACTGCGACGGCTCGCCCATCCCCCAGACCAGCAAGGTCGAGAATTTCCGCAACACGGGCGGCTACACCGGCTCGGTGGCGCGGTTCACGAGGGACTCGCTGAACTCGGGCTACTTCGCCATGGCGTCGCGCCTGAACCTCTGCGACATCATGCGCGTCGCGGACCGCCTCGACGTGACGACGGGCGACGGCCTGCACCTCACCACGGAGAAGGAGCCGAACATCGGGCGCGGCCCGGTGCCGTTCGACATCCTGGGCTCGTTCAACATCGCCCCGATGACGATGGCGTCGGTGTACGCGACGATCGCGAACAACGGCATCCAGTGCCCGCCGAAGGCGATCGACCGGATCACCAACGCCGCCGGCGAGGAGCAGCCGCTGCCGGAGTCGGCCAGCTGCGAGCAGAAGATCGCTCCCGAGGTGGCGGCCACGGCGGCATCCGCGCTCGCCGGCGTGATGAACGGCGGCACCGGCAACCAGGCGAACGCCTACGACGGCACCCCCGTGCTCGGCAAGACCGGTACGCACGAGGAGATCCAGACCTCGATGGTGCAGGCATCGACGAAGGTCGCCACCTTCGTGTGGGTCGGCAACGCCAGCGGTGAGGCGGACGTGTTCCGCACGTATACGAACGCCGGTGCGGTATCCGACCTGCGCTACCCGATCTCCCGGGCGATCCAGGGGGCCGCGAACGCCCACTACGCGGGCAGCCAGTTCCCGCCGCCGGACCCGAACCTGAGCCGGCTCATCCTGTCCGACCTTCCCAACGTGGTCGGGATGTCGACCAAGGACGCCGAGAACACTCTCTGGGCCGCGGGATTCATCCCCTCGGTCGGCGAGCCGGTGCCCGGCACCCAGCCGGAGGGCGTGATCGAGACGCAGAACCCGGGCGCCGGGCGCGTCGCGGGCGGCACGACCGTCACGATCCACCCGAGCAACGGCAAGGGAAGCGCGGTTCCGGACGTGAAGGGCCAGTCGATGGAGAGCGCCTTCGCGTCGCTCGCGAGCGCCGGCTTCACGCCGCAGCAGGGCGAGTGCGAGAAGTCGAAGGACGCCGGAGCGGGCCGGGTCACCGGCACCTCCCCCGCGGCTGACGAGGTGCTCACGCAGGGCGCCACGGTGACCGTGAACTACGAAGCCCGCAAGTGCGGCGACGACGACTAGTGGGTTCTCTCGTTCGCGGTGCGGCCGCGCTGGGTGCCGTTGCGGCGGCCGGCGCGGCCGCAGCCGTCTGGGGTGTCGGGATCGAGCGCTACCTGTTCACCGTGCGTCGCCACGTGATCCGGATGCTCGAACCGGGCTCCGCGCCGATCCGCATCCTGCACATCTCCGATGCGCACATGGCGCCCTGGCAGCACCGCAAGCAGCGGTGGATGGCCGGGCTCGTCTCCCTGCGCCCCGACCTCGTCATCAACACGGGTGACAACCTCGGGCACGTCGACGGCCTCGACGGCGTCCGCGAGGCGCTCTCGCCGCTCGCGGGCGTGCCGGGGGTCTTCGTGCACGGCTCGAACGACATGTACGGGCCCGGCCCGCGTAACCCGTTCCTGTACTTCACGGGGCCCTCGAAGCGCCCGCCGAAGGCGGTGCGCCTCGACACGGCGTCGCTCGACGCGTTCATGACCGATGAGCTGGGGTGGCACAGCGTCGACAACGGCGCCGCGACGGTGACGGTGCGCGGCCAGCGCATCCGCCTGTTCGGCGTGGGCGACGCCCACCACGGCCTCGACGACATGGACGCCGCGGCGTCCGCGCTGGCCGAGCAGGCCGACGCCCCGCTCACCCTCGGGGTCGCGCACGCGCCCTACCGGCGGGTGCTCGACGGCTTCAGCGACCGCGGCGCCGACGTGCTGTTCGCCGGGCACACCCACGGCGGCCAGGTGCGGGTGCCGTTCTACGGCGCGCTCGTGGCCAACTGCGACATCCCGCTGCGCCAGGCCCGCGGCCTGTCGACGTGGACCCACCGCGGCCGCGTGGTGCCCTTGAACGTCAGCGCCGGCCTCGGCCACTCGATCTACGCGCCCGTGCGCTTCGCGTGCCGGCCCGAGGCGTCGCTGATCACGCTCGCCCCGCGCGCCTGATCGATCAGGATTCGAGAAGCGCCCCGCGCCTGCCGCCTCCTAGCCTGAGGTCATCGCCCGCTCCGGGCGTCTGGACAGGAGGAATGGGATGAGCGAGGGGCTCAGCAAGGAAGAGCGCGACGCGGTCAAGCAGCGCGCGAAGGAGCTGCGCGAGCAGGAGAAGGCCGGCAAGAGCCGCGCCGCGGGTGAGAAGGCGGTGCTCGAGGCGATCGCGAAGCTCGACGCCGACGACAAGGCCCTCGCGGAGGGGTTCTACCGGTCGGTGTCGGAGGTCGCGCCCGAGCTCGTTCCCAAGACGTACTACGGGATGCCGGGCTTCGCGAACGCCGAGGGAAAGATCTTCGTGTTCATGCAGCCGGCCGGCAAGTTCAAGACCCGCTACTCCACCATCGGCTTCGAGGACCGGGCCGCCCTCGACGACGGCGACATGTGGCCGACGGCCTTCGCGGTGCTGAAGTGGACCCCCGAGGTCGAGAAGCGCGTGACCGGGCTCGTGCGCGCCGCGCTGACCTGACCTCGCGCCCGGCGTCGCCCACCGCGGGCGCGTGAGCCGGGCGATCCGGATGCCGCCTGGCAGGATGGCGTGGATGATCGCCGTCGAGATCGTGCCCGTCGCGCTGCCGGACAGCGTCGATGCGCGCGATGCGCGCGACTTCCTCGACTACGTCACGATCGCGGGGACCGTCACGCGCGAGCAGAGCGGATCCAGCGCGCTCGCGCAGGATCCGGCCGAGGTGCTCGCCCGCCTGCGGGACACGTCCTCCGCGACGTGGGTGCCGCTGCTCGCCCGCATCGCCGGACGCGCAGCCGGCGCCGCACAGCTCATGGCCCCGGCCGACGGCAGCGTGCTCGCCAACCTCAGCGTGTTCGTCCCCCGGCGTGACACGGGCATCCTGGAGACCATGCTGATCAAAGCCGCCGAAGACCAGGCCCGGTCGCGCTGGCGGACGGCCCTGCGCGCGGTCAGCCTTCACCGCCCGGATCCGGATGGGGACGCGATCCCCGCCGCCTCCGGGGATGAGTCCGTGCCGCGGGATCCGCAGGCGCGGGCCTGGGCCGAGTCGGGCTACACGCTCGAGCGCGTCACCCGGCACGCCGTGGAGCATCACGACCTCGAGTACCTCGCCGCCGAATGGCGCAAGGCGCTGACCGTCTGACTTCGGCGGGAGAAACGACAGAGGGACCGGCCGATACGGCTGGTCCCTCTGTCATTTGGTCGGGGTGACAGGATTTGAACCTGCGGCCTCGTCGTCCCGAACGACGCGCGCTACCAAGCTGCGCCACACCCCGTTTTGCAACCCTGCAAGTCTACCTGATCGGAAGGGGTGCGACGGACCGCGGGTGATCAGGGCCGGATCGCGCGGAACGCGTGGGTGACGTACGGCAGCTCGATCGTGCCGTCGGGTCCGGCGACACGCTCGCCCAGGCGGCGCACGCCGGCGAGCACGGCCGCGCGCTCGTCGTCCCCTGCCGTGAGCAGGTAGCTGCGCGACGCGGCGAGTTCGACGAGGCTTTCGGGCGTGTGCGTTGTGCTCCACGAGAACACGCGCTCCTCGATCGGCCCGAACGGCGCGGCCACGGCGGGGCCGCCCTTCGCGAACATGCCGGCGGCGTCCGAGCCGCGCATGACCTCGCCGAACTCCGCGACCCACGGCACCGAGTCGTCGCGCAGGTTCCACACGAGGCCCAGCACACCGCCCGGTCGCAGCACGCGGCCCGCCTCGCGCGAGGCCTCCGCCACGTCCACCCAGTGCCATGCCTGCCCGAACACGAGCGCGTCTGCGGACGCGTCCGCAAGCGGCAGCGCCTCGGCTCGGCCGAGCCGCGCCTCGACCTCCGGCACCCGGCGCGAGAGCTCCGCGATCATCCCGGCGTCGTGGTCCACTGCCGTCACCCGCCGACCGGGTGCCATCAGCTGCCGGGTGAGCTTTCCCGTGCCGGCGCCCACGTCGACCACATCGCGGGCGTCGGGCCCGACGAGCCACGCGACCGCGTCATCCGGGTACCCCGGTCGGGCCCGCTCGTACAGCTCGGCGGCCGCGCCGAACGAGGCGGCGTGCTTCGCCTTCTGGGCGGGATCCGACGAGTGGTCAGGGAGGAGCGCCGTCATGCCTCCCAGCGTATGGGCGCTGCGGCGCCGCGCTTAGGCTTGAACGCATGACCCTCGCGCCCCGGGTCGTGTCGTTCGATCTGGATGACACGCTCGCCCCCTCGAAGAGCCCCATCGACCCTCGCATCGGCGACCTGCTGATCCGGCTTGCGGAGCGGGTCGAGGTCGCCATCATCTCCGGCGGGCAGATCGCCCAGTTCCGTGCCCAGGTCGTCGATCGGCTCCCCCACGCTCCCGCTGAGACGCTGTCGCACCTGCACCTGCTTCCCACCTGCGGCACCCAGTACTACCGCTTCTCCGGGGACGAGCTCGTGATGCTCTACGCCCAGGACCTCACCGACGACGAGAAGCACCGCGCCCTCACCGCCGTCGAAGAAGAAGCCCGACGCCTCGGACTGTGGGAGACCGAGACCTGGGGGCCCATCCTCGAAGACCGCGGATCGCAGATCACCTTCTCCGCCCTCGGGCAGGCCGCCCCGGTGGACGCGAAGAAGGCGTGGGACCCGACCGGGGAGCGCAAGTCCCTGCTGCGCGACGCCGTCGCCGCCCGCGTGCCCGACCTCGAGGTGCGCTCGGGCGGATCGACGTCGGTGGACATCACCCGCAAGGGCATCGACAAGGCCTACGGCATGCGCCGCCTCGCCGAAGAGACCGGCGTCCCGCTGGCCGCGATGCTGTTCTACGGCGACCGGCTCGACCCCGACGGCAACGACTACCCCGTCCTCGCCATGGGCGACATCGAATGCATCTCGGTCACGGGATGGGAAGACACGGCCGAGAAGCTCGACGCGCTACTCGAGACACTGCCCGAACGGGGCTGAGGCGGGCTGCGGTCGGCTTCGACTCGCTGGCGCTCGCTCAGCCCGTTTCGACTCCGCTTCGCTCCGCTCAACGACCGGTGGGGCGATTCACCCCGTCCCGGTCGTTGAGCACCGGTGGGGGTTCACCCCGTCCCGGTCGTTGAGCATCGGTGGGGTTCAGCCCGTCCCGGTCGTTGAGCGGGAGTGAGCGCCAGCGAACGCACGTCGAAACGGGTTGAGCGAGCGAGGAACGAGCGAGTCGAAACCGCCCGGACGATGCCGAGAGCTGCAAGCCCGGCTTCGACTCGCTGGCGCTCGCTCAGCCCGTTTCGACTCCGCTTCGCTCCGCTCAACGACCGGTGGGGCGATTCACCCCGTTCCGGTCGTTGAGCGGGAGTGAGCGCCAGCGAACGCACGTCGAAACGGGTTGAGCGAGCGAGGAACGAGCGAGTCGAAACCGTCCGCACCTCGCCGAAGGCTGCGCTCCGCTCAACGACCGGTGGTCAGCGACCAGGCGTGAGGCCCTCCTCCGCCGCGCCGACCGTGTCGGAGGTCTGCTCGGCCGCCTCGAGCGGGGTGGTGCCGGGCTTCGCGGCAGTCTTCGCCGCGGCGCTCTTCGCGCGGGGCTTCGCGGGTGCCTTGGTCGCGGCGGGCTTGGATGCGGCCGCGCGCGGGGTGCGCACCGGCTGCGCCTTCGGCGCGAGCGCCTCGGCCGCCTCGCCGTAGGCAACGGAGACCGGCGCGACGCGCGTGAGCTGCGTGACGTGGCGGGGCTCGAGCTCCTCGAGCGAGCTCACCCCGAGCAGCTTCATCGTGCGCTCGATCTCGCTGCGCAGGATGGCGATGGTGCGGTCCACACCCGCCCGGCCGCCGGCCATGAGGCCGTAGAGGTAGGCGCGGCCGATGAGGGTGAACTTCGCTCCCAGCGCCACCGACGCGACGATGTCCGCGCCGTTCATGATGCCCGTGTCGATCATCACCGTGGCGTCCTTGCCGACCTCGCGCACGACCTTCGGCAGCAGGTGGAACGGGATCGGCGCCCGGTCGAGCTGGCGCCCGCCGTGGTTCGACAGCACGATTCCGTCGACGCCCAGGTCGATGAGCTTCACCGCGTCGGGCACGTTCTGCACGCCCTTGATCACGATCTTGCCCGGCCACATCTCGCGGATCGTGGCGAGGTCCTCGTAGCTGATCGTCGGATCCATCGCCTGGCCGATGAGGTCGCCGACCGTGCCGCCGGTCGACTTCAGCGACGCGAACTCGAGCTTCGGCGTCGTCAGGAAGTCGAACCACCACCACGGCCGCGGCAGCGTGTCGAGGACGGTCTTGATCGTCAGCTGGGGCGGGATGGAGAACCCGTTGCGGTAGTCGCGCATCCGGTTTCCGGCGACGGGGGTGTCGACCGTGAAGTGAAGCGTGTCGAATCCGGCCTCGGCCGCGCGCTTCACGAGGCCGTACGACACCTCGCGATCACGCAGCACGTACAGCTGGAACCAGTTGCGGCCGTGCGGGTTCGCGGCCTTCACGTCCTCGATCGACGTCGTGCCGAGGGTCGACAGCGTGAACGGGATGCCCGCCGCGCCTGCCGCCCCCGCGCCCGCGGTCTCACCCTCGGTCTGCATCAGGCGGGTGAAGCCGGTCGGCGCGATGCCGAACGGCATCGCGCTCGGCCCGCCGAGGATCTGCGTGGATGTGTCGACGTCCTCGGCCGGGCGCAGGATGTCGGGGTGGAACTCGATGTCCTCGAACGCCTGGCGCGCGCGCAGGATCGACAGCTCTCCCTCGGCGGCGCCGTCCGTGTAGTCGAACGCGGCCTTCGGCGTGCGGCGCTTCGCGATCAGCCGCAGGTCGGCGATCGTGAGCGCATCCTGCAGCCGGCGCTCCTTGCCGCCGAACGACGGCTTCTTGAGCTGGACGTACTCGAAGACGTCCTTGGGGTTCGGGAACTGCCGCTTGACCATCAGGAGCCTTTCTGTCGGGGCGCGGAACCGGTGAGGTGCGTCCGCGCGTAGAAGCCGGTGATGTGGGATCGCACGCGCTCGCGCGCGAGTTCGGGGTCGCCCGTGCGGACGGCGTCGAGGACGGCCGCGTGCTCGTCGCGCAGGTCGGCGACGAGCGCGGGCCAGTCGGCCACCGCGGCGGCGCCCTGGCGCGCGTAGGCCTCGATCGCCGTGCGCAGGCCTGCCATGACGGCCGCGATGACGACGTTGCCGGATGCCTCGGCGAGCGACAGATGGAACCTCGCGTCGAGCGCGAGGAAGTCCTCGGGCTCGAGGTCGTCGTCGGCCATGGCCAGCAGCAGTCGCTCTGACTCCGCGAGATCCGGATCCTGCCCGTCGCGGATCGCCGCAGCGAGCGACTCGACGACCGAGCCCTCGAGCACCGCGCGGCTCGCGACGACATCCGAGAAGGGGAAACCCTGCGCCGCGAGCTGCAGCCGCAGCAAGGTGGCGATCCCGCCCTGTGGCGTGGCGACGATCATCGCGCCGGCGGACGGGCCGGATCCGGATGCCGTGCGCACGAGCCCCATCGACTCCAGCACCCGCAGCGCCTCGCGCACGCTCGAGCGTCCGACGCCGAGGTTCGCGGCGAGCTCGCGCTCGCCCGGGAGGCGGTCGCCGGGGCCGAGCCGTCCCTCGAGCAGATCGGCCTCGATCCGCTCGAGTACGGTGCGCCAGGCGCGCGGCGACGACTCACCCTGCGGCATCGCGCCACCTCCCGGACCGGACGACCTATGGTCTGACCACAGTAACCCCTGTGGTCAGACCACGCAACGCGTCGCGTCGGGTCGGGTAGTGCGAGCACGCAGGATCAGCGGCGTTTCGACTCGCTCCGCTCGCTCAACGAACGAGGAAGGGCCGGCTCAGCCCTCATAGCCGCCGGGGTTCTTCTGCTGCCAGTTCCAGACGTCGCGGGTCATGTCGTCGATCGTCAGGCGCGCCTTCCAGCCGAGCTCGCGCTCGGCCTTCGCGGGGTCGCAGTAGGTGACGGCGAGGTCGCCGGGCCGGCGCGGCTGGAACTCCTTGGGCAGCTCGCGGCCGATCGCCTTCTCGAACGACGCGATCAGCTCGAGCACGCTCACCGGCTGCCCGGTGCCGAGGTTGTAGACGGCGAAGCCCGGCTGCGCCTTCTCCAGCGCCGCGACGTGGCCCTCGGCGAGGTCGACAACGTGGATGTAGTCGCGCTGGCCGGTGCCGTCCGGGGTGTCGTAGTCGTCGCCGAAGATGCCGATCTTCTCGAGTCGGCCCACTGCGACCCGCGCGACGAAGGGCATGAGGTTGTTCGGGATGCCCTGCGGGTCCTCGCCGATAAGGCCGGACTCGTGCGCGCCGACCGGGTTGAAGTACCGCAGCGAGGTGATGCTGACCTCGGGGTTGACGCTCTGGACGTCCTGAAGGACGACCTCGTTCATCAGCTTCGTCTTCGAGTACGGGTTCGACAGCTCGACGAGGTTGCGCGTCGCGTCCTCCGTGAACGGCAGGTCGGCCGGGTCGGAGTAGACCGTACCGGTGCTCGAGAAGACGAACGAGCGGATGCCGTTCGCGAGGCCGACGCGCAGCAGCGCGAACGTCGAGTCGAGGTTGTTGGCGTAGTAGTCGAGGGGCTTCTGCGTCGACTCCCCCACCGCCTTGTGCGCCGCGAAGTGGATGATCGCGTCGAACGGACCGTGGGCGGTGAACGCGCCCTCCACGATCTCGTCGTCCGCGGCGTCGCCGACGACGAGCGGCGTCTTCTTGCCGGTGATCTGCTCGATCCGCTGCTCGACCACGGCGCTCGTGTTGCCGAGGTTGTCGAGCAGCACGACCTCGTGACCGGCATCGAGGAGGGCGACGGCCGTGTGGGCGCCGATGTATCCGGCACCGCCGGCGAGAAGAACCTTCATGCGTTCATCTTTTCAGACGCGGCTGGCTCGCTCGACCGAATGATCACGAGCGCTCACCGCGGCGCGAGCACTCCGCCGGACTCCTCGAGATAGCAGGCGCCGCAGAGCGATTCGTAGGTGACGAAGTGCTCGTCCTTGATCGCGGCCGTGGCGGCGTCGATCGCCACCTGGTCGCCGTCGAACACGAACCTGCCGCCGATCACGCGGCCGTTGAACAGGGCCTTGCGGCCGCAGCGGCAGATCGTCTTCAGCTCCTCGAGAGAGTGCGCGATCTCGAGCAGCCGGCGCGACCCGGGGAACGCCTCGGTGCGGAAATCGGTGCGGATGCCGTATGCCATCACGGGAATGCCGTCCTCGACTGCGATCCGGAAGAGATCGTCGACCTGCGGCCCGGTGAGGAACTGCGCCTCGTCGACAAGCAGGCACGCGACATCCGGGGTCGCGTCGCCCGGGATCAGCGCGTCATCCGCCGCCTGGACGCGCTCGCGCTGGGCGCGGAACAGCTCGCGCACCGAGTCGTCGGGGCCGATCAGGAAGTCGACATCGCGCGTGACGCCGAGGCGCGACTCGATCTGGCCGGCGCCCTTGGTGTCGATGGCGGGCTTCGCCAGCAGCACCCGCTGCCCGCGCTCCTCGTAGTTGTAGGCCGCCTGCAGCAGGGACGTCGACTTCCCCGAGTTCATCGCGCCGTAGCGGAAGTACAGTTTGGCCACGTCCCCAGCCTAGGCCGTGGTGCGTGCGCGCTTCGGAGCCTCGCCCCTAGAGCAGGCCGAGCAGCTGGGCGAGAAGCGTCCAGCCGCCGTACGCCGCGAGGGCGCCGCCGCCGGTGACCGCCGAGATGATGCCCGCGCGACGCCAGGCACGCGCCGGCGCGCTCCCTGCGCGCCGCGCGGGCACCCGGCCGCGCTGGGCGATCCGCTCGGCCGCCGTCGTCGCGGCGGCGACGGCCGCCGTGCTCTGCAGCTGACCCGGGATGAGGGGCGATCCCGTCCACTTCTCGACGCTCCAGGCGGTGACCTTCGCCGCGCCGTCGCGCAGCGGCCCCACGAGCACGCCCTTCATCGATCCGCCGCGGATCGCCTCCGGGGCGATGACCTGCGTCTTCAGCCGCTGGGCCGTCACCGTCACGCGCTCGGCATCGACGAGACCCGCCTGGGCGAGCTGGACGGCCGTGGCATGCATGCGGCGCTGGGCGCTCGGGCGCAGGATCGGGTCGTGCGACCCGGCGTCGATGCGGTGCATCACGACGCGCACGTCGTCGAGCATCCGGTGCGCCTCCGCGAGGAATCGCGCCGCCTGCTGGTGCGGTCCGAGCGCGAGGAAGCCCGCTTCCTCCGCGATGCGGTCGACGGCCTGGTCGAACTCGAACACGGCGCGGCGCGCGTCGGTGCTCGAGGGATGTCTCTGAGGTGTGCTCATCGGTCCGCCAGTGCTCCGGGAGGGGGGTCCTGCCAGCATACGAGCGCTCGCCGACGCCCGGCAGGGAGATCCGGATCCGATTCGCCCCCTCCGGGCAGCGGCCGGCTCAGGCCCGTCGGGTCAGCAGCGGGAAGACGATGTCGCGGTTGAGCGGGGCCTCGGCGTCATCCGGATCCGCCGGATCCACCCAGCGCAGGTCGTCGATCTCGGCCTGCACGACCGGATCCACCGTCCTGCGCGTCAGGAAGACGGTGGCGCGCAGCGCGTGATCCGCCTCGTTCGCGGCGTGCGAGTCGAACGCGCCGAGCAGCTCGAGCTCGTCGGGCAGGATGTCGACGCCCAGCTCCTCGCGCACCTCGCGGACCGCCGTGTCGATCGCCCGCTCCCCGGGCTCCGGCTTGCCGCCCGGCAGCATCCAGCGGGACGTGCCGCGCTTGCGGACGGTCAGGACGCGCCCGTCGTCGCGCACGAACGCGATCGCCGAGACCGTGATGAGGGTCACGCGGTGATGCGCAGCGCCTCGGCGGTCACCGCGGTCGATGCCTCGGCCTTGGCGGCGTCGTCGTTCAGGAAGTCGCCGTACGTCGGGATCAGTTCACGCAGCTTCGGCTCCCACTCGCCGATCCGGTCGGCGAAGCAGTTCTTCAGCACGTTCAGCATGATCGTCGCCGCGGTCGAGGCACCCGGCGAGGCGCCGAGCAGGCCGGCGATCGAGCCGTCTGCCGAGGAGACGACCTCGGTGCCGAACTGGAGCTTGCCGCCCTTCATGACCTGCGCGCGCTGGCCGGCCTGGATCAGCTCCCAGTCCTCGTCCTTCGCGGTGGGCATGAACTCGCGCAGGCTGTCGAGCTTCTTCTTGCGGCTCTTCAGCAGCTCGCTGACCAGGTACTTCACGAGGTCGAGGTTCGTCGCGCCGACCTTCAGCATCGAGCCGAGGTTGTGCGCGCGCACCTGCGTGACGATGTCGAGCAGCGAGCCGTTCTTGAGGAACTTCGGGCTGAACGTCGCGAACGGGCCGAACATCAGCGAGCCCTCGCCGTCGACCATGCGCGCGTCGAGGTGCGGCACCGACATCGGCGGCGCGCCCACGGCGGCCTGCGAGTACACCTTGGCGCGGTGCGCGGCGACGAGCTCGGGGTTTGTGGTCTTGAGGAACTGCCCGCCGATCGGGAAGACGCCGTAGCCGCGGATCTCCTTGATCTTCGATGCCTGCAGCAGCTTGATCGCCCAGCCGCCCGCGCCGACGAACACAAAGCGCGCGCGGACCTCGCCCGGCGTCTGGCCGACCTTGCCGCGGTACTTCACGAGCCAGGTGCCGTCCTTCTGACGCTTCAGCGTCTTCACCTCGTGGTTCAGGCGCAGCTCCGCGCCGTTGCCGGTGAGGTGGTCGAACAGCTGGCGGGTCAGGGCCCCGAAGTCCACATCGGTGCCCGACGGCGTGCGGGTCGCCGCGAACGGCTCGTCGCTCTTGCGGCGCTTCTGCATGAGCAGCGGCGCCCACTGGTTGATGACGCGCGAGTCCTCGGAGTACTCGATGCCCGCGAACAGCGGCTGCTGCTTGAGCGTCTCGTAGCGGCGCTTCAGATACGCCACGTCCTTCTCACCGCGCACGAATGTCATGTGCGGGGTCGCGCTGATGAAGGTCGACGGCTCGTCGAGCACGCCCTTCGCGATGAGCGACGCCCACAGCTGGCGGCTCTGCTGGAACTGCTCGTTGATCTGCACGGCCTTGGACGGGTCCTCGGCGTCGGGCATGTAGTTCAGCTCGCACAGCGCCGCGTGGCCCGTGCCCGCGTTGTTCCAGGCGTTGGAGCTCTCCTGCGCCACCTCGCCCTGTCGCTCGAAGGCGACGATCTTCCAGTCGGGCTGAAGTTCTTTGAGAAGTGTGCCCAGGGTGGCGCTCATGATTCCGCCACCGATGAGCACGACGTCGACGGTTTCGCTCACCCGTCCATCCTAGTTCCGGCCCTGAGCGCCACCTGACCGCCGGGACGCCGGCGGGCCGCAAGAACGGGTGTTCTTGCGGCCCGGGAAAGCGAGCGAGGGGTCAGACGGTCGCGCGGGCCTGGATGTCCGCGGCGACGAGCTCGGCGATCTGCACGGCGTTGAGGGCCGCGCCCTTGCGCAGGTTGTCGTTCGAGATGAACAGCGCGAGCCCCTTGCCCTCCGCGGCGGCGAGGTCGGGGCGGATGCGACCGACGAAGCTCGGGTCCTTGCCGGCCGCCTTCAGGGGCGTGGGCACCTCGTCCAGCGCGACGCCCGGGGCGTCGGCGAGCAGCTCGCGGGCACGCACGGGCGTGATGTCGCGCGCGAACTCGGCGTTGATCGAGAGCGAGTGGCCCGTGAACACCGGGACGCGCACGCAGGTCCCCGACACGCGCAGCTCGGGCAGCTCGAGGATCTTGCGGCTCTCGTTGCGGAGCTTCTTCTCCTCGTCCGTCTCGTTCAGGCCGTCCTCGACGAGGTTGCCGGCGAACGGGATGACGCCGAACGCGATCGGGGCGACGTACTTCTCGGGGGCCGGGAACTCGACCGCGGATCCGTCGTGCACAAGACCGAGGACGTCGTCCTGCGCCAGGACCGCCTCGACCTGGCCCAGCAGCTCGTTCGCGCCGGCGAGCCCGGAGCCGGACACCGCCTGGTACGTGCTGACGGTGAGCCTCTCGAGGCCGGCCTCGGCGTCGAGCACCTTCAGGACGGGCATCGCCGCCATCGTCGTGCAGTTCGGGTTGGCGATGATGCCCTTCACGGCCTCGGCGATCGCGTGCGGGTTCACCTCGCTGACGACAAGCGGCACCTCGGGGTCCATGCGCCAGGCGCTGGAGTTGTCGATCACGACCGCGCCGGCCTCCGCGAAGCGCGGGGCGTGCGCGCGGCTGCCCGTCGCACCGGCCGAGAACAGCGCGATGTCGATGCCCGCCGGGTCGGCCGTGGCGACGTCCTCGACCACGACGTCGACGCCCTGGAACTGGATGGTCGTGCCGGCTGAGCGTGCCGTGGCGAACAGGCGCAGCTCGCGGATCGGGAACGCGCGCTCCGCGAGAATCTCGCGCATCACGGTGCCGACCTGGCCGGTGGCGCCGACGACGGCGAGAGAGAGTCCTGAATCGGAGATGCGGGTCATGGCTGATCCTCGGGATGGAGCGTGGCGGGGTTGGTCGATTGTACCGGCGGCACGCCCCCGCGAAGACCGGGATGACGCTCCGTGGCAGGAAGCGCGCGGTGCGTGACCGTCCGACGGGTCAGGCGGGCTTCGCGATGTACGTGAAGAAGGGCACGCGCTCGGCCACGCGGTCGTAGAGGCGCTGGGCGTCGGTGTTCGTCTCACTGGTGATCCAGCGCACCTCGAGCAGCCCCTCGTCCGCGGCGAGCTGCTGCAGGTGGGCGATGAGCGCGCGTCCCACGCCGGCTCCGCGGGCCTGCGGAGCGGTGAACAGGTCGTCGAGGAAGATCGCCGTGCCGCCGCGGGAGGGCCGCGCGAACCGGCGCCAGTGCGCGATGCCGACCGGTGCTCCGTCGAACTCGGCCACCAGTCCGCCGAGCTCGTGGTCGTCGTCCATCAGCCAGCCCCACACGGTCTCGACCACCGCGTCATCCGGCTCGAGCGCATAGAAGTCCCGGTAGCCGCGGAACAGCTCGGCCCAGGCGAGACGGTCGTCGGGCGTGACGGGACGGATCCGGATCGCCATCAGACGGTGAGCTTGTAGCCGACGTGCGACGCCTCGTAGCCGAGCCGCTCGTAGAAGCGGTGGGCGTGGACGCGCTCCGCGTCGGAGGTCAGCTGGATCAGCTGCGCACCGAGCGTCGGGGCTGCCTCCCCCACCCAGCGCATCAGCGTGCGGCCGATGCCGGCGGAGCGCAGGTCGTCGCGCACGCGGACCGTCTCGACCTGCAGCCGCGTCGCGCCGCGGCGCGACAGCCCCGGGATCAGCGTGAGCTGCAGGGTGGCGACCACCTCGCCGCCGCGCTCGGCGACGAGCTGCACGTTCGAGGGGTCGGCCTGCAGGGCCTCGAGCGCCTGCGCGTACACGGCCTTGTCGTCGTCATCGGCGGTGTCGCCCCGCGCGGCGCTCACCGGGTCGGCGGCGATCAGCGCGATGAGGGCATCCAGATCCGCCGGCTCGGCGCCACGGACGAGGAGGTCGCCGTCGGGCGTCGTGAGCTCGGCAGGAAGGGAGAGCGCGGCGAGCACGCTCACCGCCCGGTGCCGGCGTACACGGTCGCCTCGATCTCGCTGTCGAGACCGTAGGCGGTGTGCACCGCGCGCGCCGCCTGGTTCAGCTCGTCGCCCCGCAGCACCACCGAGATCCGGATCTCGCTGGTCGAGATCATCTCGATGTTCACGCCCGCCGCGCTCAGCGCCTCGAACAGCGTGAGCGAGACGCCCGAGTGGGTGCGCATCCCGGCGCCGACGACCGACAGCTTGCCGATCTGGTCGTCGTGCACGATGCTGTCGTACCCGATCGCCTCCTGCTCGGCGGTGAGGACCTTCAGCACCTCGACGGCCGACTGCTTGGGAAGCGTGAACGAGATGTCGGTGCGGCCGGGCTGCGCCGACTGCACGTTCTGCACGATCATGTCGATGTTCGCGCCGGTCTTGTTGACGAGCGAGAAGATCGCCGCCGCCGAGCCCGGGACATCCGGGACGCCGACGACCGTGATCTTCGCCTGGCTCTGATCGATCGCGACGCCCGTGACGACGGGCTCCTCCATGCCGATGACATCGGCCATCGCTGACTCCTTGCTGCTCTGACGGGGATCGGCCATGCCCTCCCCCAGGACATAGGTTCCCTCATTCGCGGTGAACGTGGAACGGGCGTGGATGAGCACGCCGTGACGCCGCGCGTACTCGACCGCGCGGATGTAGAGGACCTTGGCGCCGTTGGCGGCGAGTTCGAGCATCTCCTCGGCGGTGACCGTCTCGAGCTTTCGGGCCCGCGGGATCACCCGCGGGTCGGCGGTGAAGATGCCGTCGACGTCGCTGTAGATCTCGCAGACGTCGGCGCCGAGAGCCGCCGCGAGCGCCACGGCCGTCGTGTCGGAGCCGCCGCGGCCGAGGGTGGTGATGTCGTTCTTGTCGGGGTTGACCCCCTGGAAGCCCGCGACGATGACGATCGCGCCCTCGTCGAGCGCCTCGCGCAGGCGCACGGGGGTGACGTCGACGATGCGGGCGGCGCCGTGGTCGGCCGTCGTGATCATGCCGGCCTGGCTGCCCGTGAACGAGCGCGCCTCATAGCCCATCGAGTGGATCGCCATCGCGAGCAGCGCCATCGAGATGCGCTCGCCGCTCGAGAGCAGCAGGTCGAGCTCGCGCGGGGCCGGGATCGGGGCGACCTGCGCCGCGAGGTCGAGCAGCTCGTCGGTGGTGTCGCCCATCGCGCTCACGGCGACGACCACGTCGTGGCCGGCACGGCGGGTGTCGACGATGCGCTTCGCGACGCGCTTGATGCTCTCGGCGTCGGCGACCGACGATCCGCCGAACTTCTGCACGATCAGTGCCACTGGTACTCCTGGGTGAGGGCGCCGGGCGCGCCGCCTCGCAGTGGACGCCTCCGGGCGGCATCCATCTGAGACATCTTAGAGACGCGCCGTAGCCGCTCCGCACCATGTGACAACCCGCTCCTCCGACGACCTCGCGACTTCGCGGGGTGCCCTGCCCGGGAGCTGCGACGCGTGCAGATCGCCCGGTGCCGACGACCGGTGCCGACGACCGGTGGGGTCGGCGGCGGGTCCGACGGCGGGTCGTCGGGCGGGGACGGCGGCGGCTCGTTCTGAGCCGTCGCGGCTGTCAGCGACTGTTCCGCGGGGTCGCGGGATCCGGTTCGGACAGGATCGGCACGTCCGCGCGCTTCCTGTCGCCGATCGGGAGGCCGCCCGCCGCCAGCAGGCAGCCGACGATCACGACCGGGAAGCCGAGCAGCAGGGCGGGAGTCAGCGGCTCGCTCAGGATGAGCGCGCCCAGCGCGACGGCGACGACGGGGTTCATGTAGGTGAACAGCGGCGCCCGCACCGGGCCGACCTCGCCGATCAGAGCGAAGAACACGATGAACGCCACGGCGGTGCAGAGCACGGTCAGCAGCGCCAGGGAGATGACGCTGTTCGGCGCGGGCGGCTGAGGGCTTGTCAGCAGCGCGATCGGCGCGTAGCCGAGCCCGACGGCGCCGAGGGCGAGCGTGATCGTGCCGAGAGAGGGGACCTCGTTCAGTTTGCTCGCCACGATGAACGGCGCGATCGCGTACAGGACGGCGACGAGCAGCACCTCTCCCATGGCGAGGAGGTCGGCGCCGGCGCCGCCGGAGCTGCCGAGGCCGACGATCGCGACCCCGGCGAAGCCGAGCACGAGGCCGATCGTGCGCAGCGGCCGCAGCGCTCCCCTGTCGCCGCGGATCACCGCGATCACCGTGGCGAACAGCGGCACGGTCGCCACGAGCAGACCCGTGAGGCCCGAGGGGATCGTCTGCTCGGCGTGCGCCAGCAGCACGAACGGCCCGGCCATCTCGATCGCCGCGAAGGCGAGCACCCACGGCCACTTGCGCAGCGCCGGCTTCAGCGCGCCCTGGCGCAGCGCGAAGGGCAGCAGCAGGAGCGCGGCCCCGCCGGTGCGCACCGCGACGACCGCGGCGGGCGAGAACGACTCGACCGCCTCGCGGATGAACAGATACGGGATTCCCCACAGGATCGCCATGATGGCGAAGAGCACCCATCCCCGGGTGGTGAAGCGAGACGATGGCACGCGCCGATCCTCGCACGGGCCTCCGACATCGCATTTCGGCCGCGCGTGGATCGATCGCTCGGCCGACGCTTCGCGCCGGCGCTCGCGCTCGATGGACGTCGCTGGCGCTCCGTCGGGGCGCGTCTCGAAGGGGCCAGGCATCGCGAAACTCTGATGACGGAGCGAGCCCGCGAGCCGAAGCGACCGCACCGAAGCCGCCCCCGAATGCGAGCCGTCATCTCGACTCGCTCCGCTCGCTCGATAACCGGGCCCGACGGTTGCTGAGCGAGCTTGCGAGCCGAAGCGATCAGCGGGTGCCCAAGCGCGTGGGATGCGCGAGCGAAGCGAGCGATTAGATCGTGCGGCGGCCCTCGAAGGCGCGGCCGAGCGTGACCTCGTCGGCGTACTCGAGGTCGCCGCCGACGGGCAGGCCCGAGGCGAGACGCGACACCGTGATCTGCAGCGAGGTGAGAAGGCGGCTCAGGTAGGTGGCCGTCGCCTCGCCCTCGAGGTTCGGGTTGGTGGCAAGGATGACCTCCTGCACCGTGCCGTCCGCGAGACGCGACATCAGCTGCTGGATGCGGAGATCATCCGGACCGACCCCGGCGATGGGGCTGATCGCTCCGCCGAGCACGTGGTACAGCCCGCGGAACTCCCGCGTGCGCTCGATCGCGGCGACATCCTTCGCGTCCTCCACGACGCAGATCAGCGCCGGGTTGCGGCGCGGGTCGCGGCAGATGGCGCACGTGTCCTGCTCGGAGACGTTGCCGCAGATCTCGCAGAACTTCACGCGCTCGCGCACCTCGCGCAGCAGCTCGGACAGCCGGGACACGTCGAACGTCGGCGTCTGCAGGATGTGGAACGCGATGCGCTGGGCCGACTTGGGGCCGATGCCAGGCAGGCGACCGAGCTCGTCGATCAGCTCCTGGACGATGCCGTCATACATTCAGGGGGTCACTTTCACTGGAACCGCGTGGGCGGCTCGTAGGGCTCCTCGTGCAGGAACCGCGCCTCGAGGATCTGCCGCACGACCGCCTCGCCGTACCGCTGCACGCCGTCGGTCTGCACGACGCGGCGCTGCACGGTCACCGTCGGAGTCTGGATGACCGGCGGCACCACGGGCGCCTCCGGCTCCTTGTCCTCGGCGTCGACGGGAACCTCGGTCGGGATGACCTCGCCCTCGCGCTCGAGCGTCGCGACGCGTGCGGACACGGGCACCGCGGCCTCTTCCGGATCGTCGTCCACCGCGAGTGCGGGCGACGCGTCGGAGTTCGGGATGGGCGCGACGGCCCAGTCGGTGACGGGGGCGGCGGCATAGGTCGCCGGGGCGGAGACCGGCTCGCGGCGCTGCTGCTCGTCGCGCACGGCGGGACGAGCGGGCTCGGGGCGCCGCGGTGCCGCAGGGGCCGAGGCTCGGGGAGGCGGGGCGTACGCGTCCTCATCCGGATACGGCTCGCCCGCGTACGGGTCGTCGGGGTAGTCCGGCTCGGGCGGCAGATCGTCGTACGACGGCCGCGCCTGCGGTGCGGTCGCCGGGGGCGCGGCGGATCGGGCCGGGTCGGGGTCGGACGACGGCTCGGCCGAGGGGCGCCCGCCGCTCTGCTCGCGCGGGCCGCTCTCCCTGCCCGCGGTGTCGAGGCGCGCCAGGTACTTCACGCGCACGCCGAGCACGGCGAGGATCGCGGTGCGCAGGTCCTCGCTGATCCCGCCCTGCGGGGTGCGCGTCTTGAACTTGCCGAGATCGCCCTCGTTCGGGAAGCCGAGCACGAGCACGTCGTCGGGCTTCACGTCGACGACGCGGGCGCCGGAGACGACGAGCCAGCTTGTGCGGCTGATCCCCTGCAGGCGCTCGAGCACGGAGCCCCATGCTGCAGTGATGCCGTCGAGCGTGAGAGGCCCGGCGGGCACCGGCGGCGAGGGCTCCGCCGCGGGCTCGGGCGTGGCGGCGGGCGCCGTGCCGGGTGCGACGGTGGCCCATCCGGCGGCGGGAACGGCGTCCCCGTTCGCCGGAGATGTCGTGTTCGCCGGAGATGTCGTGTTCGCCGGAGCCGGGGCGGGGTTTCGCTCCGTCGAAGCCGGGATCTCCGCCGCAGCGGCGGCGGGACGTGCCGGCTCGGGAGCGGGGGCCGCCGGAGCAGGAGCAGCAGCGGGAGCCGCCGAAGCAGGCGCCGGCGCAGCGGCCGGTGCAGCAGCGGGAGCCGCGGGCGCGGCCGCCGGGGCCGGAGCCGCGGCGGGCACGGCGCCCGGCAGCGGTGCGGCGCCGGGGGTCGCGGCGGCCGCGGGAGCGAGCGCACCGGCGAGCACGCGGGCGATCATCAGCTCGAGCTGCAGGCGCGGCGACGTCGCCCCCGACATCGAGTCGAGCGCGGCGCTGACGATGTCGGCGGTCTTGGACAGCCGCTCGGCGCCGAGGCGCTGCGCCTGACCGGCCATGCGCTCGAGCTCGTCGGACGGGATCCCCCGCAGCACGGCCGAGGCGCCGGCGCCGGTGGCGGCGATCACGATGAGGTCGCGCAGGCGCTCGAGCAGGTCGTCGACGAACCGGCGCGGATCCTGGCCCGTCTGCACAACGCGGTCCACCGCCCCGAACGCGGCCGCGGCATCGCCCGACGCGAACGCGTCGATGACGCCGTCGAGCAGCTCGCCGTGCGTGTAGCCGAGCAGCGCGACCGCGCGCTCGTAGGCGACGTGGTCCCCGTCGGATCCGGCGATCAGCTGATCCAGGATCGAGAGCGTGTCACGGGGCGATCCGCCGCCCGCGCGAACGACCAGGGGAAGCACGCCGGTCTCGACGTTCACTCCCTCCTGCTCGCACAGCGACTGGACGTAGTCGAGCATCGCGGCGGGCGGCACGAGGCGGAACGGGTAGTGGTGCGTGCGCGAGCGGATGGTGCCGATGACCTTGTCGGGCTCGGTCGTCGCGAAGATGAACTTGACGTGCGCGGGAGGCTCCTCGACGAGCTTCAGCAGCGCGTTGAAGCCCTGCGGCGTCACCATGTGCGCCTCGTCGAGGATGAAGATCTTGAACCGGTCGCGGGCGGGCGCGAACACCGCGCGCTCGCGCAGGTCGCGCGCGTCGTCGACGCCGTTGTGGCTCGCCGCGTCGATCTCGACCACGTCGAGCGATCCGCCGCCGGCGCGCGAGAGCTCGACGCAGCTGTCGCACTTCCCGCACGGGGTGTCGGTGGGCCCCTCGGCGCAGTTCAGGCAGCGTGCGAGGATGCGGGCCGAGGTCGTCTTGCCGCAGCCGCGCGGACCCGAGAACAGGTAGGCGTGCCCGATGCGGTCACCCCGCAGCGCGGTCATCAGCGGCTCGGTGACCTGAGACTGCCCGATCATCTCCCCGAAGGTCTCGGGCCGGTAGCGGCGATACAGGGCGGTGGTCACCCGATCAGCCTACGGGAGCCCACCGACATAGACGCGGCGGGATCCCCAGGCTCACTCCGGGCGCACCACGCCCAGCCGGTACGCAAGGATCACCGCCTGCACGCGGTCGCGCAGGCCGAGCTTGAGCAGGATCCGGCCCACGTGCGTCTTGACGGTCGACTCGCTCAGGAACAGGGCGGCCGCGACCTCCGAGTTGGTGGCCCCCTCGGCCATCAGGCGGAAGACGTCGCGCTCCCTCGCCGTGAGGGCCTGCAGGGCCTCGTCGGCCTCCGCGCTGCGGTCGGAGGCGAGGTGCGGGGCCGCGTACTCGATGAGCTTCGCAGTGATTCGCGGCGCCACGACCGCGTCGCCGTTCACAACCGAGCGGATCGCGCTCAGCAGCTCGGCGGGGCGCGTGTCCTTCAGCAGGAACCCGCTGGCTCCGGCGCGCAGTGCGCCGAACGCGTACTCGTCGAGGTCGTAGGTCGTCAGCACGAGCACGCGCGTTCCGGGAAGGCGCGTGGTGATCCGCTCGGTCGCCTCGATGCCGTCCACCCCGGGCATCCGGACGTCCATCAGCACGACGTCGGGAACCAGCCGGGTCGCGAGCTCGAGCGCCTGGGCGCCGTCGCCGGCCTCGCCGACGACCTCGATGCCGGGCTCGGCCTCGAGCACCATGCGGAACCCCATCCGCACCAGGTGCTGGTCGTCCACCAGCAGCACCCTCACCGCATCCGTCACGATGCCTCCCCCTCTCGCAGCAGCACGCTCACGCGCCATCCTCGCGGCTCGCGGGGGCCGATCTCGGCCGTGCCGCCGTACAGCGCGGCACGCTCGCGCATCCCGAGCAGCCCGCGCCCGCCCTCCGACACAGCGACCGCGAGCCCGTCGTCCTCGACGAGGATCGAGACGGCGTCCTCGCGCCATTCCACGCGGACGTCGGCGCGGGTGACTCCGCGGGCGTGGCGCAGCGCGTTCGTCAGCGACTCCTGCACGATCCGGTACACGGTCAGCCCCAGGGCCGCATCGGCGCGCGGCGCGCCCGACGCGGTCAGCGTCACCGGAAGGCCCGCCCGGGCGAACTCGGCGACCAGCGCGGGAAGGTCGTCGGCCTGGGGCTGCGGCGCGCGCACGTCGGATCGTCCGGCGGACCCGCCGTCGGACCGCACGATCGCCAGCAGCCTGCGCACCTCGCCCAGCGTGCGGCGGCCGGTCTCGGCCACGGCCCCGATCGCGTCGCGCGAGCGGGCCTGATCCGGCGTCGCCGCGGCCCCCTCGGCGAGCGCGATCATGACCGACAGGCTGTGCGCGATCACGTCGTGCATCTCGCGCGCGATCCGCTCGCGCTCGCGGGCCGAGGCGATCTCCGCCTGCTGGTCGCGCTCGCGCCCGAGCTGCGCCGCGCGATCCAGGATGGCCGCGACGTAGCGCTTGCGCCCGCCGACGTTGGTTCCCAGCAGCGTCGCGATCAGCAGGATCACCACAAACGGCACGGCGATGTTCAGCCACAGCACGAGCGGGCCTCCGTCGGCAGCGGCCTCCGCTCCTCGCCCGTGGATCAGCGCCTTCAGGAGCGCGTCGAGCATGCCGGCGGCGGAGGCGATCCCGAAGCCGAGCCAGGCCGCGCGCGACGACCTGTACACCCCCAGCGCGTACACCGAGATCAGCACGGCCGCGGGCTGCAGCGGCGAGTCGATGGGGAACGACACGAGCAGCAGGACCATCGCCCCCACGAACGCCGGCCACACGAACCGGCGCCGCAGCAGCACAACGACCCCGCCCGCGATCCCCAGCGCGATGACCACCCAGACGGGCGGCAGCTCCGGACGCGGCTCTGGCAGGAGATACGCCGCGACGCTCGCGGCGGTGATGAGCAGGTACACGCCCGCGACGAGCCCATCCGTCACCCACGGGTGGGCCTGCAGGTAACGCCGGATGAACCCCGGCGGCGACGGCAGCGCAAGGTCGCCCGGGAGCGCGCCGGAGCCCGGCCCCGCGGAAGCGGGACCGGGCGACCGGGGAGAGGAAGCGCTCAGACGTCCCTCCCGCGCAGCGCCAGGGCGCCGACGGCGAGCGACGCGGCCGTCCAGGCGGTCGCCACGAGGGCGGCGACCGGCAGCGCGAGGCTGCCCTCCTCGACACCTTCGGCGGGCGCGATGCTGAACATGTCGTCGCCGGCGTTCGACAGCAGGTACGGCTGCACGTCGGCGACCCATTCGACAGCTGACCCCAGCACCATCACGAGCGTGGGAAGCACGAGCAGGATGCCGAGCGCGAACGCGATCGATCCGGCGGACGAGCGCACGGCCGCCGCGACGCCCAGCGCGAAGACGGCGACGAGGCCGAGGTAGACCGAGCCGCCCACCAGCGCCAGGGCGAGGTCACCGTCCAGCGGCGAGGCGAGTCCCTTGGCATCGAGCATTCCGTACGTGGCGGCCCAGCTGGCGAACGCGGTCACCGCGCCCACGACGGACACCGTCGCGAACAGCACGACCGCCTTCGCCCACAGCACGGGAAGGCGGCGCGGCACGGCGGCGAACGTCGATCGCACCATGCCGGTGGCGTACTCCCCGCCGAGGCTGAGCGCACCCAGCACGGCCGCGACGAGCTGGCCCATGGTGAAGCCGATCGTGATCACGGACAGCGTCACCGTCTGCGCGCTCGCGCCGTCGTCGGGAACGCCGTCCACCATGTCGATCGTGGCGGCGAGGATCGCGGCGAAGCCGACGCCGATCAGCAGGATCAGCGCGAGCGACCAGCCCGTCGAGCGCAGGCTCGTGAGCTTGATCCACTCGGATCGCACAACCCGGGGGAACGTGATGCGGACGCCGGCGAGGGCCGGACGCGGGGCGGTGAGCGCGGTCATCGGACGACCTCCTCCAGCTCGGCACGGTACTCGACCTCGTCGTGGGTGAGGTCGAGGTAGGCGTCTTCGAGCGATCCCATGACGGTCGTCAGCTCGTGCAGCACAACGCCCGCGGCCGCGGCCGCCTCGCCGATGCGCTCGCGAACCGTGCCCGAGATCTGCACGGCGCCGTCCTCGAGCGGGGTGAGCGTCACGTCGAGACGCCCGAGCACCGCGGCGAGGCGAGGCAGGTCGGGGGTGCGCACGCGCACGGACGAGCCGGGCGCGCGGGCGATCACCTCGTCGACGGGGGCGTCGGCGAGCACACGGCCGCGCCCGAGCACGATCAGGTGGTCGGCCGTCTGCGACATCTCGCTCATCAGGTGCGACGAGAGCAGCACCGTGCGCCCCTCTGCGGCCAGACGCCGCATCAGCAGCCGCATCCACCGCACGCCCTCGGGGTCGAGTCCGTTGACGGGCTCGTCGAGGATCACGACCTGCGGGTCGCCGAGCAGTGCCGCCGCGATCCCGAGGCGCTGACCCATGCCGAGCGAGAAGCCGCCGACGCGCTTCGACGCGACCGCCTCGAGGCCAGCGAGGCCGATGACCTCGTCGACGCGGGAGGCGGGGATGCCGTGCGTCGCGGCGAGCGCGCGCAGGTGGTTGCGGGCGGTGCGGCCGGTGTGAACGGCCTTCGCCTCCAGCAGCACGCCGACCTCGCGCAGCGGCGCCGGCTTGCCGCGGTAGTCGGATCCGCCGACCGTCACGCGGCCGCTGGTGGGCGCGTCGAGGCCGACGATCATCCGCATCGTCGTCGACTTCCCCGCCCCGTTGGGGCCGAGGAATCCGGTGACCTTTCCCGGCTGGACGACGAACCCGATGCCGTCGACCGCCGTCTTCGCGCCGTAGCGCTTGGTGAGTCCCTGCGCTTCGATCACGGGGTGCTCCTTCCTAGGTGGACGTCGCCTTGTGGCGGCGTGCCTCCACGCTAGGAATCGGCCGGTATCCGGCGCGTCCGCCCCGGGTCGCGACCTGCGCCGATCCGGTGGCACCGTGGTACCACCCGCGCGCTCGGGGCCTACGGCTGCGGACCGGTGGCGACCGGGCGGTCCTCCAGGTTCGACCACTGGCTCCACGAGCCCGGGTACAGCGCCCCGTCGACGCCGGCAGCGGCGAGCGCGAGCAGGGTGTGCGCGGCGGTGACGCCCGAGCCGCAGTACACGGCGACCGGCGCGCTCAGGTCGACGCCGAGCTCCTGGAACCGCGCGCGGATCGATCCGGGCTCGAGGAACCCTCCCCGCGGGTCGATGTTGCCCGTGGTCGGGGCGGACACGGCACCTGGGATGTGCCCGGCGCGCGGGTCGATCGGCTCGACCTCGCCGCGGTAGCGCTCCCCCGCGCGGGCATCGAGCAGCGTGCCGATGCGCGGGAACGCCGCGGCGTCGTCGGCGGTCAGCACCGGCAGCGATCCGTATCGCAGCTCGATGTCTCCGGGCTCCGCCGTCACCTCGCCCGTCTCGAGCGGCCCGCTCCACGCCGCGAGCCCGCCGTCGAGCACCCGCACGTCGTGCACGCCGGCGTGCCGCAGCAGCCACCAGGCGCGCGCCGCGGCCATCCCCGACGTCGCGTCGTAGACGACGACCGGGCGCCCGGTCGTCACGCCCCACGCGCGCGCGGAGCGCTGCAGCGCCTCGATGGACGGCAGCGGATGCCGCCCCTCGGTCGCGGGCCGGGACGGATCCGCCAGCTCGTGGTGGAGATCCACGAACACGGCGCCCGGGATGTGCCCCGCGCGGTAGTCGGGACGCCCGGCATCCGGATCCTGCAGGGTCCACCGCACGTCGAGCAGCGTGACCTCGCCCAGCCGCTCGGCGAGCTCCTCGGCCGTGATCAGCGGATCAGTCATGCGCGGGATGTCCGTCGTGGATGACAGGGATCGCCGTGGTCACCGGGATCGACGCCGTCGTGGGCACGGTCGGCTCGAGCATCGTGCCGTCGTCGCGCCGCATCTCCGAGAAGGGCTTGAGCGTCGGGCGGCCGGGAAGCACGGGGCCCTGGTCGGCGAGCGGGACGACGGCGGGCTGCTCGACGGTCGCGATGTAGGCCTTCCCGCGCACCTCGAAGGGCACCGGCGCGGCCGCGTCGTCCCCTGCCTCACCGGGCCGGACGCTCACCCGCATCTCGTCGCGACGCAGCACCACGTCGAGGGCGCGGCCCTGCCACTGCAGCGTGTACGCGAGCTCGGGCCACTCCGCGGGCAGGCGCGGATCGAACGTGAGCTCGCCGAGGTGGTCGCGCATGCCGCCGAAGCCCGACACCAGGGCGGTCCACACACCGCCGGCCGAGGCCACGTGGACCCCGTCGGCCGCGTTGTGGTGGAGGTCGCCGAGGTCGACGAACAGCGCCTCCTCGAAGTAGTCGTGCGCCAGGTCCTGGTACCCGACCTCGGCCGCCAGGATCGACTGCACGACGGCCGACAGGGTCGAGTCGCCCGTGGTCAGCGGGTCGTAGTAGTCGAAGTCGGCGCGCTTCTCCTCCGCCGTGAAGTGGTTGCCCTGCAGGAACAGGGCGAGCACGACATCCGCCTGCTTCAGCACCTGGAAGCGGTAGATGACAAGCGGGTGGAAGTGAAGCAGCAGGGGGCGCTGGTCATCCGGCGTGTGCTCGAGATCCCAGACCTCGCGCTCGAGGAACAGCGAGTCCTGCGGGTGGATGCCGAAGCTCTCGCTGTACGGGATGCGCATCGCGTCGGCGGCGCGCTCCCAAGCCTCGGGCTCGGAGGCGTCGAGCGAGACCCGGTCGGACAGGCGCCGGAACGCGCCGGGGTTCCCCTCGGCCATGTCGCGCACCACGCGCGCGGCGGCGCGCAGGTTGAAGCGCGCCATCACGTTCGTGAAGAGGTTGTCGTTGACCACGGTGGTGTACTCGTCCGGGCCGGTGACGCCGTGGATGTGGAACGACTCGATGCCGTCGTACGAGCGCCAGAACCCGAGCGTCGCCCACAGGCGCGCGGTCTCGACGAGGACGTCGGCGCCCTCGCGCTCGAGGAAGTCGCGGTCGCCGGTGGCACGCACGTACTTCACGATCGCGTAGGAGACGTCGGCGTTGATGTGGTACTGCGCGGTGCCCGCCGCGTAATACGCGGAGGCCTCCTCGCCGTTGATCGTGCGCCACGGGAACAGGGCGCCGGCCTCGTTCAGCTGCGCCGCCCGGCGGCGCGCGGCGGGCAGCATCATCGTCCGCATCCGCAGGGCGTTGCGCGCCCAGAGCGGGTTCGTGTACGCGAGGAACGGCAGCACGTAGATCTCGGTGTCCCAGAAGTAGTGGCCCGAGTACCCCGAGCCGGTCACTCCCTTCGCGGACACCCCGAAGCCGTCGGCGCGCGCCGCCGCCTGCGCCAGCTGGAACAGGCACCATCGGGTCGCCTGCTGCAGCCCGTCCTGACCGCTGATCCGGATGTCGGCGCGGCTCCAGAAGTCGTCCATCCACTCGCGCTGGCGGCGGTGGATCTCCTCCACCCCGATCACGGCGACGCGGTCGAGCGTGCGCCGGCAGCGCTCGACGAGCTCACGCGCGGGGACGCCGCGCGACGTGTGGTAGCTGACGACCTTGGTGATGGTGGTCGGCACGCCGGCCTTCGCCTGCACCCGGAAGACGTGCTTGGCGATGTCCGGGTCGACGAGGTGCCGTATGTCGTAGTCGTTGTCGGTGTCGATCCGGTGGTCGCTTCCGACCGCGATCGTCATCCCCGACTCGGTCACCTTGTACGACAGGGCCGAGCGGAGGTTGTCCTGCCAGTACTCCTGCGGCATCAGCACCCGCTCGCCGATCTTCTCGGCCTTGCGGGGATCGAACGTCGCGCTGCGCGCCGCGGCCTTCTGGGCGAGCACGGCCGGGGTGCCGCCGTAGACGTTCTCGCCGTCCTGGCGGTTCACGAGCTGCGAGCTGATCGTCACCGGGGCGTCGTCGTCGAGCACGGTGATGGTCATCCGCATCACGGCGAGGTGGCGCTCCTCGAACGACACGACGCGGTCGTCCTCGATCAGCACGTCCTTGCCCGCGGGCGTGCGCCACAGCAGCCGGCGCCGGTAGACGCCCTCGCGCATGTCGAGCACGCGCTCGTACTCGCGGATCTCGGCGATGTCCAGCGACAGCGGCTCGTCGTCGACGTACACGCGCATGACCTTCGAGTCGGGCGCGTTGATGATCGTCTGGCCGATCTCGGCGAAGCCGTATGCCTGCTCTGCGTGGCGGATCGGCCACGTCTCGTGGAACCCGTTGATGAACGTGCCGTGCTCGTGCGCGTGGCGCCCCTCGGGGTGGTTTCCGCGGAAGCCGAGGTAGCCGTTGCCGACCGAGAAGATCGTCTCGGTCACGCCCGCGTCCTCCCCCGAATAGCGCGTCTCGATGAGGCGCCAGGGGTCGACGGGGAAGCGTTCGCGATCGATCATCGAGGTCCTTCAGGGGTACGGGATGCGGGACGGGCGCGGGGATGCGGGAAGAACGTGCTGAGGAGATGGTGCCGGATCAGGCTGAGCCCGAACCGGATCGACTGTCGTGCGCGTCGGCGAACTCGGCAAGATCCGAGACGACGACGTGCGCGCCGGCGTCGCGGAGGGCCTGCGCGCCCGCGCCGCGGTCGACGCCCACGACGAGCGAGAACCCCCCGGCGGCGGCCGACTGGACGCCGGAGATCGCGTCCTCGACGGCGGCGGTCCGGGACGGATCCACCCCCGCCATCTGCGCCGCGACGAGGAACACGTCGGGCGCGGGCTTGGAGGGAAGGTGCTGGCGCTCGGCGACCATTCCGTCCATCACCACGGGGAAGCGGTCGCGGATGCCCGCGGCGGCGAGCACGTCCTCGGCGTTCTTCGAGCTCGACACCACGGCGGACGGAACGCCCGCCGCGTCGAGGATGTCGATCAGCCGCATCGTGCCGGGGTACGCCTGGATGCCCTCCTCGCGCAGCACGCGGGAGAAGACGATGTTCTTGCGGTTGCCGATGCCGCAGACGGTGTCGGCCTCGGGCGCGTCCGACGGGTCGCCCCAGGGCACCTCGACGTCGCGGCTGCGCAGCAGGGCGGCCACGCCGTCGTACCGCTTCTTGCCGTCGAGGTGGTCGAAGTAGTCGGCGTCGGTGTACGGCGGCTGGATGTCCCAGTCGGAGAACAGGGTCTCGAACATCGCCCGCCAGGCGTGCATGTGCACCTCGGCGGTGGGCGTGATCACCCCGTCGAGGTCGAAGAGCACGGCGTCGTACTGGGTGAGATCAGGCAGATCGGACACGGGTCCTCCAGATCGCTCGGCGACGCGACCCAGCGTAGTGGCCACCGGGTTTCGCAGGTATCAGGGGCGGCGTGCGCGACGTCGGTCCCGCGGGCGAGCGGTCCCCGCTCCGCGTCACGGAGCATCCCGCTCGAGCCACGCGAGCAGCGCGAGCGCGTACGCGGCCTCCGCGTCGTTGTGCCGGAACCGGCCGTCGAGGGTGCGCACGACCCATCCGGCCCCGGCCTCGGCCTCGGCGCCGGACTCGGCCGCGGACTCGGCCTCGAGAGCCAGCAGCCGGTCGCCGAGCATCTCGCGCAGCTGGTCTTCGCGCGGCAGCCACAGCGCGCTGTCGAGAGTGACCGAGTCGAGGGCCCACTCGGTCGTGCCGTTGAAGCCCAGCACGGGCTGGCCCTGGAACACGTGCATGTCGATCGTGAGATGGCTGATCCAGAACACCTCCCCCGCCACCGACTCCTGGTCGATGGTGAAGCGGTCGCCGGGCTCGGGCTGCCAGAGCACGCCGGCGTCGCGGAGGCGGCGTGCGAGGTCCAGGGGCAGCATGACCGATGCCTCCTACGTCGCGGACGCCAGGGTCTGGCGCGCGATCTCGAGCTCCTCGTTCGTGGGGACGACCAGCACAGCGACCCTCGAGTCGTCGGTCGAGATGCGGCGAGCGCCGCGCTCGCGGGCCGTGTTGCGCTCGGGGTTGAGCTCGACACCCGCGAAGCCGAGGGTCTCGACGGCGGCCGCGCGGATCGCGGCGTCGTTCTCGCCGACGCCCGCGGTGAACGAGATCACGTCCACGCCACCGAGCTGCGCGATGTACGCGCCGGCGTAGGCGCGGAGGCGATGGATGTACACGTCGAACGCCAGCTGGGCACCCTCGTCGCCGGCCCCGCGCCGCGCCGCGAGGTCGCGCATGTCGGTCACTCCCGCGAGGCCCAGGATGCCGCTGTTCTTGTTGAGCAGCCGGTCGAGGTCGTCGATCGACATCGATGCGCGCCGGGCGAGGTGGAGAAGCACGGCCGGATCCAGGTCGCCCGAGCGCGTGCCCATCACGAGCCCCTCGAGCGGCGTCAGCCCCATCGACGTCTCGACCGAGCGGCCTCCGTCGATCGCGGTGACCGACGCGCCGTTGCCGAGGTGGAAGACGATCTGCTTCAGCTCGGCGAGGTCGCGGCCGAGGAACTCGGCCGCCGTCGCGCTGACATACGAGTGGCTCGTGCCGTGGAAGCCGTAGCGCCGGATGCGGTGCCGCTCGGCGAGCTCGCGGTCGATCGCGTAGGTGTACGCCGCGGCGGGCAGCGTCTGGTGGAACGCCGTGTCGAACACGGCGACGTGCGGGATGTCCGCGAAGGCGCGGCGAGCGGCCCGGATCCCCTGCAGGGCGCCGGGGTTGTGCAGCGGCGCGAGCACCGACAGCTCGTCGATGTTGATCTCGACGAGGTCGGTGATGACCGTCGCCTCGAAGAACCGCGCCCCGCCGTGGACGACGCGGTGCCCGACCGCCACGGGCGGGTGGTCGTCGAGCGAGGGCCCGTGCTCGGCGAACGCGTCGAGCATGAGTGCGAAGCCGGCCGTGTGATCCGGGATCGGCCGCTCGATCTGATGCGTCGAGTCGAGCACCGCCGGGGCCGGCTGCCCCGGCTCGGCGTGGAAGCGCACCGTGTGCGTGGCGACGCCGGTGTCCTCGCCGATCCGCTCGACGAGCCCCGACGCGAGCACGCGCTCGTGGGCCATGTCGAGCAGCTGGTACTTGAACGACGACGACCCGCTGTTGACGACGAGGACGATCATTCTTTTCCTTTCGATCGCACGCTTCGGGGCCGCAAGCGGCACCCTCGCGAGCGATGGCGCTGTCGCTGCGCTCCATCGCCGGCTCGCGCTCCGCGCTCGCGGGGCCGCATCCGCGGCACGCTCGCTTCGCTCGCACCGAGGCCGACCGTCGACCGGATCACGCGCGCCCATCCCCCTGGGCCTGGATCGCGGTGATCGCGACCGTGTTGACGATGTCGCTCACGAGCGCGCCGCGCGAGAGGTCGTTGATCGGCTTGTTGAGACCCTGCAGCACCGGCCCGATGGCGACCGCGCCGGCCGAGCGCTGCACCGCCTTGTAGGTGTTGTTGCCCGTGTTGAGGTCGGGGAAGACGAACACCGTCGCCCGGCCGGCCACGGCGGATCCAGGAAGCTTCGCCTTCGCCACCGCGGCGTCGGCGGCCGCGTCGTACTGGATCGGGCCCTCGATCGGCAGCTCGGGAGCGCGCTCCCGGGCGAGCTGGGTCGCGAGGCGCACCTTGTCGACGTCGGCACCCGATCCGCTCTCCCCGGTGGAGTACGACAGCATCGCCACGCGCGGTTCGACCCCGAACTGTGCGGCCGTCGCCGCCGACGAGATCGCGATGTCCGCGAGCTGCTCGCTCGTCGGATCCGGGATCACCGCGCAGTCGCCGTAGACCAGCACGCGGTCGGCGAGGGCCATCAGGAACACGCTCGAGACGACCGACACCCCGGGCTTCGTCTTGATGATCTCGAACGCGGGCCGGATGGTGTGCGCCGTCGTGTGCGCGGCTCCCGACACCATGCCGTCGGCGAGCCCCAGGTGCACCATCATCGTGCCGAAGTACGACACGTCGGTGATGGTGTCGGCCGCCTTCTCGTAGGTGACGCCCTTGTGGGCGCGCAGCTTCGCGTACTCGGTCGCGAAGCGCTCGACGAGCTGCGGGTCGAAGGGGCTCAGCAGGTGCGCGTCGGAGAGGTCGATCCCGAGCTCGGTCGCCCGGGCGGCGATCGCGTCGGGGTCCCCGAGGATCGTGAGCTCGGCGACGCCGCGCGTCAGCAGCGAGGCGGCGGCCCTCAGCACGCGGTCGTCGTCGCCCTCGGGCAGCACGATGTGGCGGCGGTCGGCGCGGGCGCGCTCGAGCAGCCCGTACTCGAACATCAGCGGCGTCACGACGGTCGCCTGGGCCACGCCCAGCACGCGCGTGAGCTCGGCGGTGTCGACGTGCTGCTCGAACAGGGCGAGCGCGGTGTCGAAGCGGCGACCGGATCCGGATGCGCGCCCGCGCGCGCCCATCACGCGGACGGACGTCGCGTAGGTGTCGAGATCCGTGGTCACGATGGGGAGGGTGGATCCGAGGCCGTCGATCAGGCGCAGCACGTCCTCCGGCACGGGGAACGGGCCGTTCAGGACGACGCCGGTGAGCTTCGGGAACGTGCCCGACTGGTTCGCGAGCAGCGCCGCGACGAGCACCTCGGTGCGGTCGGCGGGGATCACGACCACCGCCCCCTCGCTCAGCCGCGGCAGCACGTTGACCATCGACATGCCCGCGATCACCACGCCGAGCGCCTCGCGCGTGAGCAGCTGCTCGTCGCCCTTGAGCAGCGTGCCGCCGAGCGCGCGCAGGATGTCCTGCATCGACGGCGCGACGAGCATCCGGTCCTCGGGAAGCGCCCACACGGGGACGCCGTCGCCCACCGCCGCGGCGACGGCCGAGGTCGTGTCGGCGAGCTGATCCGGATCGGCGCGGTTCACAACGACCGCGGCGAGCTCGGCACGGCCGCGCTCGAGCTCGGGAAGGGCGAGGTGCGCGAGCTGCGCCATCTCCTCGGGCGTGCGCGCGGTGGTGGTGCCGAGCTGCTCGGCCTGCCCCTGCTGGGCGCGGCCGCCGAGCACGAGCAGCACCGGGGTGCCGAGGTTCGCGGCGATGCGCGCGTTGTAGGCGAGCTCGGCCGGGCTGCCGACGTCGGTGTAGTCGGTGCCGACGACGACGACCGCGTCGCACTGCGCCTCGACGGCCTTGAACCTGCCGACGATCGTGCCGAGTGCCGCCTCGGGATCCGCGCGCACGTCGTCGTAGGTGACGCCGACGCACTCGTCGTAGTCGAGGTCGACGCCGTCGTGGCCGAGCAGCAGCTCGAGGACGTAGTCGCGCTCCACCGTGGATCGCGCGATGGGCCGGAACACCCCCACCTTCGGCGTCACCCGGCTGAGGGCGTCGAGCACCCCGAGCGCGATGGTGGACTTGCCGGAGTGCCCCTCCGCGGAGGTGATGTAGATGCTCCTCGCCACGCCGCCAGCCTACGTCCGCGCGGGGTGGCCGGGACAGGGGCGCCCCCGGTTGCTGAGCGACCGCCGCGGAGCCGCCCGTCCGTGCGAGCCGGTCATCTCGACTCGCAAGCTCGCTCGATAACCGGGGTGCGGTACTCGCAGAGGTGCGGCAAACGCACCGAATGCGGGGCGGAAAGGTGCACACGCCGCACGTTTACCCCACCGGTTGCTGAGCGAGCGCCAGCGAGCCGAAGCGACCGGCCCGAAGCGACCCACCCGTGCGAGCCGTCATCTCGACTCGCAAGCTCGCTCGATAACCGGGGTTGGGGCAACGCACCTGTGCCCCCGTGCGAACGAAGTGAGCGTGGAGCGAAGCGACCAACTCAGCGCGAAGCGCTGCCGCAGCGGAGCGTCAGCGACGGTGCCTCGCTCGCGAGTGCCGGCGCGGAGCGTCGGCGCGAGCGTGCGAGCCGCTTCTGAAGAAAACGGTGCGAGCCGCTCCTGAAAAGAACTGCCGCTCCTAAATAAAAAGACTCTCCGCGTACCCGACAGAGCCTGGTTACCCTTGCTACGTTTCCGTCCTGGGGGAGTTGGCCTGGATGTCGCCACGCGGAGAGCTTGGTCCAGTTTAGACGACGCGCGGCGATCCGGCACATCGGGCAGGCGCGGACCGGCTCTTCTCGGGGCAAGATGTACCCAAGACGCGCAGAGACGACGGGATCGATCCGGCGGATGCGCCGAGATCGAGGAGCAGGATGACCGAGCCGATCACCGCGGAGCGCTTCCAGGAGGCGACGGACGGCATCATCCGTTCCGTCAGCTCCGTGATCGATGGGAAGCCGCAGGCAGTGCGGTCGGCTCTCGTCGCGCTGCTTGCCGAGGGGCACCTGCTGATCGAGGACGTGCCGGGCGTCGGGAAGACGGTGCTGGCGCGGGCGATGGCGGCGTCGATCCACGCGAGGGTGCGGCGCGTGCAGTTCACGCCCGACCTGCTGCCGAGCGACGTGACGGGCGTGTCCGTGTTCAACCCGGGCACGCGCGAGTTCAGCTTCACGCCCGGGGCGGTGTTCGCGAACATCGTGATCGCGGATGAGATCAACCGCTCCTCCCCCAAGACGCAGTCGGCGCTGCTCGAGGCGATGGAGGAGCGGCAGGTGACGGTCGACGGCACGTCTCACGTGCTGCCGGATCCGTTCCTCGTGGTCGCGACGCAGAATCCGCTCGAGATGGAGGGCACCTACCCGCTCCCCGAAGCGCAGCGCGACCGCTTTATGCTGCGCATCTCGATGGGGTACCCCGACGCGCAGGCCGAGGCGCTGATGCTGCGCCAGCGCGACACGCAGAACCCGCTGGCGGCGCTTCGTCCGGCCGTGACGATCGACGACGTGTCGGCGCTGATCCGGTTCGCCCGGTCGGTGCACGTCGCGCCGACGATCGAGGAGTACGCGGTCGCCCTGGCGCAGGCGACCCGCTCGGACCCCGAGCTTCGCCTCGGCGCGTCCCCGCGCGCGACGCTGCAGCTGGTGCGGGCGGCGAAGGTGTGGGCGGCGCTCGACGGACGCTCGTTCGTCATCCCCGACGACGTCACCGACCTGCTCGAGCCGGTGTTCGCGCACCGGCTCATCGCCTCCCGTTCGGCGTCGGGCGCCCATCGCGCGGGAGACCCGGTGCCGCAGATCCTCGGGCGGATCGCGGCGTCCGTCCGGGTGCCGCTCGCGGTGCGCTGATCCGGATCCGGACATGTCCCCCGCCTCGTCCTCCCGCTCTCTCGGCGGCGCGCCGCTGACCCTGCGCGGGGCGGGAGCGGTGGCGCTGGGCGTGGCCCTGCTGATCGCCGCGTCGAGCCTCGGGCGGGTGGAACTCGCGGTCTTCGGCCTCGCGCTGCTGCTGCTGACGGCCGGCGGATGGCTGAGCCTGCGTCTGGCGGGCCGGGTGACGGATGTCGACCGCTCGCTGACGACGGACGTGGCGAGCGTCGGCGGCATCTCGACGGTCGAGGCGCGGCTGCTGCTGTCGGCGCGGCCGGTGCCCGGCGGCACGTGGCGCGACGGCCTGCCCGACTTCGCGGTGCGCGCGATAGCGACCGAGGCGTCGCCGAACGGTGCCACCGGCGAGCTGCCGCCGGGCGGGCGCGGCATCCTGCACGTGTCCTATGCCGTGATGGGCATGCGTCGCGGTCGGCACACGATCGGGCCGCTGCAGACCGCGGCGGTCGACCCGTTCGGCCTCACCCGTCGCCGCACGACCATCGGGATGCGCACCCCCGTCACGATCGTCCCCGCGGTCATCCCGCTCGCGGCCCTGCCGGGGTCGCCGGGCGCCAGCGGCAGCTCGCAGCTCACGACCGGCCGGCACGGGCAGGGCGCGGACAACCTCATCCCGCGCCCGTATGCGCCGGGCGACTCGATGCGCCGCATCCACTGGCGGGCGTCGGCACACCACGGCTCGTTCATGGTGCGCGAGGAGGAGCGGGAGACGACGCCGCGCGCCATCATCGTGTTCAGCCGCGGCGCCGAGCGCTGGGGCTCCGCCGCTCCGCACGGCACCGACGAGGGCTTCGAGGCGGCCATCACGCTGTGCGTCTCGGCGGCGTGGAGCCTGGCGCGCGACGGATATTCCGTGAGCGTGATGGACAGCGACGGCGCCGTGATCGGCCTCGTCGAGTCGCACGAGGAGATGTCCGATCTGCTCGTCGCCTTCGCCGGGATCGCCCCGCGCGGGGAGGACACCCTCGCGCGTCTCTCGACCGCGGTCGGCAACTGGTCGGGGGCGCCGGTCATCCTCGTCACCGGTCGCCTCGACGCCCAGGACGTGGCCGACCTCGGACCGGTCGCCGCGCAGTCGTCCCACGCGGTGCTGCTCGCGGGGGATCCGCGCGGCGACGCCCTCGACCGCGCGGCCCGCGCCGGATGGCACGCGGCCCGGCTCGGGGGCGATGTCGAGGCGGCGTGGCTCACGGCGACGCGGCCCGACGAGGACACGCGGTTCGAGGGGTGAACGCGCATGCCGGTCGCTGAGGCTCCCCCCGCCACGCGCGAGTCGCTGCAGCGACTGTGCCCGGCCGGCCGCCCCGACGAGCGTCGCACGCCACCCCGCGGCGTGCGGGGCGACCTCGAGCTGACGCTCGGCGTCGCGGCCGCCACGATCGCCGCGATGCTGCCGATCGGCCGGCTCGTCGAGCCGGGATGGATGCCCGGCGCGGTCGCGACCATCCTGGTTGTGCTGTTCGCGGGCTATCTGCTGCGCCGGATGGGGCTTCCCGGCATCGTCGCCGCGGTGGGCGAGCTCCTGGTGTGGGCGGTGTGCGCGACCCTGGCCCTCGGGCACGACGACGCGCTGCTTGGCTTCCTTCCCACCCTCGACCTGCTCCAGGATCTGCCGCGGGTGCTCGACCTCGTCGGGGTGGAGGTCGTCGAGGGCGTCGCCCCGATCGATCCCAGCCGCGAGTTCGCGTTCGTGCTGATCGCGGCGGGCGGGTTCCTCGCCTTCTGCATCGGGCACGTCGTGCGCGACGTCCGCCTGCCGCTGCTTGCCGCCGTGGTGCTGATCACGGTGTTCGCCATCCCGCAGCTCGCGGTGCCGGGCGATCCCGACTTCGTCGCCGCCGTGTTCCTGATCGCGGCGATCCTCTGGCTCGTCCGCGCCGAGATCCGCGCTCGCCGGCCCGGGATGGAGGCCGGCCCCGTCGCGTCGACGTGGGCGGGCATCCTCGGGGTGGGGTCGGTCGTGGCGGCGCTCATCCTGTCGCCGATGGTGCCGCTCGCGGCGCCCACGGGCGGCGGCGTCGGGCGCACCTCGACCATCTCGGCGACGCTGGACCTCGGCGACGACCTGCGCCGCCCCGCCGACGTCGAGGTGCTGCGGCTGCGCACCGACGCCCCCTCGCCGCCGTACCTGCGCGTCGCGACCCTCACCCGGTTCGACGGCATCACATGGGCCCCGGATGAGGGCACGCCGCTGAGCGACCTCGCCTTCCCGCCTCTCGCGCGGGGCGGTGAGGTGACGGAGCGGACGACCTCGGTGGAGATCACGCGCCTGACCGGCAGCTACCTGCCGGTGCCGTATCCGGCCACGGCGGTCGAGGGGGTGCAGGGTCAGTGGACCGCGGACGGGCTGAACCGCACGGTCCGCAGCGCGTCGGCGAGCGCGCTCGGGCAGCGGTATGTCGTGACGTCGCAGGAGCCGCAGATCACCCGCGAGGAGGCCCGCGCGGTCATGCCGCGGCGCGACGGGCCGATCGATGCGATGTTCGCGATCCCGCCCGGCGACGATCCCGAGTTCCATCCCGGCTCGACGGTGCTGCCCGAGGGCGGCGTCGACGAGGACATCCGCGCCGCGGCGCTGGAGGCGATCGGCGACGCCACCACCGCGTACGACGCCCTCATCGCCATGCAGTCGTGGTTCCGCCTCGACGGCGGATTCTCCTACTCGCTCGATGCCCCCGTGGAGGAGGGCTTCGACGGATCCGGGATGGACGCGATCGACCGGTTCCTCGACGTGCGCAGCGGGTACTGCGTGCACTTCGCCTCGACCTTCGCGGTCATGGCGCGCTCTCTCGGCATCCCCTCGCGGGTCGTCGTGGGCTTCCTCCCGGGCGACGCGACGGGCGAGGAGGTCGACGACCAGGATGTGTACGCGGTCCTCGGCTCGCAGCTTCACGCGTGGCCGGAGGCGTACCTCGACGGGATCGGCTGGGTGCCGTTCGAGCCGACCGTCGGGCTCGGGTCTCCCACGTCGCTGCGCTCGGCGACCGCGCCGGGCACCACGCCGTCGGACGCCCCGGCCCCGTCCTCGGCGCCGACGCCCGCACCGACCTCGTCGCGCGACGTCGACCGCGGCGACGCGGCCGGCGGCGCTCCGACGGGCGCGGCGTTCAACCCCGCCGACCTGCTGCGCTGGCTCGCGATCGCGGTGGGCGCGATCATCCTGCTGGCGCTGCCCGCCGCCGTCCGCGCGGTCCGCTGGACCGTCCGCCTGGCGGCCGCGCGCCGCGGCGACGCGGGAGCCGCCTGGCGGGAGCTGCAGGATCTGGTGATCGACGCCGGCTACTCCGTGGACGAGAGCGAGTCGCCGCGCGCGTTCGCCGCGCACCTGACCCGTGAGAACGGCGTCGCCCCGGACATCCTGGATCCGCTGGTGAGGGCGATCGAGCGCGCGAGCTTCGCTCCCCCGGACGGATCGGCGGGGCCGGATCTTGCCCGCTCGCTCACGCGGGTGCGCCACGCGCTGCTTCCGGCGGGGCGTGAGCGCCTGCGCGCCTCGCTGCTGCCGCGGTCGCTGGCGGTGCGCCCGCGCGTCACGAGCCGCTGAGCGCCCGCACCCCGGTTATCGAGCGAGCGGCGTAGGGCCGGTCGCTTCGACTCGCTGGCGCTCGCTCAGCAACCGGTGGGCGGGGCAAAGGTGCGGCGTGTGCATCTGCCGGTTATCGAGCGAGCGGAGCGAGCCGAGATGACGGCTCGCACAGACACGCGGCCTCGGGTCGGTCGCTTCGGCTCGCTCGCGCTCGCTCAGCAACCGGTGCGGCGGCACAGGTCCTTTGCCCCACCCCGGTTATCGAGCGAGCGGAGCGAGCCGAGATGACGGCTCGCACGGACCCGCGGCCTCGCGTGGTCGCTTCGGCTCGCTCGCGCTCGCTCAGCAACCGGTCGGCGGCACAGGCCCTTTGCCCCCACCCCGGTTATCGAGCGAGCGGAGCGAGTCGAGATGACGGCTCGCACGGACACGCGGCCTCGGCTCGGTCGCTTCGGATGAGACGGGAGAAGCCCCGCACCGGATGCCGGTGCGGGGCTGCTGAGAGCGGAAGCGACAGGATTTGAACCTGCGAGACGAGTTACCCCGCCTACATGGATTCCAGCCATGCTCCTTCGGCCGCTCGGACACGCTTCCAAAGGGCGACTTTATCACGCGGCCCTGCGCGTCCGATCCGGCTCGCACCCAGCACCGACCGCGCGTCCCGACCTCAGGGGACGGGGTGCGGATGTCGCCTCGCGCCGCCGGCAGGCGCACTTCCGTCGCGCCTCCCCTGACGGCGGCACCCCGCGAGCCTCACCCGACCGGGGCGTTGCGCTCGAGGAACTCGTACACCTCGGTCGTGTCGACGCCCGGGAAGGATCCGGTCGGCAGGGTCGCCAGAAGCGTGCGCGGGGTGCCGACGTGCGGCCACGCGCCGTCGCGCCAGGTCTCCTCGAGATCGGCGGGCGGGCGGCGGCAGCACACCTCGACGGAGTGGCGCGACAGCCCGCGGTTGGGGGTGTCGCGGCCGACGAACCACTTGGTGTCCTCGAACCGCACGCCGACGCTGACCGAGTGCGCGCCCTGGGCCGAGTGCTCCACGCGCGCGGTGCACCAGTACGTGCCGTTGCCCGTGTCGGTGTACTGGTAGTACGGGTTGAAGCGGTCGTCCATCGTGAACACAACCCGGCTCGTCCACCGGCGGCAGCACATCTGCCCCTCGATCGCGCCGAGCTGATCCGAGGGAAAGTTCACGTCGTCGTTCTCGTACGCCTTCGTGATCGTCCCCGATTCGTGAACCTTCAGGAAGTGCACCGGGATGCCGAGGTGCCGGGTCGCGAGGTTCGTGAACCGGTGCGCGGCGGTCTCGTACGAGACCGAGTAGGTGTCGCGGAGGTCCTCGATCGAGATCGCCTTGCGCTTCTTCGCGTCCTGCAGCACCTCGACCGCGTGCTGCTCGGGCATGAGCAGGGCGCCGGCGAGGTAGTTCTGCTCGACGCGTTGGCGCAGGAACTCGGCGTAGTCGGTCGGCTCGGCGTGCCCGAGCACGCGGGCGGTGAGGGCCTGCAGCACGGCGGTGCGCGGGTCGCCGCGGTGCCGGTCGGACAGGTAGAGCCGGCCGTGCTTGAGGTCGAGCACGCTGCGCGTCGTCTGCGGCAGGTCGGGCACGTGGTGGATGGTGAATCCCAGGTGTGAGGCGATGTCGCTCGTCGCGCGCTGGGTCAGCGGTCCGTCCGTGTGCCCGGCCGCGCGCAGCAGCTCGTGCGCGGCCTTCTCGAGCTCGGGGAAGTGGTTCCCCTGCCGGCGCATGAGCTTGCGCAGCTCGACGTTCGCCCGCCGCGCCTGCTCGGGCGTGGCCGAGCGCTCGTCGTGGAGCCGGTCGATCTCCCCCGCCAGGCGCAGGATGGTGCGCAGCACGTCATCCGGGGTCGACTTCGGGATGCGGAAGGGGCTGATCCCGAGCGCCTGCAGCCGGGCGCCGCGCAGCGCGCGCTCGACGCCGATCTCGAGCGCGTCGCGCTCGTCGAGCGGCTCGGCCTGCAGCAGCGCGTCCATCGTGGTGCCGAGGGCCTTGGCGATCGCCCGGAGCATCGAGAGCTTCGGCTCGCGCCGGCCGTTCTCGATCATCGACAGCTGGCTCGGCGCGCGGCCGACCTGAGCGGCGAGCGCCTCGAGCGTCATCCCGCGCTCTCCGCGGAGCTGGCGGATCCGTCGTCCGACCGCGAGCGCGTCCGCTTCGTCCAGTTCTTCATCGAGCTGCATGCCGGAGATTCTGCCACAGAGATCCGGATTGCAGAAAGAGGACGGATCTTCTGCGCACGACTTTGGTTCGGATGCCGCGTCCTTCGCGCATCGTGGGTTCACCAGCCCCTTCCGCGGGCATCCACCCAGAACGAGGAGCACGATGATGAGCACCCCTTCGCAGCCGGCCCGTCCCGGCGACCAGGTCCAGACGGCCGACGACCTCCGCCTCGAGTGGAGCGCCGACCCGCGGTGGAACGGCGTCCGCCGCGACTACACGGCCGAGGACGTCATCCGCCTCCGCGGCAGCGTCCGCGAGGAGGCGACGCTCGCCCGCCGCGGCGCCGAGCTGCTGTGGGAGCGGCTCGGTTCGGACGAGTACGTCCGAGCCCTCGGCGCCCTCACCGGCAACCAGGCCGTGCAGCAGGTGCGCGCGGGGCTGAAGGCGATCTACCTGTCGGGCTGGCAGGTCGCGGCCGACGCGAACCTGTCGGGTCAGACGTACCCCGACCAGTCGCTGTACCCGGCGAACTCCGTGCCGGCCGTCGTGCGGCGCATCAACAACGCGCTGCTGCGCCAGGATCAGCTCGAGACGGCCGAGGGCAAGCGCACGCGCGACTGGATGGCCCCGATCGTCGCCGACGCGGAGGCAGGGTTCGGCGGGCCCCTCAACGCGTACGAGCTCGCCCACTCGATGATCCAGGCGGGCGCGGCGGGCATCCACTGGGAGGACCAGCTCGCGAGCGAGAAGAAGTGCGGCCACCTGGGCGGCAAGGTGCTGGTGCCGACGCAGCAGCACATCCGCACGCTCAACGCGGCCCGTCTCGCGGCGGACGTCGCCGGCGTCCCGACCATCCAGATCGCCCGCACGGATGCGCTCGCGGCGGATCTGCTGACGAGCGACGTGGACGAGCGCGACCGCGCGTTCACCACGGGCGAGCGCACGAGCGAGGGCTTCTATCGGGTGCGCAACGGGATCGAGCCGGTCATCTCGCGCGGCCTCGCGTACGCCCCGTACGCCGACCTGCTGTGGGTCGAGACGGGCACGCCCGACATCGAGCTCGCGCGGGAGTTCGCCGCGGCCGTGCACGCCGAGTTCCCGGGCAAGATGCTCGCCTACAACTGCTCGCCGAGCTTCAACTGGCACCGGGCGCTGACCGATACGCAGATCGCCTCGTTCCAGGACGACCTGGCGGAGCTCGGGTACCGGTTCCAGTTCATCACCCTGGCCGGCTTCCATGCGCTGAACCACTCGATGTACCAGCTGTCGCGGAAGTACGCAGAGTCGGGAATGACGGCGTACGTCGAGCTGCAGGACGCCGAGTTCGCGGCCGAGGCCGACGGCTACACCGCCACCAAGCACCAGCGAGAGGTCGGCACGGGGTACTTCGACCACGTGTCGACGGCGCTCAACCCCTCGAGCGCCACCCTCGCCCTCGTCGGCTCCACCGAGGCCGACCAGTTCCACTGAGCCGAACCAGGTTCATCCATTTCGAGACTCTCTGGAGGACATCATGACCATCACCGACATCGCTCCCCCGCCCCGCGCGTTCCGCGCCGAGCCCGAGCCCGACCGCATCACCCCGACGCTCACCGTCGTCGGCCCGCTGCACGAGCGCTACGAGGAGATCCTCACGGGCGAGGCGCTCGCGTTCGTCGCGGCGCTTCACGAGCTGTTCGCCGGCGCGCGGTACGACCGCCTCGCCGACCGGATGCGCCACGGCTACGAGATCGGCAACGGCCGCGACCCGCGGTTCCGCGACGACACGGCCCGCATCCGCGAGGACTCCTCGTGGCGGGTGGCGGGCCCCGGCCCCGGCCTGGAGGACCGCCGCGTCGAGATCACGGGGCCGACGGACCCGCGGATGACGATCAACGCCCTCAACTCGGGCGCCCACGTCTGGCTCGCCGACCAGGAGGATGCCACGAGCCCCACCTGGCGCAACGTCATCGGCGGCCAGCTGTCGCTGCGCGACGCCATCCGCGGGCAGCTGTCGTTCACATCGCCCGAGGGCAAGCGCTACGAGGTGACGGCCGAGCGGACGCCCACCATCGTGATGCGGCCGCGTGGGTGGCACCTCGAGGAGCACCACATCCACTTCACCGACCGCTACCGGCGGACGATGGCGGCGTCCGGTTCGCTCGTCGACTTCGGCCTGTACGCGTTCCACAACGCTCAGGCGCTGATCGATCAGGGGCGTGGGCCGTACTTCTACCTGCCCAAGATCGAGTCGTCCGAGGAGGCCCGGCTGTGGGATCAGGTCTTCACGTTCACCGAGCAGTACCTCGGGATCCGGCACGGAACCATCCGGGCGACGGTGCTGATCGAGACCCTGCCGGCCGCGTTCGAGATGGAGGAGATCCTGTACGAGCTGCGCGACCACTGCGCGGGGCTCAACGCGGGCCGGTGGGACTACATCTTCTCGATCATCAAGACCTACCGGGGGCGCGGGTCGCGGTTCGTGATGCCCGACCGCAACCAGGTGACGATGACCGTCGACTTCATGCGGGCGTACACCGAGCTGCTCGTGAAGACATGCCACAAGCGCGGCGCCCACGCGATCGGCGGGATGAGCGCGTTCATCCCGAACCGGCGGGACCCGGAGGCCAACGCCCGCGCCCTCGAGCAGGTCGCGGCGGACAAGCGGCGTGAGGCCGGGGACGGGTTCGACGGCACGTGGGTGGCGCACCCGGATCTGATCCCGGTGGCGCGGGCGGAGTTCGACGCCGTGCTCGGCGACCGCCCGAACCAGGTGGACCGCCAGCGCGACGATGTGCAGGTCTACGAGCGGCACCTGCTGAACCTCTGGATCGGCCGGCCGATCACGGATGCCGGTGTTCGCGCGAACGTGTCGGTCGCCCTTCGCTACATCGAGGCGTGGCTGCGGGGTCAGGGCGCGGTGGCGATCGACGGCCTGATGGAGGATGTCGCGACGGCCGAGATCTCGCGCTCGCAGATCTGGCAGTGGATCCGTCAGGAGAAGTCGACCGAGGAGGGGACGCCGATCACCCGCGAGTACGTCTCGTCGCTGGTGGATGAGGTGCTCGCCGAGGTCGACCGCCACGACGGCGACCGCTTCGACGACGCGGCCGAGGTGTTCCGCGACGTGGCGCTCTCGGAGGGGTTCCGACCCTTCCTGACCACCCGCGCCTACGCCGACCATCTGGTCGAGTTGGCGTAGCCCGCTGCCTGCCGCGTTCCCTGGGGCGCCCCGCTGAATCGGTGGGGCGCCCCTTCGCGTGGCGGGCCGGATCGCGGAGGTGCGTGATCGACGCACCGGCGAGGAGCCGAAACGCCTCGACCTCCCCTTGGCACGACCCGCCAGCACGTTGCACCGTTTCGACTCGCTTCGCTCGCTCAACGACCGAGGGAGAAGAGCCGCCCCTCCCCTTCGCTCGCTCAACGACCGAGGGAGAAGAGCCGCCCACTCCCCTTCGCTCGCTCAACGACCGAGGGAGAAGAGCCGCCCACTCCCCTTCGCTCGCTCAACGACCGAGGGAGAAGAGCCGCCCACTCCCCTTCGCTCGCTCAACGACCGAGGGAGAAGAGCCGCCCGCCCCCCTTCGCTCGCTCAACCGCCGAGGGAGAAAGGCCGCCCCCTCGCCTTTGCCCCTCGACCCACGACCGGGTTGCTCCGTTTCGACTCGCGTCGCCCGCTCAGCGACGAACGGGACGCCGCCCCTCACGCCGCCCGGGGTGGGGGGCTCCACATCCACCGGCGCGGTGACTTCGGCCGCAGCTCGACGGGCGGCCCGTCTGGCGGGTGCAGCACGAATGGCCCTGCTCCCTCGCGCGTGATCCGGTGCCTGCGGTGGTGAAGGTTCATGTGGTGGAACCGGCACAGCAGCACTCCGCGGCCGATGTCGGTTCGGCCGCCGTGCGCCTTCCACTCGTCGATGTGGTGCGCCTCGCAATAGGACGCCGGCATCGAGCAGCCGGGCCAGGCGCAGCCGCCGTCACGGACGGCGAGGGCGATGCGCTGCTTCGCGGTGAACAGCCGCTGCTCGCGGCCGACGTCCAGCGGGTTCCCCGCGGGGTCGACGGTGACCTCGCAGAAGCCGGTCGTGCAGATCGCCTGCTCGACCGCGGGCGCCGGCAGCGGGTGACCCCCGTCTTCCGTGTGCCCGACCGGGGCGTCCTTGACGATCACCACCCGCACCCCTGGCTGCCGGGTGCCGAACACCTTCTCGGCGTCGGCGACGGCCCCGGCGCGCAGCACGTCGAGGAGCACGTCGTAGGCGAGCTGCTCGTTGGTGCGCGGGTCATCGACCAGCCTCTTTGCCCGCTCCCGCTCCGCGGAATCCACGAACCGGGGCCCGCCGCGGCGGGGCCGCATGGCGGCGTCGATCACCGACCGCACGGCGGCGCCGCCCTCGTCGTCGAACACCATCTTGGCGTGGTGGACACCGTCCTCGTCGGTCCACATCCGGAACATCCGCCGCTCGAACCGCGCCAGGAACCGCTGCTCGGCCCCCTCCGGATCGAGCTCGTCCCGCACTCCCTGGGCGGCAAGCCGCAGATCCTCGACCGTGCGGTGCGACGCTTCGAGCAGCAGCTGCTCGGCCGCGATCCGCCAGACCTCCTCACCGCTCTCCGGCGGTGTCCCCAACCCGCGCAGGATCGCATCCATCTGCGCCGCGGACAGACCGCCGCGCGACAGCGCGTCACCCAGCGGCGCATGCCAGGGCGGGGCGGCGGGCGCGGCCTCCTCGGCGGCGGGATCCACCGGATCGGCACCCTCCATCAGCGACTGCCCCAGGCGCACCTGCCGCGCTGCCTCTCCCCGGGACCCGCCGGACAGCTCCTGCACGAGGGCGACGGTGTTGCGGTGCCCGCGCGACTGCGCGAGGCCCCCGTGCCCGTCGGCCTGCCGCGAGCGGGTGGCGGCGACGCCGGCCGCCATCGCGCCCACACGGTCTCCGACCCGCGAAAGCGCCGCCGCCCCCTGCATCACCTCGACGACCTCGTCGTCGGAGAGCCCGAGGATCTCGGCGACGTCCGACGGCGCGGCCGACGCCACCGCGTCGACGCATCGCCGGAATTCGCTGAGGAAGTTCATGACCCAAGCATCTCGCCGACCACCGACATTCCGACCCTCTATCCCCAGGTCACACCACAAAACGTCCCAATCGGTGGATAACTCGCGTGAACGGCAACCTGTGGACGAGAGACCGGCCGCGGCGTCGGCTTCATCGGCGCGCCGTCATCTCCTTTACCTTCGAAGCCTGATGAGCCTCGATCGCCACCTCACCCGCCCGAGCGCGGACATCGCGTTCGCCGACAGCGGTGCCGGCGAGCCCGTGGTCGTGCTGACGCACGGCGCAGGCGTCGACCATTCGATGTTCGACGCGCAGGCGGCATCGCTCGCGCGGCGCGGGGTCCGCGTGATCCTCTGGGATCTGCGCGGGCACGGGCAGTAAACCCTCGCGGACCGCGCACGGTTCACCGCCGCCGACGCCCTGGACGATCTCGACGCGCTGCTGCACACCTGCGGCGTCGAGTCGCCAGTGCTCGTCGGGCACTCGCTCGGGGGCAATCTCGCGCAGGCCTTCGCGCGCAGGCACCCAGGGCGCGTGGCGGGAGTGATCGTTCTCGACTCCGCCTGGAACGCGGGCGCGCTCTCGGGGCCGGAGCGCCTCGCGGTGCGCGTGGCCGCGCCCGTGCTGTCGCTGATCCCGGCGCGCACCCTCCCCGGCCTGATGGCACGGGCCTCGGCAGAGTCGCCGGATGCGGTCGCCCGCACGGAGGCCGTCTTCGCGCGCATGCCCAAGCGCCGCTTCCTCGACGTCTGGAAGGCCACGACGACGTTCGTCTCGCCCGATCCCGGCTTCCATTCCCCTGTGCCGCTCGCGCTCCTCCGCGGCGCCCGGGATCGCACCGGCAACATCGCCACGGCCATGGCGCGGTGGGCGGCCGCCGAGGGGGTCGTCGAGCACGTCATCCCCGACGCCGGCCACATGGTGACGTGGGACGCTCCCGAGGCGGTGTCGCGCGTCCTCATCGAGGTCCTCGACGACTGGGGCCTCCTGCCGGCGTGACGGGCGCCCGCGGCATCCCATGCCACCGGAGCTGCGCAGGACGCGCACCCAGTCGCAGGACCGCCCGCCCAGTCGCAGGATCCATGGTGCGGATGTTGCGACGCACGTCCCATACGCATCACCAGCCCCGCCGATCCGACAACCGAGCACCCGGCCCGACGACCGAGCACACGCCCCGACAACCAAGCGCCCGGCCCGCCGACCCCACCCGTCCGTTGACATCCCGGGCGTGTCGCCGATACGGTGGCAAGTCCGTGCCGACCGGCACGGGACGAAAAGGCAGGCCGAGAGGACGCTCGTGAGCGCGAATCAGCAGCTCAAGCCGGTTCTGGACAACCCCCAGAACCGCGACGAGTCGTGCCCTCCGGCGCAGGTCGTCTAGCCAGCCTCAGCTGACTTCACGCCCCGCACCGAAAGGTCCGGGGCGTTTCTTTCTGCGTACGCGCGGGAGGGCATCCCGGATCACCGAACCCGCCGCCCTCCCTCCACACACAAGGAAAGGAATCATGGAGAGGCTCTCGAAGCACCTGCTGTCGTGGGCGTCGCTTCTGGACGAGCTCACGCTCGAGCAGGCGCGCGTCTCGTCGCAGATGCCGTTCATCCACCCGCACCTGGCCCTCATGCCCGATGCCCATCTGGGCAAGGGCGCGACGGTCGGGTCGGTGATCCCGACGCTCGGCGCGATCATGCCCGCGGCCGTCGGGGTCGACATCGGCTGCGGCATGATCGCCGTGCGCACCCAGTTCACCCGCGAGCACCTCGCCGGACGCGACCTCGCGCCGCTGCGCGAGGCGATCGAGCGCGCGATCCCCCTGTCGGCCGGACGCGACAACCGCAAGGTCGTCGCCACCGCCGAGCCGAGGGTCGCCGAGCTCGAGCGGCTCGCCGAGCGCGCCGAGTTCGATCCGGCGAAGTACGCGGGTCACTGGCGTCTGCAGCTGGGGTCGCTCGGATCCGGGAACCACTTCATCGAGGTCTCCGTCGACGAGGAGGACCGGATCTGGATGTTCCTCCACTCCGGATCGCGCGGGGTCGGCAACAAGATCGCCACGCACCACATCGGCGTCGCGCAGCGGGCGGCGAAGCAGTGGTGGATCGACCTGCCGCACCCCGACCTCGCTTACCTCACCGAGGGCACGCCCGAGTTCACCCGGTACATCCGGGAGCTGCGGTGGGCGCAGCACTTCGCCCTGCTGAACCGCGAGGAGATGATGGATCGCGTCGCGCGCCAGCTCGGCGAGTTCGTCGGCGAGCAGGTGATCGAGCACGAGCGGATCAACTGCCACCACAACTTCACCGAGAAGGAGAAGCACGCGGGCCGCGAGGTGTGGGTGTCGCGGAAGGGGGCGATCCAGGCCGACCTCGGCCGGCCGGGTCTCATCCCGGGCTCGATGGGCACCGCGTCGTACGTGGTCGAGGGCCTCTGCAACCCGCTGTCGCTCAACTCGTCGCCGCACGGCGCCGGCCGCGAGCACTCGCGATCGGCCGCGCGGAAGCTGTTCACCCACGAGCAGCTACGCAAGGCGATGGCGGGGATCGAGCACCGCGACACCGACGCGTTCCTCGATGAGATCCCGGCGGCCTACAAGCCGATCGACCGGGTCATGGAGGACGCGGCCGACCTCGTGACCATCCGGCACACGCTGCGTCAGCTCGTCAACGTGAAGGGCGACTGACCGGCGGCGGAGGTCCGCATCCCACCCGGGGTGCGGGCCTTCGCGGCGCCGTGCGCGTGCCACACATCAGTGGATCACCCGATCTTCGGTGAACTGGAGCAGATCATCCATGAACCGGATGAACTGCTCCGCGTACTCCTGCGAATCGAACCATCCGAAGAACTGCTGCTCGGGATGGTCGATGCCGAGCATGCCGTACTCGCTGCCGTCCGGTGAGGGTCCGACGCACAGCAGCGTGCCCGGTCGGGCGCCGTCCTCGTCGAGCACGCACCACAGCACGCTCGTGTGCCCGGCCGGCTCGATGAAGGCGCGCTCCCCCGTGCCGCGGCCGGGGACCTCCGCGTTCGCGATCAGCCGGATCCGCTCGGCTGCCTGCTCGGCGGTCTCCTGGTTCATGAAGCACCCGAGCCGGGCGAGCCGCCCGCCTTCGTCGAGACCCACGATCCAGTGGTCGACGTCTGGCGCGCCGCCGACGAACAGCTCACGCTCGCGCAGCGAGGCGTCCGGTTCGATGGTCCGCACCGCCCAGTGTCCGAGGGTCACGAAGCTCGCATCTGTGGTCATGTCCCGACGCTACGAGCGCGCGGCGCGGCATCCTGCTCCCCCGGCGCTCACGCGGAACAACCCAGGCGATCCAGGGGGCTGGGGACGACTCAGCGCAGCGTCTTGAGCGCCCCGGCCCACCGCTCGAGCTGCGCGAACATGTCCTGCGCGAGCGGCGCGTGGTGGTCGCCGGGCGTGAACTCCGTGAAGTCCACGAAGTCGGTCGCGAGCAGGAAGTTGAGCTGCTGCCGCACGTCCGCGATCTGCAGCTCGGCCGCGATGGCGCGCAGGTGCTCCACCGCGCGGGCGCCGCCGAGGGATCCGTAGCCGACGTAGGCCGCGGCCTTGTCGTTCCACTCGGCGTAGGCGTAGTCGATGGCGTTCTTCAGTGCGCCGGATGTCGAGTGGTTGTACTCGGGGGTCACGAACACGTAGCCGTCGAACGGCGCGATCGTGGCGGCCCACTTCTTCGTGTGCTCGTTCTTGTACTGCCCCTGGGACGGCGGGATCGGCTCGTCCAGCAGCGGCAGCGGGTGGTCGGCGAGGTCGATCAGCTCGTATGTGGAGGGGCGGCCCTGGGCCTGCTCCATCACCCAGTCGGCGACGGCCTTGCCGTTGCGGCCGGGGCGAGTGCTGCCGAGGATCACGGCGATGCGGAGGTCGGTCATCTCTGCTCCTTCAGTCGTCGGAGCACCGATCCTCGCAAGAGCCCGGATGGATCACACCCGGGTTGACAGGATCGCGACCGGTCGCCGACCGCCCCCGGTCCTCGACCGCAACGGGTCGTTGAGCGGAGCGAAGCGGAGTCGAAACGGGCTGAGCGAGCGCCAGCGAGCCGAAGCCGCCCCGCACACGCGCCGCTACAGCGGACTCAGCAGTTCGGGCAGACCCCGGTCAGCGGCATCACCTGGAAGCACGACATGCAGACCTTGCCCTCGCGGGGCTCGCTCGCGGTGCTGCGGTGCGAGGTGGCGCGGGGCGTCGAACTGCTGCGCGGCGCCGAGGGACGCTTGGCGCGGTCGGCGAGCGGACGCTCCCGCGTCTCGTAGTGGGTGATTCCCCACGCGCCGCGGAACCGGCGGCTGGGCCAGCGCGGACGGTCTCCCGCGAGGCGCTGCGCATCCGCCTCGGACCGGAAGCCGGTGGTGTAGCCGTCGTGCACCTCGAGGGCGGGACCGCCGGCGACGCGCTCGATCTTGAAGTACGTGCGGAAGCCGACGAAGGCCGAGGGCCCCGCGTCGGCGGCGATGCGCCGCAGCAGCTCGAGGTTGCCGACGGGCGTCCCGTAGCGGACGAACGCCTCCTCGATCGAGGCGAAGGTGACAGCCCGACCCTCCTTGGCGTGGTCGACGGATCGCTCGGGCGTCACAGTGGTCATTCTCCAATCCTCCCACCTCCCGCCTGGGCGCACACCGCCCTGTCCCATCGACGCCCTCCGGCGTCGGGCGAGCTGCCGCTCAGCCGCAGTACGAGCACACCCCGGTCAGCGACAGCACACTGAAGCACGTGGGGCAGACGCCGCCCTCGCGCTGCGGCTGCCGACCGATGGCGATCTTGTCGCGATCCGTGCGGCGCGTGCGCTCGCTCGGGACCTTCCGGGCTTCGCCCTGAGGTTCCGCCACGTCAGTCATGCTCGTTCCTCTCACCGGAGCCGACGGATCCAGGATCCTCCGCGCCGCTGAACGACGGGAGACGACCGGATGAACGCTGCGCCCGCCCCCGACATCAGCCCACGGCCCCGGCGTCAGTCCGCCGGCACCGACGTGCGCGCCCACTCGGGTGCACCGGCGTTGGCCGACGCGGGGATGACGATCCCCTCCTGCCGCAGCCGCTCGACCGTCCCGGCGGCGTCGACGAAGCGGCCGACGGTCGCCGCGCCGGCGGCCGGGACGACGGAGTGCATCACGGTGCGCTCGTACACGTGAACGAAGTTCACCGTCTGCGCCGCGTCGCGCCCGCGCGTCCCGCGACCCGGCGTCAGCAGGTCCTGGGTGTAGCAGGTCGACGAGGCGACCGAGACGGGGATGCCCTCGAAGGTCGCGGTCGTGTTGTAGTGGAAATGGCCGCCCAGGATCGCGCGCACGTCGCTGCCGCGCAGCACCTGGGCGAGCGCGGGCTGGTCGTGGAGCTCCACCGTGACGGCGAGGTCCTGCAGGCACGGGATCGGCGGATGGTGGAGCGCCAGCAGCGTCCCCTCGGGCGCCGGCTCGGCGAGCACTCCCCGCAGCCACTCCAGCTGCGCCGGCTCCAGCTCGCCGTGCGCGTGACCGGGCACGGTCGAGTCGAGCACAACGATCCGCAGTCCGCCGAGCCACTCGACGCGGTCGTAGGGCTCGGTCGTCGGCTCGGCGTCGAGCAGCGTGCGCCGCATCGTGGCGCGGTCGTCGTGGTTGCCCATGACCCAGATGATCCGGGCGCCCATCCGCGCGGCCGCCTCCTCGACGACGGAGCGCAGCTCGGCGTATGCCTCGGCCTCGCCCGCGTCGGCGAGGTCGCCGGTGAACACGAGCGCCTCGGGACGGATGCCGGTGTCGGCGACGGTGGCGAGCAGCTCCCTCAGGTGGGCGCTCGCGTCGGCGACGCCGCCCAGCCGCTCGCCGGGCATCACGAAGTGAGTGTCCGAGATGTGCACGAGGAAGTGGTCGGGCAGCGGATGCTCCGCGATCCGGAGGGTCATCGAGGCTCCTGTTCAAGAGGTGGCGCGACGGTGGCGCCGGACAGCAGGCGCCCGGGGATGAGCTCCCGGACGATCCCCTGCGGCGGCTCGTCGCCGATGAGCGCGGCGATGTTGGCGATGGTCCGCTCGGCGAGGCGCTCGACGCCGATGCGGTAGCTCGTGAGGCCCAGCAGGTCGATGCCGGGCAGGATGCCGTCGCATCCGCTGACCGAGACGTCGCCCGGCGCGGACAGCCCGGCGGCGTCGAGCCGGCGAAGCAGGTGAAGCGCGCGCAGATCGGACGGGCACATCACCGCCGTGACCTCGCGGCGACGCACGAGGTCGACCGCCTCGTCGGCGCCGTCGGTGAACTCCACGGCGGGCACGGGCACGATGCTCACGCCCCGCGCGGCGAGCTCGGCGGCCATTCCCGTCGCGCGGATGTACTCGGGGTACGACGCGTGCTCCTGGGTCACGATCACCGCGACCGAGCGGTGCCCCTGGTCGGCGACGTGCGCGGCGAGCGCGCGTGCCGAGATCCGCTCGTCGTACGACACGGCGTGGATGCGTCCGCTCTCCTCCGGACGACCGGCGCGGATGATCGGGATGCGGTCGCGGAACGGCTCGAGCTGCGAGCTCGTCACGCCGCCGGTGGCGACGATCAGGCCCGCGACCCGCATCCCCATGAGGCGGTTCAGGCTGTCGATCTGCCGGCTTCCGCGCGGGTCGCTGCTGATCGTCATCGAGATCAGCGTGATGCCGGCCTCGTGTGCGGCCTCCTGCAGCTTGGTGAACAGCAGGCCGTATGCCGGGTTGGCGGCGTCGCGCAGCAGCAGACCGACGACGGAGGACCCGCGCGAGGCGAGCTCGGACGCCATGATGTTCGGCACGTACCCGAGCTGCTCCGCGATCGCGAAGACGCGGGCGCGGGTCGCATCCGACACCTTCCCCTGGCCGAGGAACACGCGCGACACCGACGAGCGCGAGACCCCGGCCGCCGCGGCGACGTCCTCCATGGTCGGTCCGCGCGGGGGCGCGGCGGGCTCCCCGTTCGGACGCGCACCGGCCTCGTCGCTCACACCCGCACCGCCCTTCGTGCTCGATAGGCGTGAAGCAGCCACGGCCAGTCGGTCTGGATCGCGTCGATCCCGAGATCAAGGATGGCGCCCCATCCGTCATCCGGGTCGTCGAACAGCGAGCGCTCGTCGTCCAGGCCCGCGAACAGCGGCGGGCCGGAGGTCAGCACCTCGGCGTTGACCATCGTGAACACGCCGCGGTCGCGCAGCCCCGCGATCACGTCGGCGTCGAGGAACGGCCCGTCGGGCTCGGTCGCGATCAGCTCGAGCCCGATGGTGTTCAGCGCCTGGTCGTCGAGGATCCGCTCGGCCTCCGCGAGGGTGCGGCAGATCGGCATGAACGGGTACGGCTCCGGATGCGCGCGCAGCAGGGCAAGGCTCGCCTCGTCGGCCGCCCAGCACTTGAGCAGCACCCGGTCGGTCACGCCCTGCTCGTCGAGCCAGGGAAGCAGCGTGCGCCACCGCGGCCACGAGCGGTCGAGGTTGATCAGCGCGTCGTCGGGCAGCGCCGCGAGCACGTCGCCGAGCTCGGGCACCCGGCCGGCACGCGCGGATCCGGCGATCCGAAGGTGACGGAGCTCCCGGATCCGCGCGGCCGGCAGGGTCGCGAGGTTGTCGGGCACGCCGAGCAGGATGGGCTCCATCCCGTCGTGGAAGGCGAAGAACACCCCGTCGCTCGAGGCGACGGCGTCGACCTCGACGATGTCGCCCCCCGAGCGCAGCGCGGCCCGCACCGCCTCGATCGTGTTCTCGGCGACGGATCCGGCGGCGACGCCGCGGTGCACGACGATAAGCGCGCCGACCTCGTCGAGCCGCGCGGCGAACCGCCGGTTGACGTGCGCGTGCTCGGGGCGGCCCAGCACCCGCGTCACCGGACGACCTCCGACGTCACGCCCGCCTCGACCGGCGTCGGTGCCACGGCGGATGCGGCGCCCGCCCGGCGGACCCGCCGCCGCCGATCCTTCCGCGTCGCCCGCCCGTAGACGAGCCACATCGTCACACCCGTGATGATCATGAGCAGCACGGTGTAGACGAAGGTGTTCGCGCGCGCGTCGATGTCGACGGATCCGGCGGCCGCGGCCTGGATCACGAGACCGAGCGGCTGGTACAGCGGGTGCGCGAGGAACACGGCGGTGTCGTAGTCGTCGAGCAGCGAGTTGAAGTTCAGCGCGAACACGGCCGCGGCGGTCGGCAGCACGACGGGCACGATGATGCGCCGGTAGATCGTGAACGTGCCGGCGCCGAGCAGCGCGGCGGCCTCCTCGAGCGCGGTGTTGACGCCCAGATACGCGGCCTTCATCAGGCGCAGCGTGAACGGGATCTTCGCGATGACGAACGCGATCAGCAGGATCACCGCGGTGCCCGTAAGCACCGCGCCGCCGACGAGCGGGTTCGGATGGTCGTAGCTCATGATCAGGCCCAGCGCGAGCATGGCGGCGGGAAGGATCCACGGGATGTGAAGCAGGTACTCCAGCGCCGTGGTGATCGCGTTGCGGTGCCGCACGATGATGCGGGTGAGCACGAGCATGGCGAGCACCGCGATGGCCGCGGCGAGCGCGCTGTAGACGACGGATACGAGGAACGGTCGGAGCGCTGATCCCTGGCTCAGCACGCGCACGTAGTTGTCGAGCGACAGGCGATCCAGGGCGAGGGTGCCGGTCTGGATCGCGGCCGAGTCGGCGAACGAGTACAGCACGATCAGCAGCACCGGCAGCAGGTACACGGCGAACAGCACGTACGCCACGGCGTGCACGAGCATGTTGACGATCGGGTTTCGGATGCGCTGCCGCTGCAGCGGCGTGGAGATCTTCGACAGCGAGAAGTAGGTGCCGCCGCGCTCGATGCGGGTCAGGATCGCCAGCATCGCGATCGTGACGAGACCCAGGATCACCGCCAGCAGCGCCGCGATGTCACGCGACGTGGCCGAGGTGGCGAAGCTCAGGATCATCGGGGCGATGGTCTGGAAGTCGCGCCCGCCGAGGACCTGCGGCGCCGACAGGGCGCCGAGGCCCGTGAGGAACGACAGGATCGTGACGGCGAACAGCATCGGCCGCAGCGCGGGCAGCACGATGCGCCACAGGATGGTGCCGTCACCGGCGCCGAGATTGCGCGCCGCCTCGATCATCTGGAAGTCGAGCTTCGCGATCGCGGGCGACAGGAACAGCAGGTGGTTGGTCGTGGTGGCGAGGGTCATCACCATGAGCACGGCGGGGAAGCCCTGGAACCACTGCGGGTCCATGTCGGGGAACCAGCCGACGAGCAGCGAGGTGATGATGCCGTCGTCGCCGTAGACGAAGCGGTATCCGGCGGCGAGCACGATGCCGCCGTAGATCAGCGTTGTCGCGTAGCCGAGCCACAGGATCCGCGATCCGGCGATCCGGAAGTACCGCGTGACGAGCACGATGAACACGCCGACCACATTGGTGCTGATGGCGAGGGCGAAGGCGAGGAGCACGCTGTTGCCGAGCGAGCGCAGGGCGCGCTCCGAGCTCAGCAGCCGCTCGATCGCGCTTCCCGAGAACGCGCCGTCGGGGAAGAACGTCTCGATCAGCAGGTTGGCGTTGGGCCACACGAGGAACGCGACGATCGCCCATCCCGACACCAGCAGCGTGATGACGGTGAACGGCGAGCGCAGCATCCGCCGCGCGGAGGCGGCGCGGCTCACGCGACCGCCTCGGCGACGCGCGCGGCCACGCGGCGTCCGGTCTCGTCGTACTGCAGAACGTGTGCCGGGTCGATCGCGAGGTCGACGCGCGATCCGGCGACGGGCGCCGGGCCTTCGTCGGGCCGCACGAGCACCTGCACGCGGGCGCCGTCGGCGAGCACCGTGCAGCTCGTGTGCGTGCCGTGGTAGCGGGTGCCGGCCACCTCGCCGGACACTGTCACTCCCCCGGCGGATGCGCCCGGGCGCAGGATGCGCGGCCGCTCCACGCGCAGGTACGACGACGCGGCGGCGGGCAGGCCGAGCCGCTCGACGAGCGCGGACGTGAGCTTGGAGGCGGCGCCGACGAACGTGCAGACGAACTCGGTGGCCGAGTTCTCGTAGATCTCCTGCGGGGTGCCGACCTGCTCGATCCTGCCGGCGTTGAAGACGGCGATCCGGTCGGACATCGACAGCGCCTCGTCCTGGTCGTGCGTGACGTAGAGGGTGGTGATGCCGAACTCGGCCTGCAGCGCCTTCAGCTCGCCGCGCAGCTGCTGGCGCAGCTTGGCGTCGAGGTTGGAGAGGGGCTCGTCGAGCAGCAGGATCTTCGGCTGCATCACGAGGGCGCGCGCGATGGCGACGCGCTGCTGCTGTCCGCCGGAGAGCTGATCAAGCGTGCGGGTGAGCTGCTCGTCGCTGAGCTCGACACGGCGCGCGACCTGGGCGACGAGCTCGTCGCGGCGGCGGCGCGGAACCCGGTTCACGCGCAGGCCGAAGGCGATGTTCTCGGCGACGTCCATCGAGGGGAACAGGGCGTAGTTCTGGAACACCATCCCCACCTGGCGCTTGTCGCTGGGGAGGCGGGTGACGGCGCGATCCTGCACGTAGATCTCGCCCCGCGTGGGCTCGACGAACCCGGCGAGGGCGCGCAGCGCGGTGGTCTTGCCGCACCCCGAGGGGCCGAGGAGGGTGAAGAACTCCCCCTCGGCCACCTCGAGGTCGAGATCCGGGATCGCGGTGAAGTCGCCGTAGGTGACCTCGACGTTCTCGAATCGGATCACGGGATGTACTCGAGCTCGATCTTCTCGACCCAGGCGGGCAGGTTCTCGGCGACGACGTCCCAGTCGATCTCCTGGCGGGGAAGGTTCTCGTGGAACTCGACGATCTCGGGGTCGGCCTCAGCGATCGCGCCCTCGTTGACCGGCATCGAGTCGAACTCGGCCGACCACGCGGCCTGGGTCTCGGCGCTGCCGAACCAGTCGATGAACTCCTGCGCCTGCTCGGTCTGGTCGGTGCCCTTGACGATCGCGACCTGCTCGACGGCGTAGGGGACGCCGACCTCGGGGCGGACGACCTCGCTGTCGATGCCGTACTCCTCCTCGCGCGAGGGAAGGCCAGAGGTCCACATCTGGCCCATGTCGACCTCGCCCTCGGCCATGCGGGCGTACAGGTCGGTGTCGGGGACGGCGGGGTTGCCGTGCTCGAAGTAGGCGGCGACCTGCTCCCAGCCCTCGTCGGAGACGCCGAGGTCGCCCGACTCATCGAGGTAGCGGGTCAGGATGCCGGCGAACACAAGCTGCGAGGTGGCACCGCCGAGGTCGGGGACGCTCTCGTAGCGGCCCTGGAAGGCCGGGTCGGTCCACAGGTCGGTCCAGTCCTGCGGGGCGTCCTCGGGCGTCGGGTAGGCCGCGGTGTTGTAGGCGAGCACGATTCCCTGCTGCACGAGGGGCCAGTAGTAGCCCTCGCCCGACGGGTCGCCGAGCGCGGCGTCGACCTCGCCCGACCACGACGGGGTGTAGGGCTCGATCGTGTCGGCGGCGATCAGCTGCGAGAAGTACATGTTGTTCAGGCCGAACACGACGTCGGCGACGGGGTTGCCTGCCTCGGCGATGAGCTTCTCGGTGGTGTCGCCGCCGCCCTGGCCGACGATCTGGATCTCGAAGCCCGCCTCGGCGGCCTGCGCGGTCAGCCACTCGGCGCGGCCGTCGGCGTTGGAGTTGGTGTAGACGATCAGCGGCTCGCTGCTCTCGGCGGCGGCCTCGGTCGGGGCGCCCGCCGAGCAGCCGGCGAGGAGGGTCAGGGTGGCCGCGGCGCTCACGGCGACAGCGGTTCGGGCGTACTTGTGCACGGCTCGGTGATCCTTCGCTCTGGTGGGGGTGGGGTGCGGGATGAGCGTCCCCTCGATCTCGAGGGGGAGCGCTCTCCCCACCCCTCGACCTTGACGAGCGCGGGTGACGCCGGGCTGGATTCCGTGCGACGAGTGGGTGAACAGCGGTTGGGCAGGTGTTAACCCGGAGCGGGGAGGTGGGGAGAGCGCTCCCCCACCGCACGAGCCTTCGGAGACCAGAGCGTCGCTCTCGGCGGGCTCAGGCGAAGTGCGGACGCAGGCGCTCTCTCAACGCCGGGTCACAGACATAGAGGAACGTCCCGCGCATTCCGCGCGTCATGAGGACGCTGTAGATGTTGCGGACGTACGCGAGGAGATCCTCGTCGCTGTACGTGAGGCCGAGAACGGGATTGTTCCGCTTGCCCGCGGCGTCGTGGTAGTTCGAGCGATCGAAGACCGTGCGTCCCAGCGACGCGTCGTAGCGGAGGTCGTTTCCGATGATCACGCCCGCGTAGTTGAGGTCATACCCCTGAACAGTGTGGATCGATCCGACCTCGCCGAAGGAGTTCGCCGAGTTGATCCAGTCGGTCGAGGTGCCGTTCCAGCGCAGCTGCTGTCCGTCCAGCTCGATGTCGAACGCCGTCGGATCCGCCTTCGAGCGCCACGGCCAGGCGTAGCCGGCGACGAGGCGAGCGAGACCGAACTGCGCCTCTCGGTCGCGGATGTCGTCGTACATCTCACCGAGGTCGTCGTACAGGCGCAGCTCGTAGTCGCCGAAGTCCGGTCGTGCGACGGTCTCACCGGCGAGCACCCGCTTGACCCAGGCGACGTAGTCATTCCCGCCCGCGACGCGCATCTGCGACCACAGGATGTGGTGACGGCCGGCGCCCTTCGCCTCGGCGACGAGTGCCGCCTGGACCTCTCGCGGGAGATCCGCCGGCCGAACGCTCTGATCGGTGTCGAGCAGGAAGATCTGGTGGTCGCTCTGCGCGCGGATCCAGTCCAGCTGCGTGATGTCGAGCCGATCCGCCCCGAACAGCCGCTCGGTGATCTCCCTGCGTCGGATGTTCAGCACCGCGGCAGGCAGGGCCGCCCGCTGTGCGAGCCGGTGCGCCTCGTCGACGATCAGCACGTCGAAGCGATCCGCGCTCTCACCCACCTCGAACGGGGTGAGCACCTTGACGCGCTTGAGCCCCGGGATGCGCCGGAACACCCGTTGAACCGACTTCCGCAGCGACTGCTGCGGGATGACGAAGCCGAGCCGCCGCCCATCCAGCAGAGCCCGCTTCTCGCCGACGAAGAACTCCGAGAAGCGCTCGTCCGCTTCATAGAGATCTGCGGGATCGAGCGACCTGATGTCCTCGAGCAGCTTCAGCAGATAGATCGCGACGATCGTCTTGCCCGTGCCCGGTCCGCCCTCGATCACACTCGTGCTGCGGCTGCCGCTGTCGAGATCCTCGAACAGGGAATCGAGGATGTTCTCCACGGCGGCGGCCTGCGCGTCGTTCAGCGCCTTGAACGGCGACAGCTTGAACAGGTCGCTGTTCTCGATCGCGCGTACGTCGCGCGTGAACATCCCATCGGCACGCAGCTGCTCGAAGATCTCGTCGAAGGTCTCGCGGTACGTGGCGCGATCGAAGTACTCGTAGTCGACGAGGCCCGCATTCGCGTTGATCACGCGGAACTTCTCGTCGCCACTGAACCACCGGATGAGGTGCGACTCCAGGTCGAGGCAGGCCGACTTGTTGAAGCGGTCGTCGAGAACGACCTTCAATTGCGTCATCTGCCGCTTGCGCGCCCGGTGCTGCTCCATCCGCTTCGCCGCGTTGAGCGTCTCGCCGACATAGACCTCACGGCCGTCGTCGAGCACGTACACGACGGGCCAGTTCTGCAGCCTTCGCTCGATATCGAGCTTCATCGCCTCCGGAGTGCGGTCGTTGAACCGCAGTCGCTCAATCCGGAAGCCGGTCATACTTCACCGCCGATCCCCGCGCCTTGTCGGCCGGGTACTTCGCACGCGTCTTCTCGAGCTTCTCGAGCACGATCTCGTCCGCATCCACACCGAGGCGGTCGGCCAGCAGCAGGCAATAGGTGAGGACGTCCGCCAACTCGTCGCGCACCTCCGCGGCATCGGCGGGCTCGCCCCATTGGAAGCACTCGAGCAGTTCTGCGGCCTCGATCGCGACGCTCTTGGCGAGATTCTCCGGCGTGTGGAACTTCGCCCAATCGCGCTCGGCGACGAATGCGCGCAGCGCACCGAGTACCGCGTCGTCCGTCATGGTCACACCGTATCGACAGTCACGGCCCTCAGCGCGCGATGCTCGGGCAGCACCTCGGAGCCGGATCTCATACCGGCTCGGTCGGCGTACCGGTGAGAGGCGGCGGCTGAATCGAACTGCGACTTGCGGCGATGCGCTCCCGGATCAGATCCACGGTCTGCTCCGACTCACGCATCAGTTCGAGAATGGCGCGATGGTTGTCCCAGTGCTTCTTCCACAGATCGTCCCCGGCGACGGCCTCGAAGTCGACCTTGGTCGGGATCTCCCATGCTTCGAAGCGCGCCAACCGTTCGATTCGCTCCTCGAGGTCCGGAATGCCACGAGTAGACGGTGAGAGGCGAGCGGGCCCCCGCATCCACGTCTCCCAGTCTTTGTTGCCTTTGCTCTGGTTGCACTTGCCGCACGCAGGCACGAGGTTGTGAATCTCGGAGATGTACCCGGTGGGCTTCTGACCCACCACCAACGGACGAAGATGATCCCACTCGGTGGCGGTGTCACCGCAGTACGCACAGACGACAGCCTCGTCCATGCCCAGGATGCGGAGCGCTTCGTCAATCTGCTCCTGAGTGGGCGGGATCACGGGGATTATCCCGTTCACGAAAGAATTTGTGATGCTCGAGGATCGTCCGGTAATTCGAGCGGCTTTGGGCATCGCGAACCGCGAAGCAGATGAGCGTGGCACGCGCTCGACGCTAGCGGCGATCCCTGTCCACGACTGGCATTGCCGGTGTTAGCCTGGCCCGCGCCCGCCGAAGCTCAGCCTGGAGGATCCGTGGCCTCGTACACCGTCAGCCGCTCCGTGGTGATCGACGCGCAGCCCGAGCAGGTGTTCCCGTACATCGAGCGCTTCCCCGAGTGGGTGAAGTGGTCGCCGTTCGAGGGGTCGGATCCCGAGCTGCAGCGCGTGTACCGCGGCGCGCCGGAGGGCGACGGGGCGATCTACGAGTGGTCGGGCAACGCCAAGGCCGGCGCCGGGATGATGACCATCACCGACGTGACCTCGTGCCAGGTGCACGTCGACACCGAGTTCTTCCGCCCGTTCAAGAACAAGACGCGTCACGTGTTCGCGGTCACTCCCTCGGGCGGCGCCGCGACGACCGTGACGTGGGAGATGCACGGCGAGCACACCGGCCTCGTGGGACTCGTATCGCGCGTGCTGATGCCCATCGAAAAGTTCATGGGCCCCGAGTTCGAGAAGGGGCTCGAGGCCCTGAAGCGCGTCGTCGAGGGGGACGCCGCGGTCGAGTGAGGGCGCGGGGCGGGTTTCGGGGTTTCGACTCGCGGAGACCCGCACTGAGCGAGCGAAGCGAGTCGAAGTGTCGCTCAACCAGCAAGTGGGTCGCGGGCGCAACCAGCGAAGGTGCTCAACCAGCAAGGGCGGTCAGAGCACGTGACGGCGCCCCGCCCCGCTCAGGCGAGCGGGACGGGGCACCATCCCCGCTCACTCGGAGGGGTACTCCACGACGAACTGCGGCGTGCCCGTGTTCGTCATGTCGGCCTGACCGCCGACGCCGTTGACCACGTGCTGCACGGTGCCGGCCGACAGGTTGACCGTCATGATGTGGTGCAGCTGCACACCCGGCGTCTCGGGCACCACGAAGCCGTTCTCCGTGACGATCGACGGGTTGTTCTGGTTGAACACGTACACCCCTGCGCCGTCGAGACGGTGCGTCGTGACATCCGGCGCCACCGTGTAGCCCGGATAGCCGAGCGTGCCGTCGGGCTGGGTCCAGTCGGCCTGCGTGGGCGGGTCGTAGGGCAGCTCGTTCTGGTACAGGATCACCCGGCCGCGCTCGCCGTTCCACAGCGTGTTGTACCGCTGGAAGTGCTCCACGAACAGGCCCGTCGCCGTGACGTCGTCGCCGTTCACGATCACGCCGTTGTGCCCGGTGTTGGTGCGCCAGCGATCCGTGTCGCCGTTCACGCCCTCCGTGAAGCCCTCGACGCCGTGGTCGCCGCGCCACACCCAGGTGTGATCGATCAGCACGTGGTCCGCGTTGATCTCCAGCGCGGTCGTCGTCTTGCCGATGTGCGGACCGCCCACCCGGAAGTAGACGTCGCTGAGCGTGATCGGATCCGCCGGATCCAGCTTCTTGCCGACGTTCGCGTCGCCGACGCGCAGCAGGACGGGAGACAGCTCGGTGCCGGCGTCGATCGTGACGCCCGCGATCACGATTCCCGCGGCGTCCTTGACCTCCATCGGCACCACGCCGCCGCTCGCAGTGAGCGTCGCGTGGCCCATGCCGAGCACCACCGTGCCGGCGCGCTTCACCTTGATGGTGCGGTCGATGTCGTAGACACCCGGAGTCAGGATGAGGTGCTCGCCGCGCGCGAGCGCCGCGTTGATCGTGGCCTCGCTGTCGCCGGGCTTGGCGATGAAGAAGTCGTCGATCGGGATGGTGCGCCCGGGCGTCTCGCCGTCGTCCCAGCTGACGCCGCTCGAGTCGCGCTGCGCATCCGGCACCCGCACGTTGTAGTCGCCCTCGTCGTCGACGAAGAGGTACGGCTTCTCGCGCGACAGCGGCGTCTGGTCGACGGTCGTGTACGGCGGATCCGGGAAGGTCGCGTCATCCGGAGCGCCGACGACGCCCGAGAACACCTGGTTCCACACCGCGTTCGACCAGCTGCCGACCTCGCTGTTGCGGATCAGCCACTGCTGCTGCGAGCCGTTCACCACCGCGGGAAGCTTCGAGTCGGCGATGAACCCGCCGCTCGCGTACTGCGGACCGGCGGTGCAGTAGTCCATGAGCGAGAGCGTGCCGCTCGGCACGTGCAGGCGCCGCAGGCTCACCGCCTGCGACACGGCCCAGAAGTTCGCGCTCTGGCGGCAGCCATCCTGTCCCGCCTTGTCGATGTCGATCCGCAGGTTCGACAGGGTGCGCCAGAAGTTCACCAGCGCCAGGCAGTTGCCCGTGCCGCCCTCCAGGCAGCGGTTGTAGACCTCGACCGCGCCGTGCACAGCGACGTCATCGGGGTTCGCGCCGAGGCCGGCGATCTCGGTGTAGTAGCCGACCCTCACCTGCAGCGGATCCTCCGCCGAGCCGTACGCGCCGGGAAGGAAGTACACCGCCCGCCGCTCGCCGCTCATCTCGGCGTCGACCTGCTGGGCGTGAAGGGCGTCGAGCTCGAACTGGATCTGGTCGAGCGGGGTGTCGGGACCGAAGATCGTGACATTCGGGCCGAAGTCGGGCGCGGAGCCCGTGGCGGCGGTGGCGGGCGTGGCGACGAGGCCGCCGACGACGAGCGCACCGGCGATCGCGGCAGCGCGGATCGCACGGGATCGTCGCGTTCGGACGTGGGGGATGGACATGCGGTTCCTCTCCATTGAGGGCATCGCGCGGCAGCGCGCGATCCGGCACTTACTTACGAGCATGTAAGCATTCGGAGCGGGCGGCGACAAGGGGTGGGTTGGGCGGCTTTGGGGGGAAGCCTTACTCCGCTTCGCTCAACGACCGGGGAGGGGCGACGCCGCCGGCGCCGAGGGTCAGCGCTTCTCGAGGGGCTCGGTCGCGGGGCCCTCGAGCACCGTGCCGTCGGGGGCGAAGCGCGAGGCGTGCAGGGGGCAGTCCCACGACCGCTCCGCGCGGTTCCACTCGAGGATGCCGCCCATGTGCGTGCAGACGCCCGAGACGCGGCAGGTGACGCCGTCGACCTGCGACTCGGCGACCGGATGGAGGCCGTCGCGCGCGACGCGACCCTCCCCTTCCGCGAGCGCTCCGGAGCCGGCCACAGCCCGCACGATCCCGGTCACCGCCGACGCCGCCACGCCCGCCTGGGTCGAGACGAACTCCGCCCCGTCGCGGAGCTTCACGTGCGGCGACAGGTCCCACGGCACCGGGGTGCCCAGGATCTCGCCCGCGATCGTCAGCGCCGCAGCCGCGCCGTTCGTCATTCCCCACTTGTTGAAGCCCGTGGCGGCATAGATGCGGTCGCTCACCGCTCCGTAGAACGGCACGTGCGTGACGGTCTGGTAGTCCTGAGCGGCCCACCAGAGCTCGCGCGTCGCGCCGGGGAAGGCCGCGGTCGTCCACGCGTCGAGCTCGCGCAGCATCCTGTCGGTCTCGCGCTCGCGACCCGTCGTCCACGCGGGCCCGCCGACGACCAGCAGTCCCTCGGCGGTCCGCAGCGATCGGCTCTGCGGGTCGAGCGACAGGTACATGCCCGAGGGCACTTCGCCCGGCACCCGGTATGCCCCGACGAGCGAGCGCGAGGGCTTCAACCGCGCGAAGAACCCCGCCTTGTCGATCACCGGGAACCCGCTCGTCACGACCACCTGGTCGGCGAGCACCGGCCCGCGCGACGTCGTGACCAGCGCACCGTCGTCCGTGACGTCGGCCCCGAGCACGCGGCATCCGGTCACGACGGATCCGCCGTGGTCGCGAACCGATGCGGCGAGCTTCGCGAGCAGACGCATCGGATGGATCTGCCACTGTCCGCGCATCCGGATCGCCCGCGTCACCGGGTACGGAAGTCGGTGATCCTGCCCCGCGCCGAGCAGGTCGACGTCGAGGCCGACGGCGGCGAGGGCCTCGAGCTCCTGCTCGATGCCGCGGTCGCCCTCCTCGGTCGTGGCGTAGGTGAAGGCGTCGCGCTGGTCGATCCCCTCGCCGTCGAGCTCGCCGCGCACCCACTCCTGGCCGGCCCGGTTGGCCGCGACGTACGCTTCGAGTGCCTCGTCGCCGGCGTGCGAGCGGATGCCCGAGAACGTCGACCCCTGCAGCAGCGACAGCTTCGCGGTGGTGTTGCCGGTCGCGACCGCGCCGACGTCCCGCGCCTCGAGCACGGCGACCGTGCGCCCCGCACGGGCGAGGAGCGCGGCCGTGGACAGACCGGCGATGCCGGCTCCGACGACGACGACATCCGCGCGCGCGGGCAACGTCGTGTCGACCTCGATCAGCGGCGAGGTCTCGTGCCAGAGGGAGCGGGGGCCAGTCATCCGGCGAGGCGGGCGACCGGGCGCTGACGTCCGCCGGGCGGGAAGTGCGCGATCGGCTTGGGCTTTGCCGCACCCGACGACGAGGTCGCGGCGACGAGGTCGGCCGCCATCAGCAGCACACTCTGGATCGACGTGTGCCGGGTCGTTCCGCGGGTTCCGTGAACCCACACGACCTCGTACATGAGCTCGTGGAAATCGTCCATCGGGATCCGCTCCACGTAGGCGATGACGCTTGCGGCATCCGACGACGCAACGCTGCGATCGCAGACCCGCCAGGCCCCCTCTCCAAGGGGCACGAGCTCGAGCTGGTGATAGTTGTCCATGGTGTCTGAGCACCTCCATACCGAGTCTCTGTGCCCGCAGGGCCCGTCGAAAGAGGGTTGACACCCCGTCAGACGCCAGGTATTCGATCGACTCGCTAGGGCCGGATCCGGCTCACGTCAACCCCGTTCAGGAGCCGGATCGCGCCGCCCACGATGGAGGAAGACCACCGATCCCCGACCAGGAGGCGGACATGAGCGGCTACTACGAAGACCCCGAGACCCAGGGCACCGACCCGGTCAGCGCCGAGCTCGGCGAGGACGGCCAGGGCGACCTCGCCCCCGAGGACCTCCCCCAGGACGGCGCGGTCGACGAGGGCGGATCCGTCCGGCTCGAGGACGACGTGCTCTCCGACGACCTCGAGGATGTCGGCACCACGTCATCCGACCGCAGCGCGGGTCTCGCGCCGGGGCCGGGCGACGTCATCTACGACGGCGACAACGTCGACACCATGCCTCGCCCCGCGGACGACTTCCGTCCCGCCGTGGATCCGGATGAGCTGGGCTCGCCGGGTGCTGTCGGGGAGAGCTCACTCGACACGGACGCGACGCCGACGGGCACGGGCGGCACGGCGTCCGGGATCGAGACGATCGCACCGGGAGCCGACGCGCGCGCCGAGCACAGCGCCGGCACCATCGAGCAGCAGGAGCCCGTGCACGCGACGTCGAGCACGGCGGGTATGTCGCCGATCGACGCGGCGCGCGGCGGCACGAGCGCCGGGGGCGCGACGAGCGCCGACGACGGAGCGAGCGTGCCTCCGGGCCGCGAGGGCGCCGACTCGGGCGCCGTCGACAGCGTGGGCGTCGAGGGGTCGTCCGACCCCGACGTCGAGCGCTCCAGCCAGAACGACATCGCCGGGGTGGGCCCGGCGTCCGGCCTCGACGCGGGCGACGTCAGCACCGGGGGCGACGGGCCGACCGACGCGGCGGCCTACGAGCCCGGCGCCGGCAACGCGGCCGCCGAGCCCGGAGCCGACCCGCAGGCGGTCAACGACGCGCCGACGCAGCACGACTCGGCCGATCGCGACCTCCCGGGCGTCCCGGATGCCGTCGGCCCGGGCGGCGCCGGCGAGCAGTCCGGCACGCGCCAGGACCTGAACGACACGAACATCGCGCAGCAGGTGCAGGGAATCGTCGTGCAGATGCAGGGTGACCTCGGCACCGACCGCCTCGGGGAGGCGGAGGTGCAGGATGTGCTCGAGCGTCGCCTCACCGATGCTGGCATCAGCGCCGACGTCGAGCAGATCGAGCAGCTCGCCCGCGAGGTCGTCTCGGGCAGCGCCCCGACGGACGTCGGCGAGGGCGAACCCGGCGCGAGCCGCTGAGATCTCCTCGTCCGGCTGGGAGAGCCCCGTCCCCGGCCGGACGAGGGCCAGCGGTCGCCCGCTCAGCCGATGAACCCATCCGGGCGTCGCACACCCTCCGGGCGTCGAACACCTCCGGTCGTTGAGCCCCTTCCGGTCGTTGAGCGAAGTGAGCTTGCGAACGAAGTCGAAACGGGGTGAGCGAAGGAGCGCCAGCGACTGAGTCGAAGCCGACCTGTGCCCACCACGCCCGGCCGGTGGCTTCGACTCGCGGAGACCCGCACTGAGCGAGCGAAGCGAGTCGAAGTGTCGCTCAGCCCGTTTCGACTCCGCTGCGCTCCGCTCAACGACCAGTGGGTCGAACTCCCCTCCGGTCGTTGAGTACCTCCGGTCGTTGAGCGAAGTGAGCTTGCGAACGAAGTCGAAACGGGGTGAGCGAAGGAGCGCCAGCGACTGAGTCGAAGCCGACCTGTGCCGCCCCCGCCCGGCCGACAAGCTGCGGCGGGCCCGCGCAGGCGGAGGGATCGGGTTCCGCCGGCGCATCAGGGTGTCTGGCCGCGTCGTCCGCTCTGCGGGCGACACGGCCAGACGGGTTCCCTGCGAGCGCCGACGGAACCCGAGCCCGCAGCCGGAGCGACCTGTGCCCACCACGCCCGGCCGATGGGTTCGACTCCGCTGCGCTCCGCTCAACGACCGGGAGGGGCCGCCGTAGACTGGAACCCATGCCCGACACCGCTACGCGCCGGATCTCCGCCCTCGACGTGCTGCGCTTCCTGACCGAGCTCGTCGCCGTCGGAAGCCTCGCGCTGTGGGGGTTCCTCGCCTGGTCGCTGCCGTGGAACATCGTCGCCGGGCTCGGCGCGCCGGCGCTCGCCATCCTGCTGTGGGCGCTGTTCGTCTCGCCGAAGGCCGTGTTCGCGGTGCACCCGTTCATCCGGATCGTGGTCGAGCTGCTGATCTTCCTGTCCGCGACGCTCGCGTGGTGGGCCCTCGGCCAGCCGTGGATCGGTCTCGCCGTCGGCGTCGTCAGCGTCGCGGTCGGCGTCGCGGTGGCACGGCGCAACGTCGCCTGACCGATGTCGGTCCTCGAGCGGCTGCGCGCCGAGCTCGGCGAGCTCGTCGACACGAGCCCGGCCTCCCTCGAACTCGCCCGCGCCGACAAGTCGGGGCACCGGGCATCCGCTCCCCCGCTGGCGGTCGTGCACGCCGAGACGGTCGAGGACGTGCAGACGACGATGCGGATCGCCAGCGCGACCGGCACTCCCGTCGTCACGCGCGGCGCCGGCACCGGTCTCGCCGGGGCTGCGAACGCGGGCGGCGGCGAGATCGCCCTGTCCGTGCGGCGGATGACGCGCATCCTCGAGGTCTCCCCCGATGACCTGCTCGCGGTCGTCGAGCCCGGCATCCTGAACGCCGACCTCAACGCCCAGCTCGCCTCGCACGGTCTCTGGTGGGCGCCGGATCCGGCATCCCGCGCGATCTCGACCGTCGGCGGCAACATCGCCACGGGCGCCGGCGGCCTGCTGTGCGCGAAGTACGGCGTCGTGCGCGATGCGGTGCTCGGCGTCGACGTCGTGCTCGCCGACGGACGCCTGATCCGGATGGGACACCGCAGCGTCAAGGGGGTCACCGGCCTCGACCTCACCTCGCTCATGATCGGCTCGGAGGGGACGCTCGGCGTCATCGTCGGCGCCGCCCTGAAGCTGCGGCGCCTGGTGCCGGGCGAGGTCTGCACCGTCGCGGCGACGTTCCCCACCGTGCGGGATGCGGCATCCGGATCCTCCGCGGTCACGGCCGCCGGTATCCAGCCCGCGATCATGGAGCTGATGGATGCGACGAGCCTCGCCGCCGCCCACGCACTGCTCGGCCTTCCCGCGCCGACGCCCGGGGCCTCGCAGCTCACGATCCAGACGGATGGGCCCGCCTCGCGCACCGAGGCCGACGCCATCGCCGAGGTGCTGCGCCACATGGGCGGCACCGTCACCATCACGTACGACCGCGAGGAGGGCGAGCGGCTGCTCGCGATCCGCCGCGCGATGCATCCGGCGATGGAGACGCTCGGCACGGCGCTGATCGAGGACGTCTCGGTGCCCCGCTCCCAGATGACCGCGATGTTCGACGAGATCGCGCGGGTCGAGCGGGCGCACGGCGTGGAGATCCCGACCGTCGCGCACGCGGGGGACGGCAACCTGCACCCGAACTTCATCTTCCAGGGCGACGAGGTGCCGCAGCAGATCTGGGATGCGGCGGATGACCTCTTCCGCTCCGCGATCCGGCTGGGCGGCACGCTCACGGGCGAGCACGGCATCGGCCTGCTGAAGCGCCGCTGGCTCGCGGACGAGCTCGGCCCGGATCAGTGGCAGCTGCAGCGCGACATCGCCCGGGTCTTCGACCCGCAGGGCATCCTCAACCCGGGCAAGGTCTTCGACGCCTGATCAGCGTTCGTCGAGCGAGCGCAGCGCACCCGCGCATCTGTGCGAGCCGTCATCTCGACTCGCAAGCTCGCTCGATAACCGGGTTTGAGCAAAGGGCCTGCGCCCCCGCCGGTTGCTGAGCGAGCGCCAGCGAGCCGAAGCGACCGACCTTAAGCCGCCCGCGCATCTGTGCGAGCCGTCATCTCGACTCGCAAGCTCGCTCGATAACCGAGGTGGGTGCACGCAAAGGTGCGGCAAAAGCACCGAACAACGCGTGTGAAGGTGCACACGCCGCACCTTTACCCCCACCGGTTGCTGAGCGAGCGCCAGCGAGCCGAAGCGACCGACCCGAAGCCGCCCATCCGTGCGAGCGGGTCATCTCGACTCGCAAGCTCGCTCGATAACCGGGGTGCGGGACCTGAAAAACCTTGTTACAGCCCCTGCCAGGCGGGCTTGTTCGCGTAGGCGTAGCGGTAGTAGTCGGCGTGCGCGAGACGCGTGGCCGCCTGCTCGTCGATCACCACCGTGACGTGCGGATGGAGCTGGATCGCCGATCCCGGGAGCGACGCGGTCAGCGGCCCCTCGAGCGCGCCGGCGATCGCCTCGGCCTTTCCCTCGCCGAACGCGAGCAGCACGAGGTGCCGCGCCTCGAGGATCGTGCCGAGCCCTTGGGTGATGCAGTGCATCGGCACGTCGTCGATCGAGTCGAAGAAGCGCGCGTTGTCCTCGCGGGTCTGCTGCGTGAGGGTCTTCACGCGCGTGCGGGATCCGAACGACGATCCGGGCTCGTTGAAGCCGATGTGCCCGTCGGTGCCGATGCCGAGGATCTGAAGGTCGACCCCGCCTGCCTCCAGGATCGCCGCCTCGTAGATCTCGCCGTGGTGCTCGATGCCGTCGAGCGTCCCGTCGGGAACACGGATGCGGGCCGGGTCGAGCCCGAGCGGCTCGACGACCTCGCGGTGGATGACCGACCGGTAGCTCTCGTGATGCGCCGGGTCGAGACCCACGTACTCGTCGAGCGCGAAGCCGCGCACCTGCGACACGTCCACGCCGGCGAGGCGCGAGCGCAGCGCCTCGTACACGGGCAGCGGGGTGGATCCGGTCGCCAGTCCCAGCACCGCGTCGCGCTTGCGTGCGATGAGCGCGGCGATCTCGTCGGCGACGAGGGCTCCGGCCGCCGCGCGGTCGGGGACGATGACGATCTCAGCCATGGGAAGCCTCTCGTTCGGTTCAGAGCCCGGGCTCTCGTGTCCGCGTCGCGCCGTTCACCGGCCGAGGGCCGGTTCGTGCGTGGCGGGGACGGCGAGAGCGGCGCCGAGCGCTCCTGCCGATGAGTCCGGAGGGAGCAGTTCGATCCTCTCAGGCAGAGCGAGGGATGTCAGGAAAATCGACCGCGCAGAGCGCTCAACGAGCGCCGAACGAACAATCGCGCGCAGCCGATCGCCGAGGCGGGCGACTCCGCCGCCGATCACGATGACCGCCGGATCGACCGTGAGGGCGAGCACGTGCACGGCCGCCGCGACCCCGCGCGCGAGGTCGTCGCGCAGCGTGAGCGCTTCCGGATCCCCGGCCCGGGCTCGAGCCGTTCCTGCGCGAGGTGCTGGGCGAGATCGCGGCCGTCACCCCCGGCCCGTATGTGCACGTCGGCGGCGACGAGGCGCTCGGCACCGACCCCGCCGACTTCCGCGCGATGATCGAGCTCGCCACCCGCATCGTCGCCGAGACCGGCAAGACCCCGCTGACCTGGCACGAGGCTAGCGTCGCCGATCTGCCGCGCGGCACGATCGGCCAGTACTGGGGCTTCCGCACCGGCGACCACGCCGAGCGCGCGCGGGCGTTCGCCGACAAGGGCGGCCGGCTCATCCTGTCGCCCGCCGACGCCATCTACCTCGACATGAAGTACGACGCCGAGACGCCCATCGGCCTGACGTGGGCGGATGGGCCGACGAGCGTCGCCCGCTCCTACGACTGGGACCCGGCGGGCGTCATCCCCGACCTGCCGGAGGCGGCGATCCTCGGCGTCGAGGCGCCGCTGTGGACCGAGACGGTGCGCACGCTCGCCGACATCGACCTCCTGATGTTCCCCCGGATCGGATCGGCGGCGGAGGCGGGATGGTCGCCGCCCGCCGGCAGCGCCGAGCGCACGTGGGAGTCGTTCCGGGAGCGGATTGCCGGGCTCGAGGAAGCCTGGACCGAGGCCGGCATCGGCTTCCACCGCGCTGACGGCATTCCCTGGCGCTGATCCCGCTGACCGGAACCGACGGCCACCAGATGCTCAGCGCATCGTAGTGATTCTGTAATCGCACCACTGTCTGACCGGCTGTTTGCGGCCATACCCTATGTTGACGGCATCTCTGCGCAACCGATCGGCGCGCGGATCCAAGTCATCAGGGGGTAATCGTGACGGACGTGGCGACCAAGCCCGAGGGCGTGAGCGACGGCAGCGGTGCGGGCGACACGCCCACCGCGGTGACCACCGTGCTCGCGCCCGGTGAGGCGACCCCCGAGGTCCAGTGGGCGCAGGCGGATCCGCCGAAGAAGCGCCACCTCGGCGCGTGGCTCGGTTTCGGCATCCCGACCGGCCTCCTCGCCGCGGGCGCCGTTGTCGCCTCGCTCGTCCTGATCGCGCCCGGCGTCACCGCCGCCGGCGCCCCGGTCGGCCTGATGACGCAGGGCGCGGCCACCGAGGCCGTCGCCACCCACCTCGCCGACACCGAGTTCACGATCGGCGGCGCGACCCTCACGGGCGAGGAGCTCGGGCTCTCGATCGACGCGCAGGCCGTCGCGGGCGACGCGTTCGAGTCGTACCCCGCCTGGAACCTCGGCACCTGGGGTCAGGGCGAGGCCAGCGGCACCGTCACGATCGACGCCGAGAAGGCCACCGAGGCGCTGCGCGCCGCGGTGCCTGACCTGTACTCCGACTCGGTGAACGCCCAGGTCGTGTTCGACGGCGAGTCGAAGACCTACACCGTCGAGGAGTCCCAGGCGGGTCAGGGCGTCGACGTCGAGGCCCTCGCCGCGAGCGTCACCGAGGCCATCGCCGCCGGCCCCACCGAGGGCGGCCCGATCGAGATCTCCGCCACGCAGGCCGAGGTCGAGGCCGCCGCGACCACCGACGAGGCGCAGGCCTTCGCCGCGAAGCTGAACGACCAGGCCGACGCCGCCGGCTTCTACCTGCAGGAGGAGCGCGCGCACGGCGTGGCCCTCGACGAGATCCAGTCGTGGATGGACACCCAGGCCGACCCCGAGACGGGCGACTTCGTCGTGACCCCCGATATGGGCGCGATCGAGGAGGCGATCAAGGATCTCCCGGCCAAGGTGAACCAGGACGTCGTCAACGAGAAGGTCGTCACCAACTCGAACGGCGACCACCTGCACGTGCTGCAGGAGGGCCAGAACGGCTTCGGCATCGAGTCGACCGAGGGCGTGGCCGAGAGCATCGCCGACTCGCTGAAGGGCGGCGACCTTCAGTTCGAGCTGCAGGGCGACGTCGTGAAGTTCGAGACCCAGACGGTGTTCCGCCGCGTCGAGGTCGACAAGAGCGCCGGCATGACCTACATGTACGAGGGCCCGAAGTCGGGCGAGGAGAAGCTGACCGCGTCGTACCCCGTCGCGTTCGGCAAGCCCGGCTACGACACCCAGACCGGCCACTACGAGGTATACGGCCAGCTGACGACCCAGCACATGGGCGACTGCGACGCGGTCGGCAACTACGTGCCTGACCCCAGCACGAAGTTCGACTACTGCACGGGAAACGTGAAGTGGGTCACGTACTACAACGGCGACCAGGGCTTCCACGGCACGTACTGGCACAGCAACTTCGGTCCGGGCAACTTCCTCAGCCACGGCTGCGTCAACATGACCGAGGCCGCCGCCGAGCACATGTACCGCTTCGCGCAGGTCGGCACCGAGGTCTGGGTCCACGACTGAGTGAGACTCCCCGGATCTGCGGATCTGGGGAGTTCTCCCCCCATTCCATCGCGCGCACGTCCCGCCGACGGGAGCCGGGAAACTCGCTTGCGCGCCCCATCCGGGGAGCGGTTAGCCTGGCAGTATGACGCTGAACCTGGTCGAGCTCTCCGCCGCGACGATCGTCGCGGTGAACACCATGTCGCTGAAGCCCGGTCAGGAGCAGTTCCTCGCTCCCGTGTCGTACGGCATCGCCGCGACCGTCATCAATCCGTCAAAGGCCTGGCAGCGGGTGGTTCTCGACGGCGATGACGTCGTCGGCTTCGTCAGCGCGAGCTTCGACGAGGAGGCGCCGAGCGAGCACTTCCGCTCCGTGCTGCTGCGCATCAACGTAGATGCGGACGACCAGGGACGCGGCATCGGCCGCTTCGCCGTCGAGGCTCTCGTCGAGGAGGTGCGCCGCCGCGGGCTCGATCACCTCACCGTGATCTACGAGGCCGGCGAGGGCGGGCCCGAGGCCTTCTTCCACCGTGTCGGCTTCACACCGGTGGGCGAGACGGAGTACGGTGAAGTGGTCGCTGAGATCCGCGTCTAGAGATCCGGTCGACGGGGGATCCTCACTTCGACTTGTCTCATCGGTGCGACCTCGAGTCGCGGACGCTGAGCTCATGCCGGCGGCGGGGTCTCGAATCCCCCTCCCCCATCGAGACCCCGTCGCCATCCTCTTCACACCCGAAAAGCGAGAGCCGGATCCGCAGGATCCGCTCTCGCTTTTCCACATCCCCCGATCGCCGGGCCCAGCCGAGGCCAGCGTAGGCGGAGGGGTCGGGTCCCGAAGGCGCATCAGGGTGTCTGCGCCGGTCGTCCGCTCTGCGGGCGAACGTCGCAGACGGGTCCCCTGCTAGCGCCGGAGGGACCCGATCCCGCAGCCGAAGCGCACGCGCCCCGCAGACCCTCACAAGCCGGAACCCCGCCGAGCACCTTCCCCGGCCCGAGCGAGGCGGAGGGGCCGGGTTCCGATGGCGCATCAGGGTGTCTGGTCGGCTCGTCCGCTCTGCGGGCGAGCACGCCGGACGGGTCCCCTGCTAGCGCCAACGGAACCCGAGCCCCGCAGCCGAAGCGCACGCGCCCCGCAGCCGAAGCGCAACACCCCACGGGATCAGACGAGCGACTCCCGCCAAGCGGCGTGAAGCTGCGCGAACTTGCCCGTCCCCGCGATGAGCGCCTCCGGGGTGTCGTCCTCGATGACCGCCCCGTGCTCCATGACGAGCACGCGGTCGGCGATTGCGACGGTCGACAGGCGGTGGGCGATGATGATCGCGGTGCGGTCGGCGAGCAGGGTCTGCAGCGCATCCTGGATCGCGCGCTCGGACGGGATGTCGAGCGAGGCGGTCGCCTCATCCAGGATCAGGACCGACGGGTCGGCGAGGAACGCGCGTGCGAACGAGATCAGCTGGCGCTGGCCCGCGGAGACGCGGCCGCCGCGCTTGTTGACGTCGGTGTGATAGCCGTCGGGAAGGCTCTGGATGAACGCGTCGGCGCCCACGGCCTTGGCGGCGGCGACGATCTCCTCGAACGTCGCGTCGGGGCGTCCGAGCGCGATGTTGTCGGCGACCGTGCCGCTGAACAGGTAGGCCTCCTGGGTGACCATCACGATGGCGCGGCGCAGGTCGCGCGGGTGGAGGTCGCGCAGGTCGACGCCGTCGAGCGTGACCCGCCCCTTGCTCGGGTCGTAGAAGCGCGAGACGAGCTTCGCGAGGGTCGACTTGCCGGCGCCCGTGGTGCCGACGAGTGCGACCGTCTGCCCCGCGGGGATGTCGAGCGAGAAGGCGGGCAGGATCACCCGGCCCGTTCCGTAGGCGAAGGTGACGTCCTCGAAGCGGATGCCGCCACGCGCGTCGGGCAGGGCGACGGGGGCCGTGGGATCCGGCACGGTCGGCTCCTCCTCGAGCACGCCCGACACCTTCTCGAGGGCCGCGGATGCCGCCTGGAACGAGTTCAGGAACATGGCGACCTCCTGCAGCGGCGTGAAGAAGTTGCGCACGTACAGCACCGCCGACAGCAGCAGGCCGACGGAGAACTCGCCCCAGGTGAGCCGGACGCCGCCCCAGAGGACGACGATGCCGATCGAGAAGGCGGAGATCGCCATCAGGCCGGGCTCGAAGGTGCCGAACAGGCGGATCGAGCGCATGTTGACGTCGCGGTAGTCCATCGCGAGGTCGCCGAACTCGTCCTCGTTGCGCGGCTCGGTGCGGAACGCCTTGCCCGCGCGGATGCCCGTCATGGTCTCGACGAACTTCACGATCACCTTCGCGCTGATCACGCGGGAGTCGCGGTATGTGCGCTGCGAGGCCAGGTAGAACCAGCGCATCAGGAACGCCAGCGGCACGGCGGCGACGACGAGCACGAGACCCGACTGCCAGTCGATGATCATCAGCGCGATGAAGGTGAACGCGCCGTAGAGGACACCGTTGACGAGCTGCGTCAGGCCGCCGTTGAGGAGTTCGCGGATGGTGTCGAGGTCGCTCGTCTGGCGCGAGATGATCCGGCCCGACGTGTAGCTCTCGTGGAACTCGAGGCTCAGCAGCTGCGTGTGGCGGAAGACGCGTGTGCGCAGGTCGAGCAGCACGTTCTGCGTGACGCGGGCGGCGAGGATGTCGTACCAGGCGAGCAGGGACGCGCCGCCGACGGCGGTCACCAGGTAGGCACCGCCGATGAGCCAGGCGGGGCCCCAGTCCGAGCGCTCGAGCACGGCGGGCAGCGCGGCGGTGAGCCCGAGGCCGAGCAGCGCCGGGCCGAGCACGCGCAGCGCGGTCTGCGCGACGACGACGACGCCGACCAGGATGACCTGGCCCCGCATCGGCCGCAGCAGCGACCAGAGGAGCTTCAGCGAGCGCCGGCGGATCGCCTTGCTCTCCTCGCGCGTGTAGTCGGAGCGGTCCTCGCCCGCGGTTCCCTGCACTGTGCTGCTCATCGTGCTTCCCCATCCTGAGCGGTGATGACGTCGAGTTCGGACGTGGGGTTCGGGTCGTTGCGCCAGGCGCGCTCCTCGGCCTCCTCGCGCTCGAAGCTCGAGATGACGGAGCGGTAGTGCGACGAGGAGGCCATCAGCTCGGCGTGCGTGCCGATGGCGGTGATGCGCCCGCCCTCGAGCAGGGCGACGCGGTCGGCGAGGGCCACGGTCGAGGGGCGGTGGGCCACGATCAGCGCCGTGGTGCCGGCCAGCACGCGGCGCAGCTCGTGCTGCACGCGCTCCTCGGTGTCGACGTCGAGGGCCGACAGCGGGTCGTCCATCACGATCACGGCGGGGCGGGCGGCGACCGCGCGGGCGAGCGCGAGGCGCTGGCGCTGTCCGCCCGAGAGCGACAGGCCCTCCTCGCCGATCATGGTGTCCACGCCGAGCGGCAGGTCGTCGACGAACGCCGCCTGTGCGACGGCGAGCGCCTCGCGCAGCACGCGCTCGGCCTCGGGGCTGCCCGGGTCGAGGTCGTCGCGGCCGAGCAGCACGTTGTCGCGCACCGAGGCCGAGAACAGGGTGGCGTCCTCGAACGCGGTGGCGATGATCCGGCGCAGGTCGACGAGACGCAGGTCGCGCACATCCACGCCGTCGATCGTGACGCGGCCGCCGGTGACGTCGTAGAGGCGCGTCGGAAGGGTCGTCAGCGTGGTCTTGCCCGATCCGGTCAGGCCAACGAGCGCCATCGTCTCGCCCGGTCGCACCGCGAGGTCGATGCCGTTCAGCAGATCCGGCTCCGCGCCGCCCGCGTCCTGGTAGCGGAAGTGCGCGTTCTCGAATGCCAGGGCCCCCTGCGGATCCCGGATCTCGACGGGCTCGGCGGGGTCGGTGATGTCGTTGTGCGCGTCGAACACCTCGAAGATGCGGTCGGTGGCGGTGCGGGCATCCATCGTGAAGGCGAAGAAGAATCCGATGGACTCGATCGGCCAGCGCAGGATGGTGGCCATCGCGAAGTACGCGAGCAGCTGGGGCACGTCGATCTGCCCCATCGACGCGAGCAGGATGCCGAGCACGAGCGAGACCGCGAACGCGACCTCGGGCATGAACACGAGCCAGAAGTCGATGCGGGCGATCGCTCCGGCCTTGCGCATCTCGGTGTCGCGCAGGGTCTGGGCCTGGCGCGTGAAGCGGTGGAGGGCGTGCGGGCCGCGTCCGAAGGCCTTCAGCACGCGGATGCCGTGCACGCTCTCCTCGACGCTGGTCGCGAGGTCGCCCTGCTGATCCTGGCTGAGGCGCGTGAGCGTGCCGTACTGCTTCTCGAACAGGAAGCCCTGGATCCACAGGGGCAGGCCCGAGACGATGAAGACCGTGGCGAGCGCCCAGTGCCACTGGTACAGCAGCACCGCACCGATGATCACGGTGAGGACGTTCACCACCAGCAGGATGAGACCGAACGCCATCCAGCGGCGGATGAGGCTGATGTCCTGCATCATGCGGCTCAGCAGCTGGCCCGACTGCCAGCGGTCGTGGAACGACACGGGCAGGTGCTGAAGGCGGCTGTAGAACGTGCGCCGGATGTCGTACTCGACGAGGGTCGCGGGGCCGAGCACCAGCCAGCGGCGCAGGTAGACCATGAGTGCTTCGAGAAGGCCGAGCACGAGCACCGCGACCGCGCCCCACACCACGGCGGTGGTGTCGCCCGATGCGATCGGCCCGGAGACCAGCTGCTCGAGGACGATCGGGATCATCAGCGCGATGACGGCCGCGCCGAGTGCGGTGAGCGCGCCGAAGCCGAGCCGCGGCAGCACGGGACGGGCGAATTCGAGCAGGCGCAGGAGCGCCCTGGGAGTGGACAGGCGCGGAGAAGGGCTGGTCATGATCTCTCGAGAAAGGGGTTTCGTGCCGGAACCGGCGGAGCCTTCCAACCTATTGCCCGGAAAGCGCTGACCGCAATGAGTCGGGGCTGATCAGGGCAGAGTTTCGCTCCTGTTCGACCGTATCCCGGCTGGCGCACCCCGAGGGCGCCTCGGCGGAACTCCCGCCGCTTCTGGTCGTTGAGCGAGCGAAGCGAGTCGAAACGCCGCACCCACCCACCTTCCCGCCACATCGAGCCTGTCCGCGGCCGGCCCCGCTACAGCAGCGCCGCGCCCTCGCGCGCGAGCAGCGCGCGCTTGACGTCGAGGCCCCACGCGAAGCCGCCGAGCGAGCCGTTGCCGCGCAGCACCCGGTGGCAGGGCACGAACAGCGCCGGGGCGTTGCGCGCGCAGATCGACGCCGCCGCGCGCACCGCGCGGGGCGATCCGAGCGCGGCCGCGAACGCCGTGTACGTCAGGGGCGCGCCCGGAGTGATGCGGCGCAGCGCCTTCCAGCCGGCGAGCTGCAGCTCGGTGCCGCGCTGCCGCACGGCCACGTCGTCGATCGCGGCGACGTTCCCGGCGTAGTACGCCCGCACGGCGTCGGCCGCCGCGGTCTCGCCCTCGCGCACATCCACGGGTCGCAGGCCCGGATGGATCCGGTTCAGCATCGTCTCGGGGTCGGACGTCCAGCCGGAGGCGAGCACGGATCCATCCGCGTCGGCGACGAGCGTGAACGCCCCGTCGGGGGTGTCGAGGGTCTGGATGGTCGCGGTCATGACGCCTCCTCGGCGGGTTCCGGAAGCCGGACGGATGTGACGGGTGTGGTCTCCTGATGCCTCGTTCGCCTCACGGGCACCACCGGTCCGGTTTTCGGAACCGCGACGGCCGGCCCGGCGGCGAGCCGCCAAAGGTGCATCGAGAGGTACGAGCGCCACGGCGCGGTGCGCGCGGCCCAGGCGGCGAGCTCGCGCGGCTCGGCGGGGATGCCCGCGCGGGCCGCGCCGGTGCGCAGCGCGACGTCGCCGGTGAGCACGATGTCGGGGTCGCCGATCACGCGCATCCGGACGTAATCGGCCGTCCACGCGCCGATCCCGGGCATCGCCAAGAGCGCGGCGCGCTGCTCGGCGGCGTCGTCGCCGGTGGTGAGGGTGAGCTCGCCCGAGGCGAGCGCGGCGGCGGCACCCGTGATCGCCCGGATGCGCACGGCCGGGCCGCGCAGCACGTCCGCCCCGCGTTCGGCGATCGCCGCCATCGTGGGGAACAGGATGCGCTCCTCCCCGGCGAGCATCACGCGCTCGCCGAGTGCCTCGGTGAGGCGGGTGAGGTGCGTGCGGGCGGCGGCGACGGAGATCTGCTGGCCGACCATCGCGCGGATGAGCAGCTCGTGCGGGTCGGCCGTCCCCGGCAGCCGGATGCCTGGGTTCTCGGCGACGTGTGCGGCGAGCTCGGGATGCCGCGAGAGCGCCTCGTCGATCGCGACCGGATCGGCGTCGAGGTCGAACAGGCGGCGTGCTCGGGCGACGAGCGTGGACAGGTCGGCGAGGCTCTCGAGCTTCGCCTGCAGCCGCAGCCGGCCGCCCTCGTGGGAGAGCCGGAACCACGCGGGCCCGTGTGGAAGCCGGATGGCGCGGGCGAACGAGTGCGCATCGCCCTCCTCGACGCCGGCGAGGGCGCGCACGCCCATCCAGGCGAACAGCCCCGCGGGATCGAACGGCTCCCGGTACGGCAGCGCGAGGTCGATGCCGGTCGGGGTGGGCGATCCCACCCGGCGCCGCGCGCGCAGCTCGGTGGGGGTCATCCCGAACACCTCGCGGACCGTGTCGTTGAACTGGCGGACGCTCGCGAACCCGGCGGAGAAGGCGACATCCGCCGCCGGAAGGTCGGTGCCGACGAGCAGCAGCCGCGCGGTGTGCGCGCGGTGGGCGCGGGCGAGCGCGAGGGGGCCGGCGCCGAGCTCGGCCGCGAGCAGCCGCGTGAGGTGGCGCGACGAGTAGCCCAGCCGCGCGGCGAGCCCCGACACGCCCTCGCGCTCGACCACGCCGTCGGCGATGAGCCGCATGGCGCGGCCGGCGACGTCGCCGCGCAGGTTCCAGTCGGGTGATCCCGGCGCCGCCTCGGGCAGGCAGCGCTTGCACGCCCGGTAGCCCGCCTCGTGCGCCGCGGCGCTCGTCGGGTAGAACGTGACGTTCGCTTCCTTCGGCGTGCGTGCGGGGCAGGATGGCCGGCAGTAGATGCCGGTCGAGCGCACCGCCGTGACGAACTGCCCGTCGAACCGCGCGTCGCGCGACGAGATCGCCGTGTACCGCTGGTCGAAGGTCATGTCCGGGCTCATGCCCCAAGCCTGACACGGCGATCCGCCGACGGCTGGCGGTTTTCGGACACGGCGGTGTGACCGCCGTGCGCGGAGATAGGTGGCCCGGCGCAGGTCATCTCGACCCCCCGCCGGTTGCTGAGCGAGCGAAGCGAGCCGAAGCGACCGCATCACGGGCCTGGCCCGTGGCGAAGTCCGGGCCGTTTCGACTCCTCGCTGGCGCTCGTCGCTCAACGACCGAGGGAACCGCGACTCCGGAGCGGGATCCGACCCACCGCGAGCGGAGGGAGCGGGATTCCGCGGAGGAGTCGTTGGCGCGGGATTGGCGGGAGGATCGGCTCCCCGCCCGGCCCAGCACAGCGAAACGCCTCCCTCAGGCGCAAAGTCTGCGGGAGGCGATCCGAAGGGACTGCGACTCCGGAGCGGGATCCCGATCCCGACCGGCCAAGGGGCTCAGTGGAAGAAGTGGCGCTCGCCCGTGAAGTACATCGCGACGCCGCGGTCCTTCGCCAGGGCGATGGTCTCCTCGTCGCGCACCGAGCCGCCGGGCTGGATGATGACCTTCACGCCGGCGTTCATCAGCACCTCGGGGCCGTCCGAGAACGGGAAGAAGGCGTCGGACGCGGCGATCGATCCGGCCGCGCGCTCTCCCGCGCGCTCGACCGCGAGGCGGCACGAGTCGACGCGGTTGACCTGGCCCATGCCCACACCGACCGTGGCGCCGTTCCGGGCGAGCACGATGGCGTTCGACTTCACCGCGCGGCACGACTTCCAGGCGAACACGAGGTCCTGCACCGAGACATCCTCGGGCACCCCGCCCGCGACGAGCTGCCAGTTCGCGGCGACCGACTCGAAGTCGTCCTCGGGGAAGCGGTCGGCATCCTGCAGCAGGAGGCCGCCCGAGACCAGACGCACGTCCATCCCCTCCTGGCGCCAGTTCACGGGCAGCTTCAGCAGGCGCAGGTTCTTCTTCTCGGCGAACACCTCGAGCGCGGCCGGCTCGAAGTCGGGCGCCACGATCACCTCGGTGAAGATGTCGCGCAGATTCTCGGCCATCTTCAGCGTGACCGGGCGGTTCGCGGCGATCACGCCACCGAACGCCGACACCGGGTCGCACTCGTGCGCGCGAAGGTGGGCGCTCGCGATGGGATCGAGCGCGTTTGGGGCGGCGACCGCGATGCCGCACGGGTTCGCGTGCTTGATGATCGCGACAGCCGGCAGCACCATGTCGTACGCGGCACGCAGGGCGGCGTCGCCGTCGACGTAGTTGTTGTACGACATCTCCTTGCCCTGCAGCTGCGTCGCCTGGGCGATGCCGTGACCGCCGACGCGGGAGTACAGCGCCGCGCGCTGGTGCGAGTTCTCGCCGTAGCGCAGGTCGGCGAGCTTCTCGGCCTGGATGGTGAGGTGATCGGGCAGGCCGCTCTCGCCGACGAGGGTCTCCTCGGCGAACCACTGCGCGACGGCGGTGTCGTACGCGGCGGTGTGCGCGAACGCGCGGGCGGCGAGCTCGCGGCGCTGCGACAGCGAGGTGCCGCCGTCGGCGACGGCCTGGATGATCGCAGGGTACGACGAGGGCGAGACGACGATCGCGACATTGGCGAAGTTCTTCGCCGAAGCGCGCACCATCGCCGGCCCGCCGATGTCGATCTGCTCCACGACCTCGTCGCCCTCCGCACCGGAGCGGACGGTCTCGACGAACGGGTACAGGTTGACGATCACGAGCTCGAACGGGGCGATGCCGAGGTCGCCGAGCTGGTTCTCGTGGTGCTCGAGGCGAAGGTCGGCGAGCAGGCCGCCGTGCACGTTCGGGTGAAGCGTCTTCACGCGCCCGTCGAGCATCTCGGGGAAGCCGGTGATCGACGCGACATCCGTCACCTCGAAGCCCGCGTCGCGGATCGTCGCGGCCGTGGATCCGGTCGACACGATCTCGACCCCGGCGCCGGCGAGGGCCTCCGCGATCGTCAGCAGGTCGGTCTTGTCACTGACGGACACGAGCGCGCGCCGGATCGGCACCAGGTCGCGATCGCGGTACAGCGAGGGGTCGTGGCGGGGGCCGGCCATGTCGTGCTCCTTCGGGTGAGGCGGTGATCCGGATCCGGATGACGGATCGGCGGGATCGGTGGGGACGGATCTAAGCGGGCTGACGGGACGAGCGTGCGAGGTCGATGTCGCCGGTCGCGATGCGGCGCACCACGTCGATCAGGAGCCGCCGCTCGACCGGCTTGATCCGGTCGTGGAGCGTCTCCTCGGTGTCGCCGGGAAGAACCGGGATGCGCTCCTGCGCGAGGATCGGCCCGGTGTCGACGCCGTCGTCCACGACGATCACGCTGGCGCCGGTCTCCGGGACGCCCGCGGCAAGCGCATCGCGCACGCCATGCGCCCCGGGGAACTCGGGCAGGAACGCGGGGTGCGTGTTGATGATGCGCGGCTGCCAGCGTGCGACGAGCGCGGCGGGAAGCAGCCGCATGAGGCCGCTCAGCACGATCAGGTCGGGCTGCAGCTCGTCGAGCCGGCGGCCGAGCTCCTCGGCCCACTCCTCGCGCGAGGTGTACTCGCGGAACGGCACAACGAAGCCGGGGATGCCGAACTCGTCCGCATGAGCGAGCCCTGCGGCATCGCGATCCGCGCCCACCGCGACCACTCGCGCCGGGTACGCGGGATCGTTCGCCGCCTCGAGGAGGGCCCGGAGATTCGAGCCCGTGCCCGAGATGAGAACGGCGACCGACAGCATTGGGTTAGTTTCTCACGCCGAGTTCCTTTGCTCACGCCGCCCGCATCCACTCGGGCACCCGCTTCGCGGATGCCGCTCGCGTGTGCGGACGCTGTCGCTTCGCTCCATCGAGGGGCGTGAGGAGGCGGGCCATGGGCCCGCACGCTCGCGCGCGGGGCGCGCTCGCACATGGTGGGTTTCTGTCGGAGCGGGGCGCTCAGTTCGCGCGCGTCGTGCTCGCGGGTTCTTCCGCATCGTCGTCGCCGCGGACCCACTGGCCGAGGCGCTGCTCGTATCGGCGCGGGGCGAGCAGCAGGATGGCTGCGCCGACGAGCACCTCGAGGCCGACCGCGAGCGCCATTGCACCCGGCTCGGGGCCCGTGACCGCAAGCCGGCCGGGGCCCAGCGACCCCGAGGTCAGCACCGCGATGAGCGCCGCACCGGCTCCCGCGATCACGGCGATCCCGACCGCGAGCACGACCCGCGGGGCGGTCGGCTCGTGATCCGATCCCTCGGCGTGCGCCTCGGCGCGGAAGGCGATCCGGATGCCCCATCCCGCGATCGCGCCGGCCGCGACGGGGGCGAGCACCGACAGCAGCAGGAGGGGCGAGCCGTGCTCGGGGATGAGCCCGAGCATCGGGATACCCGGAAGCACGCCGAGCTGCGAGCCGGCGGGGGTGACGCCGGTCCCCGCGCCCAGCGCGAAACCGGGCCCCGAGATCCACGCGAGCGACCAGCCGATCATCGTCGGCAGGTAGGCGAACTGGGCGACCGTCAGCAGGATGGCACCCGTCAGGTCGACCTGGGATGCCTCGTACAGGGCGATCAGGCTGCCGCCGCGGAGGGGCACCGTAGTCGCGATCGCGAGGGCGGCGAAGCCGATCACCCCGGCGAGCGCCATCCCTCCCCCGCGCACCATCAGGGCGGGGAACTCACGCCATCCCGTCGGGAACCGATCGGCGATGTCGTGCAGGCGATCGACGATCCCGTCATCCCCCTCGCTCCAGGCGCCGGTGACGGCGCCGAGCAGCATCGGGATGCCGTAGACGAGGGTCGGCAGCAGGATCGCCTGCCACGGCTCGCCGGAGGCCACCGGATTGCCGGCGGTGAGGTTTCCGATGACGGCCGCCAGCGCGGTCGTCGCCGTACCGGCGGCGACGCCCGTCAGCCACCGCCCCGAGCGCAGCGCGCGGCGTCCTGAGCGGGCGGCGAACGCCGCGATCAGCACGGCGAACGCGAGGGGCGCGAGGGAAAGGACGAACGATCCGGCCTCCTCGGGCAGGCCCATCTCCACGAGGAAGTCGCCGTCGAGCGAGAGCGACAGCGGCACGAAGTTGCCCAGCTGCCAGATGCGCACGGTCGCCGGCCACAGCGCCGACCAGTCGGCGAGGCCGCCGAAGGCGAAGACCCACATCAGCAGGAGCGGCACCAGCACGACCGCCCACCCGACGATCGCCGACACGGCGGCGTCAAGAGCGGCGAGCAGGGCGACGAGGAAGCGATGCATGACGGATCGACTCTACGTCGGCCCACTCGGCTGGCCCGGGCGGCGCTCCGCCGGTGAGATCAGTCCTGCGGCTCCAGCACGAACACCGCGATCTTGCGGTCCGTCTTGGTCTGGTAGTTCGCGTAGTCGGGCCACACGGCGACCGCGCGCTCCCACCACTCGTCGTACTCGGCACCGTCGAGCTCGCGCGCGGTGTACTCGCGCTTGACGGGCCCGTCCTGCAGCTCGACGTGCGGGTTCTTCCGCAGGTTGAAGTACCACTGCGGAGGCTCGGGAGCCCCGCCCTTCGACGCCACGACGGCGTAGTGGCCCTCGTGCTCGACGCGCATGAGGGCCGTCTTGCGCAGGCCCCCGGTCTTCGCGCCGACCGTGGTCAGCACGATCACGGGCACGCCGCGCAGCGTGTTCGCCTCGGCTCCGCCTGTCGCCTCGTACGTCTCGGCCTGGGTGCGCGCCCACTCGGCGGTGGACGGCAGGTACTCACCATTCAGCGGCATGCCCCCAGGGTATGACGGATCGCTTCCGCCGGGCGCCGCGCCGCCCTACTCTGGCGCCATGGCCGGCACCTACAAGACCTCGCCCGTGCGCCGACGGATCGACCGGATCATGGCGGCGCTGGGACGGCGCGGGCTGGCGCCCGCCGGGGTCTCGGCGCTCACCGTGGTCGGTCGCCGCACCGGCGAGCCGCACACCGTGCCGGTGACCCCGATCACGGTCGGCGGCCGTCGGTACCTGGTGGCGCCGTATGGCGCGGTCGGCTGGGTGCACAACATCCGCGCGGCCGGCGAGGCGACGCTCGAGCGCGGCTCCCGGGTCGAGCGGATCCGCGTCGAGGAGCTCACTCCGGATGCCGCAGCCCCCGTCCTGAAGGAGTACGTGCGCCTCGTCCCGCTCGTGCGCCCGCATGTGGCCGCCCACCACGAGGCCGACGTCTCGGCCTTCGTCGCCGTGGCCCCGGATCATCCGGTCTTCGCGCTCACGACCGTCGGATGATCACTCGTCGCGCGTCTCCCACGTCGCGCCGGTGTCGATCAATCCATGTCCCGGCTGCGGCCGGAATCCGCCGGGGACGACGGCCACAACTGGGACACGCACGGCCTGTGGCGGGTCGTGACGCATCCGAGCCGGCTCGGATCCAGGAGATCCGGCGAACAGAGGGGGTATCGCGACGAATCGTCCTCGTCCCGCCGGATCTCCTCGATTCGGCGCGTGCTGACGCGCCGATCCCGACCGCCCTACTTCGAGGCGCGCGCGATCTGCGTGTTCGAGACCTGCGCACGCGGGCGCAGGATCAACGTGTCGATGTTCACGTGGTGCGGACGCGACAGCGCCCAGGCGATCGCGTCGGCCACGTCGTCCGCGACCAGCGGGTCGTAGCCGGCGTACACGGCCGCGGCCCGCTCGGCGTCGCCGTCGAAGCGCACGAGCGAGAACTCGGTCTCGACGTTGCCCGGCGCGATCTCGATCACGCGGATCGGCTCGCCCGCGAGTTCGAGCCGGAGCGTGTTCACCATCATCCGCTCCGCATGCTTCACGCCCGTGTAGCCGGCGCCGCCGGGGTAAGGCGCATGTGCCGCGGTCGAGGTGACGGTCAGCAGATCGCCGCGACCGGATGCCCGCAGCGCCGGCAGGAGCGCCTGCGTCACCCGCAGGGTGCCGAGCACGTTGAGCTCGTACATCGCTCGCCACTTCTCGAGGTCACCCGTGTCGACGGGCTCAAGACCGAACGCATTGCCGGCGTTGTTGACGAGCGCGTGCAGCGCACCGGTCGCAAGCACCTCGTCCCGCAGGGCCTCGATGGAGGCGGGGTCGGTCTGGTCGGCGACGACGATCTGCGCGCCGGTCTCGGCGGCGAGCGCCTCCAGGCGGTCTCGGCGCCGCGCGGAGGCGACGACATCCCATCCCTCGGCGCGCAGGCGGCGGACGGTGGCGGCGCCGATGCCGCTCGATGCTCCGGTGACGAGGGCGCGCAGGGGCCGCTCGGCTGCGGTCATGCGGGGGTTCCTTCCGGTCAGAGCGCTGAGAGCGCCGAGTCGATGGCCGCGAGGCCGACCACGACCTCGGCCGGCGTGATGATGCACGGAGGCACGACGTGCAGCCTGTTGTCGGCAGTGAAGGGAAGCACACCCTCCGCGAGCATGGCGGCCTTGACCCGCGCGACGTCCGCCGCCGGCAGCGGCTCGCGGGTGTCCGGATCGGCGACCAGGTCGAGGGCCCAGAAGACGCCGAGCCCGCGCACCTCGCCGATCACGTCGTGCTTCGCGGCGAGCGCCGCGAGCCCCGGTCCGAGGTGCTCCTCCCCGATCAGGGCGGCATGCTCGACGACGCCCTCCTCCGTCATGGCGTCCAGCGCGGCCACGATCGACGCGCTCGCCAGGGGATGCCCGGAGTACGTCAGTCCGCCGGGGAACACGCGGTCGTCGAAGTGCCGGGCGATCTCGCCCTTCGGCAGCACCCCGCCGACCGGCACGTACCCCGAGTTGACGCCCTTGGCGAAGGTCACGATGTCGGGGACGATGCCCGTCGGATTCGTGCGCTCGCTCTGCCACGAGAACCATGTGCCCGTGCGGCCGAAGCCCGCCATCACCTCGTCCAGGATCAGCACGATGCCGTACCGGTCGCACAGGTCGCGCACCCCCGCGAGGTAGCCGGCGGGGGGCACGAGGACGCCGGCGGTGCCGGGGATGCCCTCGAGCAGCACGGCCGCGATCGAGTCCGGGCCCTCGGCCTCGATCGTGCGGTGCAGGTGGCGCAGCGCGCGCTCGCACTCCTGCTCCTCGCTCTCCGCCCAGAACTCCGTGCGATACAGGAACGGACCGAAGAAGTGGACGTGCCCGCGACCGTATTCGTTCGGCACCCGTCGCCAGTCACCCGTCGACGCGATGGCCGCGCCCGTGTTGCCGTGATAGCTGCGGTAGTGGCTGAGCACCTTGTCGCGTCCCGTGAACAGCCGCGCCATCCGAATCGCGTTCTCGTTGGCATCCGCCCCGCCGTTCGTGAAGAACACCTTCTCGAACCCGGGGCCGGCCTTCTCCACGATGCGCCGCGCGGCCTCGCCGCGCGTCAGGTTCGCCGCGGACGGCCCGACGGTAGCGAGCGTCGCAGCCTGATCCTGGATCGCGCGGACGACCCGCGGGTGCGCGTAGCCGATGTTGACGTTGACGAGCTGGCTGGACAGGTCGAGGTAGTTGTTGCCCTCGAAGTCCCACACCTCACATCCGGCGCCGCCCGCGATCACGAGCGGATCGAGCCTGGCCTGCGCGGACCAGGAGTGGAAGACGTGGGCGCGGTCGAGGTCGAGGGTGCGCTGGGTGTCGCTCAAGATGTGTCCTTCGGTGCGTCGGGGCGGAGGCGGCGGCCCGGCCGGAGAAGGCTCCCCGGCCGGGCGTCGTGCTCTACTGCCCGCCCTCGGTGAGCTCGACGTCGATCGGGGCGTAGTCCTGGCCGGTGACGTCGACGCCCTCCTCCTCGAGCGAGGCGACGGCCTCCTCGATGTACTCGTTCGAGTACGTGGTGGCGGGCGGCTCCTGAGTGATCAGGTGCGCGCCCTGCTCGTTGACCGCGGCGAGCGCGCCCTGGATGGTCTTGTCCCACGCGGCCTCGTCGATCACGCCGATCCCGTTCTCAGCCGGCCAGATGAGGCTGTTCGTCTCGTTTGCCATCCACAGCTCGTGGCTGGGACCCCAGCTCGAACCGTTCTCGATCGTCAGCTGGGCCGCTTCCTCGACGTTGTCGCGGGCGTAGACCCAGCCCTTGATCACGGCGCGCAGGAACTTGACCGTGGTCTCGGCGTACTCGGGGTCGCTCTCGAGCCGCTCGGTGTCGGCCCACAGCGCGTCCTGCAGCATGGCGCCCTCTGTGTCCTCGTAGGAGATGACCGAGAAGTCGTCCTCGGTGTACAGCTCGCCTGTGTCGGGATCCGCCGTCTCGAGCAGCTGCGCCCACTCGTTGTAGGTCATCGCCTGCGCCGCGTCGATGTCCCCGGCGAGGAAGCCGTTCATGTCGAAGGACTGCGTGATGATCTCCACGCTCGTCGAGTCGAGACCCTCGGCAGCCATGGCGGCGAAGATCTCCCACTCGTTGCCGAAGCCCCACGAGCCGATCTTCTTGCCCTCGAAGTCGGCCACCGACTCGATCCCCGAGTCGGCCCAAGCGACCTGAAGGGTGCCGGAGCGCTGGAAGATCTGGGCGATGTTCGTCAGGTTGGCGCCGGCCTCGATCGAGCCGAGCACCTTGGGCACCCACGCGACGGCGTAGTCCACGTCGCCGTTCGCGAGTGCGTCCTGCGGCACGATGTCGCCGCCGGACGGAATGATCTCCACCTCGAGGCCCTCCTCCTCGAAGTAGCCCTGTGCGAGTGCGGCGTAGTAGCCGGCGAACTGCGCCTGCGGCAGCCACTGCAGCTGCAGCTTGATGGGCGTGAGCTCCTCCGCCCCCTCGCTGGGGGCGGCGTCGCCGTCGCCCGCGGGAGCAGGGCTCGCGCAGGATGTCAGGACGATGGCGGCGGTGACTGCCGCTGCGGTGGCCGCGATCCGGCCGAGATGGTGCCTCATGGGGTTCTCCTCGGAGATGTCGGTGGTGCGCGATGGTGCGGGGATGGGGGGAGCGGACCGGGGATGTGGTCAGCCTGAGCGCCCGTGCCGGGAGGCGAGCCGCTCGAGGATGGACGCGACGACGTAGAAGAGGATGCCGAGCGCGACGGCGCCGGCGACGAAGGCCCAGCTGCGCGCGTACGCGCTCTGCGCGGCGTAGGTCGAGATGAGACCGCCGAGGCCGCCGCGCGGCCCGCCGAAGTACTCGGCGACGAGGGCCGAGATGACCGTGAGCGAGCTGGCGATCCGGATGCCCGTGAGCACATGCGGCGTCGCGGTCGGCATGGTCACGGTTTGGAATGCCTGCCACGGCGTCGCGGCGAGCACCCGCATCAGGTCACGGTGCACGGGGCGAGCCTGGCGCAGGCCCCGCAGCGTGTTCAGGAACACCGGGGTGAACGCGGCGATCCCGGCGATCGCCTGGCGCCCGACCTGGCTGTCGGCGCCGAACATGGTGTTGAGCACGGGCGCGAGCGCGACGATCGGGATCACCGCGAGCGCCGCCACGATCGGGGAGATCATGCCGTCGGCCGGCTTCGCGGCGGCGGCGAGGGCGGCGAGGGCGATGCCGGCCAGCGAGCCTGCGATCAGCCCGAGCAGCGCGTTGGCGCCGGTGACGCCCGCGCCCTCGACGATCGTCGGGGCGAACGCGGCTGCCTCGGCGGCGATGGCCGCGGGGCCGGGCAGCAGGTAGTCGCTCACGACGCCCGCGCTCACCAGCAGCTGCCACGCAGCCAGCGCGAGCACCCCGACCGCGAGCGGCGCCGCGATCGCGATCCACCCGGATCCGGTCTCGCGCCGCGGGGCGAGCAGCCGACGCGGGGCGGTGATGGTGGTCGCGGCGGTCGCCATCAGCGCGTCTCCACGCCCCGCGCGGCCACGGCCGGGTGCCCGTGCAGCGCCTCGCGGACGGTCGTGATCATCTCGAAGTACGCTGTGTCCTCGCGCAGTCCCTCCGTCCGGGACGACGTCTCCTCGAGCTGCATGGGTACGACCTCGCTGATCCGTCCGGGCCGCGGCGACATCACCACGACGCGGTCCGACAGGTACACGGCCTCCGGGATCGAGTGCGTCACGAACACGACGGCCGCACCGGTCTCGGCGCAGATCCGCAGCAGCTCGGTCTGCATGCGCTCGCGCGTCATCTCGTCGAGCGCGCCGAACGGCTCGTCCATCAGCAGCAGCCGGGGGCTCTCGGCGAGAGCGCGCGCGATCGCGACGCGCTGCTGCATGCCGCCGGACAGCTGGTCGGGATGACGGTCGGCGAAGTCGCTGAGACCCACCATCGCGAGCAGCTCGGCCACACGCTCGCGACGCTCCGACGCCGAGGCTCCATGGAGCTGCAGCGGCAGCGCGACGTTGTCCGCCACCGTGCGCCAGGGCAGCAGCCCTGCCTGCTGGAACGCCATGCCGTAGTCGTGATCAAGTCGCGCGCGACGGGCCGGCTTGCCGAACACCTCGACCGTGCCGGTCGTCGGCTGATCGAGATCGGCCACCAGCCGCAGCAGCGTCGACTTGCCGCACCCCGAGGGCCCGATGAGCGACACGAACTCGCCGGGCGCCACGGCGAGGTCGACGCCGCGCAGCGCGTGCACCTCGCCCGAGGTCGTCGCGAACACCTTGTCCACTCCGCGGACCGAGACGGCCGCGTCGTCCTGCGCTGTCACGTCCGTCTTCACGACGACACCTCCACACGTCGGTAGTCCCTGAGCAGCCAGCCGAGCAGCGCCACGGAGCCGGCGCCGATCAGCCCCAGCGCGATCGCACCGAAGATCGGCGCCCATGCCTTCGCGGGGTCCCCGGACGCCTGCCCCGCGAACTGGATGATCATCCGGCCGATGCCGCCCTGCATGCCCGTCGAGACCTCCGCCACGACCGCGCCGACGATGGCGTTCGCGGCGGCGAGCCGCAGTGCCGTCAGCAGGTAGGGCACGGAGGCCGGCAGCCGCAGGGCAAGGAGCGTGCGCCACCATCCGACGCCGTACGTGCGCATCAGCTCGAGATGGATCCGGTCGGGCGCGTCCAGGCCGGCGAGCGCCCCGACCGCGACGGGGAAGAACGCCAGGTAGCTGGCGATCAGCGCGACGCTCATCCAGTCCTGCCATTCGAACGCGCCGATCTGGATCTGCGAGCCCCACGAGCGCACGAGTGGCGCGAACGCGATGAGCGGCACGGTCTGGCTCAGCACGATCCACGGCAGCAGCCCCCAGCGCACCGGACGCAGCGACAGCATCGCGACGGCCAGTGCGAGGCCCAGGACGACGCCCGCGACCAGCCCCGCGGCGGCGATGCCGAGCGTGACGAGCGCGGCCTGCGCGACCACGAACCACAGCGGATCCGCCGTGGGCGCGCGCGTCTCGCCCGCGAAGAACCGGATGACCATGTCCCAGACATGAGGCATCGCGAGATCGCTGGTGCGCGGCAGCACGCGCGTCTCCCCGAGCACCAGGCCGTCCGCGGGCCCCGCGAGCTTGTACAGCTCCCACGCCGCGGCGAGCGCGACGAGCCCGACCGCGCCCCAGAGCCAGGCCGAGGCGGGGCGCCGCCGCCCTGCCGCGCCGCGCGCGGGAAGGGCGGTCATGCCTTCGCCACCACGGTCTCGCGCAATGCGGGGATGACGGTCTCGCCGTAGACGCGGAGAGTCTCCTCCTTGGAGTCGTGCTGCAGGTAGCCCGCGAACTGGTCGACGCCGATCGAACGGAGCTCCTCGAGCTTCGCGATGTGGTCCGACGCGGTGCCGAGCAGGCAGAAGCGGTCGACGATCTCATCCGGAACGAAGTCGACGTGGCCGTTTCCGGCGCGGCCGTGCGAGTTGTAGTCGTAGCCGGTGCGCTGCGCGATGTAGTCGGTGAGCGCCGTCGGCACGGCTCCGGATGCGCCGTAGCGCCGAACGATCTCTGCCACGTGGTTGCCGACCATGCCGCCGAACCAGCGCGTCTGGTCACGCATGTGGTCGAGGTCGTCGCCGACGTAGAACGGCGCGGCGACACAGAACGTGATGGCATCCGGATCGCGGCCCGCCCGCTCTGCCGCCTCGCGGACGCTCGTGATCATCCACCGGGCGATGTCGACGTCGGCCAGCTGCAGGATGTACCCGTCCGCCACCTCGCCCGTGAGCGCCAGGGCCTGCGGGCCGTACGCGGCGACCCACATCTCGAGCTCGCTGCCCTGCGACCACGGGAAGCGCAGCGTCGATCCGTTGTGCTCGACCGCCCGCGAGTTGCCGAGCTCGCGGATGACGTGGATCGCCTCACGCAGCTCGGCGAGCGACGACGGCCGCCCGTTCAGCACCCGCACGGCGGAGTCGCCGCGGCCGATGCCGCACACGGTGCGGTTGCCGTACATCTCGTTGAGCGTGGCGTACATCGACGCCGTGACCGTCCAGTCGCGCGTCGCCGGGTTCGTCACGAACGGACCGACCTTCACCTTCCGGGTCTCGGCGAGAATCTGGCTGAACACGACATAGGGCTCCTGCCAGAGCAGGTGCGAGTCGAAGGTCCAGACGTGGCTGAAGCCGTGCTGCTCGGCGAGCTTGGCGAGGTGCACGACGCGCGAGGCGGGCGGATCGTTCTGCAGGACGGCGCCGAAGTCCATGTCGTCTCCAGGGGTGGTCGGTTGCGAAGCGAGTCGAAAGGGGAGGCCTGTTGCTGAGCGAGCGAACCGAGTCGAAGCGATCGGGCGGGTCAGGCGAGGTACTGGGTGAGGCCGCGCTTGATGTACTGGCCGTGGCCCTTGCGGCCGATGTATCCGGTCTCGTCGACGACGACCCGACCGCGCGACATCACGACGTCCACGTGACCGTCGATCTCGTAGCCTTCCCACGCGGAGTAGTCCATGTTCATGTGATGGCTCTTGCCGAGCCCGATCGAGGTGTGGCCATTGGGGTCGTACACGACGATGTCGGCGTCGGCGCCGGGCTGGATGACGCCCTTCTTGCCGTACATGCCGAACATCCGGGCGGGGGTGGTCGAGGTGATCTCTACCCAGCGCTCGAGCGTGATGAAGCCGTCCACCACGCCCTGGTACATCAGGTCCATGCGGTGCTCGACGCTGCCGATGCCGTTGGGGATCTTCGCGAAGTTCCCGCGGCCCATCTCCTTCTGGTCCTTCATGCAGAACGGGCAGTGATCCGTCGACACCATCTGGATGTCGTTGGTGCGCAGGCTCTGCCACATCGCGTGCTGGTGACCCTCGTGCCGTGAGCGCACGGGCGTCGAGCACACCCATTTGGCGCCCTCGAGCTCGCCCCACTCCTCGCTGCGTGCTGCAAGCTGCTCCTCGAGCGAGAGGTAGAGGTACTGCGGGCAGGTCTCGCCGAAGACGTTGAAGCCCTCGTCGCGGGCGGCAGCGATCTGCTGCACGGCCTGCTTCGCGCTGACGTGCACGACGTACAGCGGCGCACCGGTGAGCCGGGAGATCATGATGACCCGGTGGGTCGCCTCCTCCTCGGTCTCCCACGGCCGGGTGAGGGCGTGCCACTCGGGGCCGGTGTGCCCGGCGTCGAGCGCCTGCTGCTGCAGCACGTCGATGATGGAGCCGTTCTCGGCGTGCATCATCATCATCGCGCCGGTGGCCGCGCCCTTCTGGAACGCCCGGAAGATCTGGCCGTCGTCCGAGAGGAACACGCCCTTGTAGGCGGTGAACAGCTTGAAGCTCGTGACGCCCTCGCTGATCAGCTCGTCCATGGCCGTGAGGGACGAGTCCTGCACGTCCGACAGGATCTGGTGGAAGCCGTAATCGATCGCGCACTCGCCCGCGGCCTTCTCCTGCCACAGGTTGTACTGCTCGAGGATGTCCTGCTCGGGGTACTGCACGACGAAGTCGACGATCGAGGTGGTCCCACCCCAGGCGGCGGCGCGGGTGCCGGTCTCGAATGTGTCGGACGCGAAGGTGCCGCCGAACGGCATCTCCATGTGGGTGTGTGCGTCGATGCCGCCCGGGATCACGTACTTGCCTGTCGCGTCGATCACGCTGTCGACGGTCGACGACAGATCCGCCCCCAGCAGCACCGATCCGGGTGCGAGCACGGCGACGATCTTCTCGCCGTCGACCAGGACGTCGGCGGGTGCGCGTCCGGTGGCGCTGACGACGGTTCCGCCGGTGATGAGGGTGGTGGCCATGGTCTCGCTTCCTGCTCGAAGGGTCGGGATCGGATCGCGCCGCGTCAGGGGGCGGTGGTCGCGACGTACGAGTCGGGCCGGCGGTCGCGGTAGAACTGCCAGCTGTCGCGGGCCTCCTTGATGAGGCCGAGGTCGAGGTCGCGCACGAGCAGCTCCTCGTCCGTCGCCGAGCCGTAGTCGCCGACGAGGTTTCCGCGCGGGTCGACGAACTGGCTCTTGCCGTAGAAGTCGACCGCGAGGTCGCCGTACTCGTTGTCCTCGCGCCCGACGCGGTTGGGGGCGGCGACGAAGTACCCGTTCGCGGCCGCCGCGGCGGGCTGCTCGATCTCCCACAGGCGGTTCGACAGGCCCGGCTTGGTGGCGTTCGGGTTGAACACGATCTCGGCGCCGTTCAGGCCGAGCTCGCGCCAGCCCTCCGGGAAGTGCCGGTCGTAGCAGATGTACGCGCCGATCCGACCGACCGCGGTCTCGAACACCGGGTAGCCGAGGTTGCCCGGCCGGAAGTAGAACTTCTCCCAGAACCGGTCGACGTGCGGGATGTGGTGCTTGCGATACGTGCCGCGGATCGAGCCGTCGGCGTCGACCACCACGGCGGAGTTGTAGTAGACCCCGGTCATCGCCTCCTCGTAGATCGGCAGCACCGACACGATCCCCAGCTCCTTCGCGAGCGCCGCGAAGCGCTGCACGATCGGGCCCTCGGCGGGCTCGGCGTATGCGTAGTACGTCGCGTCCTGGGTGATGCCGAAGTACGGGCCGTAGAACAGCTCCTGGAAGCAGATGACCTGCGCGCCCTGGGCCGCCGCGTCGCGCGCGAAGCCCTCGTGCTTGTCGAGCATCGACGCCTTGTCCCCGGTCCAGGTGGTCTGGCTGATGGCTGCGCGGACGATGGTCATGGGGCCTCCTGCGGATGTGATGTTGTGTTACTTTCCCGCTTGAACATTTCTCGGCCATTACTCCGCTTGTCCCCGCCGTAAAACCTCGGAGGTACCGGACGTGCTCCAGCTCGCCCCGGAGACGGTCGCCTCGGCCGTCGACGATCCGACGCCCGTCGGCATCGCCGGCGCGCTGTCGCGGCTGATCGCCGAGGGCGCCGTCGCGCCGGGCGAGCGCCTGCCCACCGTGCGCGATCTGGCCGCCTCGCTCGGCGTCAGCCCCGGCACCGTGTCGGCCGCATGGCAGGCGCTCGCCAGCGCCGGACGCATCGTGACCCGCGGCCGGGCGGGGAGCTATGTCGCGGACGCGGGCGACACCCGGCTCGCGCCCCACACGCGGCGCCTGGCGGGTCATGTCCCGACGACCAAGCTCGATCTCTCGCGCGGCACACCGGATCCGGATCTCCTCCCCCCGCTCAGGCGCGCGTTCGAGCGCGCCGCGCCGCACGCCGCGACCGCCAGCTACCACGACGAGCCGGTACTGCCGCGGCTCGGCCGTCTGCTGCAGGAACGCTGGCCGACGACGGGACACCGGATCACCGTGGTCGACGGCGCCCTGGACGCTATCGACAGGGTGCTGCAGCAGGTCGCGCGATACGGCGACCGCATCGTGGTCGAGCAGCCGTCGTTCCCGCCCCTGCTCGACCTCGCGGCGCACCTGCGGCTCGAGGTGCTCCCCGTGCCGGTCGACCGGGAGGGAATCATGCCCGCCGCGCTGACGCAGGCGCTGAGCCGGGCGCCTCGCGCGCTGCTGATGCAGCCGCGCGCCCACAACCCCACCGGGGTCTCGACCTCGCCGGAGCGGATCGCGGCGCTCGCCGCCGCGATCCGACGGTCGCCCGCGGGGCGCCGGATCATGGTGATCGAGGACGACCACTCGGGCGAGATCGCGCGCGGCGATCTCTCCTCGCTCGCCGCGTTCCTCCCCGACCAGGTCGTGCATGTGCGCTCCTTCTCGAAGTCGCACGGACCCGATCTGCGCATCGCCGCGCTGGGCGGGCCGGCCGAGCTGATCCGGGCCGTCGAGGCCCGCCGCACGCTGGGGCCGTGGTGGACGCCGCGCCTCATCCAGCACTCGCTGGCAGAGCTGCTCACTGACGGCGAGGCCGTAGCGAGCGTCGCGCGGGCTCGCGCGACGTACGCCGGCCGCCAGCGCCGGTTCGCCGAGGCACTGCGCCGCGCCGGCGCCGGCGCGCCGCTGCCGGCCGACGGCATCAACGCCTGGGTGCCCGTCGACGACGAGCGCGCGGCCATCCTGCAGCTCGCGACCGACGGGATCCGGGTCGCCGCCGGCAGCGCGTTCTATCGCGACGACCGCACGATCACGGTCGACGGGCGCGACCGCATCCGCGTGACGGTGGGCGCGATCGCGGGCGACGTCGAGGCCGTCGCCGACGCGATCGCCGCCGCATCGCGTGCTCCCGCCTGAGGCGCCGACCGGCCCAGCCGCCCCCCACGTTCACGCGATAGGTTCGAGCGCGGAGGTTTCCCGATGACTACTGCCCCCGCCGGCCGCACCACCGAACCGAAGAACGCGATCGACCGCTTCTTCTCCGTGACCGAGCGTGGTTCCACGTTCGGCGGCGAGATCCGAGGCGGGCTCGTCACGTTCGTCACGATGGCGTACATCGTGATCCTGAACCCGATCATCCTGTCGGGCTCGCCCGATGTGGAGGGGAACCTTCTCCCCTTCCCCGCCGTCGGCGCCGCCACGGCGCTCGCCGCGGGTGTGATGACCATCGCGTTCGGTCTCGTCACCCGGCTGCCGTTCGGCTTCGCCGCGGGCCTCGGGATCAACGCGTTCCTCGCCTTCTCGGTCGTCGGCCAGGTGACCTGGCCCGAGGCGATGGCACTGGTCGTGATCAACGGCCTCGTGATCGTGCTGCTCGCCGCGACGGGTCTGCGGAAGATGATCTTCGACGCGGTGCCGCTGCAGCTGAAGCTCGCGATCACCGTCGGCATCGGGCTGTTCATCGCCTTCATCGGCTTCGTGAACTCCGGATTCGTCACGGCGACGGGCGAGGCCTCCCCTCCCGTCGGCCTCGGCGTCGGCGGATCCGTCGCGACCATCCCGACGCTGCTGTTCGTCGTGACGCTTGTGCTCACGGGCATCCTCGTCGCGCTGCGCGTCAAGGGCGGTCTGCTGATCGGCCTGGCCACGGGCACCGTGCTCGCCGTCATCGCCGAGGCGATCTGGCACCTGGGCGCCGCAGCCGACGGCAACGCGGGCGGGTGGAGTCTGACGGTCCCCGCCCTCACGGGATCGCCGTTCTCCCTTCCCGACCTGAGCCTCGTCGGCGCCGTGGACTTCGGCTTCGACCTCGGTCGGGTCAGCGCGGTCGCGCTCGTGATGATCGTCTTCACTCTGGTGTTCTCGAACTTCTTCGATGCGATGGGCACCATGACGGGCCTGGCGAAGGAGGCCGAGCTCGCCGACGAGAAGGGCGACTTCCCGCGCATCAAGTCGGCGCTGATCGTCGAGGGCCTCGGCGCGGTCGTCGGCGGTGCGACATCGTCGTCCTCGAACACCGTGTTCATCGAGTCGGGCGCCGGCATCGGCGAGGGCGCCCGCACGGGCCTTGCCAACCTCGTCACGGGCGCGATGTTCCTGCTCGCGATGTTCCTGACGCCGCTGACGTCGATCGTGCCCACCGAGATCGCCGCCGCTGCGCTCGTGATCGTCGGCGCGATGATGATGGCGCAGATCGCCCACATCGACCTCGGCGACTTCCGCGTCCTGCTGCCGGTCTTCCTCACCGTGACGGTGATGCCGCTCACCTACTCGATCGCGAACGGCATCGGCGCGGGCTTCGTCAGCTGGGTCGTCATCCAGGCGTTCTCGGGTCGCGCCCGGCGCGTCAGCCCGCTGCTGTGGGTCGTCGCCGCCGGCTTCGTGATCTTCTTCGCCCGCGGTCCGATCCAGGCCCTCGTCGGCGGCTGAGCGACGACGGATCCGAAGGCATCGGCGAATCGGAAGCGAAACCGGATCCGATCCGCCTGCGGATCTGCAGATCCCTTCGGTTTCGCAGACGCGGCAGCGCCCGGAGACGACGAAACCCCCGCCCGAGGGCGGGGGTTTCGCGGAAGCGGATGCTTACAGCGACGCGATGTGTTTCGTCTCGTCGCTGCGCTCCTCGCTCAACAACCGGGACGAGTGATCGCTACGCGATCACAGACCCTGAATCAGTTCGCGCATCAGGGCGGCGGTCTCGCTCGGGGTCTTGCCGACCTTGACGCCGGCGGCCTCGAGGGCCTCCTTCTTCGCCTGCGCCGTGCCGGCCGAGCCGGACACGATCGCACCGGCGTGACCCATCGTCTTGCCCTCGGGGGCCGTGAAGCCCGCGACGTAGCCGACGACCGGCTTGGTGACGTTGGCCTTGATGAAGTCGGCCGCGCGCTCCTCGGCGTCGCCGCCGATCTCGCCGATCATCACGATCGCCTTGGTCTCGGGGTCGGCCTCGAACGCGGCGAGCGCGTCGATGTGCGTCGTGCCGATGACCGGGTCGCCGCCGATGCCGATGGCCGTCGAGAAGCCGAGGTCACGCAGCTCGTACATCATCTGGTAGGTCAGCGTGCCCGACTTCGACACGAGGCCGATCGGGCCCTTGCCCGTGATGTTCGCGGGCGTGATGCCCACGAGCGCCTCGCCCGGCGTGATGATGCCGGGGCAGTTCGGGCCGATGATGCGGGTCTTGTTGCCCTTCGACTGCGCGTACGCCCACGCCTCGGCCGTGTCGCCGACGGGCACGCCCTCGGTGATCACAACGAGCAGCGGGATCTCGGCGTCGATGGCCTCGATCATCGCGTCCTTCGTGAAGGCCGGGGGCACGAACGCGATCGACACGTCGGCACCGGTCTTCTCGATGGCCTCGGCGACCGTGCCGAACACGGGCAGCTCGACCTCGCCCTCGTGCGGCTTCTCGTGCGTGACGGTGGTGCCGGCCTTGCGGGCGTTCACACCGCCGACGACGTTGGTGCCCGCCTTCAGCATGAGCGCCGTGTGCTTGGTGCCCTCGCCGCCGGTGATGCCCTGGACGATGACCTTGGAGTCCTTGTTGAGGTAGATCGACATCTCTTTAGTCCTTTATCCGATCCGGGGCTCAGGCGTTCGCCAGCTCGGCGGCCTTGTCGGCACCCTCGTCCATGCCGGACGCGAGGGTGACGAGCGGGTGGTTCGCGGCGGCGAGGATGGCGCGGCCCTCCTCGACCTGGTTGCCGTCGAGGCGCACGACGAGCGGCTTGGTCGCCGCGTCGCCGAGGATCTCGAGGGCCTTGACGATTCCCTCGGCGACGGCAACGCACGACGTGATGCCGCCGAAGACGTTGACGAAGACGCTCTTGACCTGCTCGTCGCCGAGGATGACGTCGAGGCCGTTCGCCATGACCTGCGCGTTGGCGCCGCCGCCGATGTCGAGGAAGTTGGCGGGCTTCACGCCGCCGTGCTTCTCGCCGGCGTACGCGACGACGTCGAGCGTCGACATGACGAGGCCGGCGCCGTTGCCGATGATGCCGACCTGGCCGTCGAGCTTGACGTAGTTCAGGCCGTTCGCCTTGGCCTTCGCCTCGAGCGGGTCGGCGGCGTCCTTGTCCTCGAGCTCCTCGTGCTCGGGGTGGCGCACCTCGCTCGCGTTGTCGTCGAGGGTGATCTTGCCGTCGAGGGCGATGATGTCGCCGGCGCCCGACAGGATGAGCGGGTTCACCTCGACGAGGGTCGCGCCCTCGCCCTTGTAGACGTCGTACAGCTTGACGAAGACGTCGGAGACCTTCTCGACGAGGTCCTCGTCGAAGTTCGCGGCGCGCGCGATCTCGACGGCCTTCTCCTTGGTGATGCCGTCGAGGGGGTTCACCTCGATGCGCGCGAGCGCCTCGGGCTTCTCGACCGCGAGCTGCTCGATCTCCATGCCGCCCTCGACGCTGCACAGCGACAGGTACGAGCGGTTTGCCCGGTCGAGCAGCACCGAGAAGTAGAACTCGCGGGCGATGTCCGCGCCCTGCGCGACCATGACGCGCTTGACGATGTGGCCCTTGATGTCGAGACCGAGGATCGCCTTGGCCGCCTCGTACGCCTCGTCGGGGGTCTTGGCGACCTTCACGCCGCCGGCCTTGCCGCGCCCGCCGGTCTTGACCTGGGCCTTGACCACCACGACGCCGCCGATCTTCTCGGCCGCTGCCTTCACCTCCTCGGGGGTGTCGGCGACGATGCCGGCGAGCACCGGCACCTCGTACTTCTCAAAAAGGTCTCGAGCCTGGTACTCGTACAGGTCCACGTTGCAATCCTTCGGTGGGGCCACGGGAGGAGACTGATTGTCTCGACGTCGAGAGATCTCGACCGAGGTCCCAGCCTACTACCGCCCGGTGAATGGCCCCGTTCAGGGTTCCCGGTGAGCGCTCATCCGGATCCGCGCTCCGACATGCAGAACGCGGCCCCGGATGATCCGGAGCCGCGTTCGCGAAGTATGGGGCCGTTACCGAGACGTCTTGCTGAAGTGCATCGGCAGCGCCATCGCCAGGCACACGGCGATGATGCCGGCGGCGAAGACGACCGGCTGCAGGAAGTCGATCATGAACGCCACCGCGAACAGCGCGAAGCCGCCGAGGAAAAGCAGCAGCGAGATGATGAACATGAAGACCTCCGTGTGGCGTCGCCTGGAACCTCGTCAAGTCTAGGGCACCGGATGGGGCCCTCCCGCTGGCGGAGACCTCCAAAGCACTCGGGCCCCGGCGTCACTCCGACGTAGCCTGACGGCATGGCATCGGAGCTCTTCCCCGGAGAGAACGTCCTCTCCTACGACGTGACATCCCCTCTCGACACCGACTACTACACGGTGTTCGCCGACGTGGCGGGAGAGGACCGCGCACAGTGGGCTCGGGCCCGCGAGGTCGGCGAGGCCCTCGCGCCGCGTATGGCCGACGCGTGGGACAAGGCGGAGTACCCCCTCGAGGTGATCCCCGCCCTGGGCGAGGCCGAACTCTACGTCGACGGCATCGAGCACCCCGACCTGACGCCGATGTCGCCGCTCGCGGCGGGCCTGGTGAACATGGAGATCTCGCGCGCGGACGGCTCGCTCGGCACGGTGCTCGCGGTGCAGGGAGGCCTCGCGCTTCGCACGCTCGCGCTGTTCGGCAGCCCCGAGCAGCAGGAGCGCTGGCTCGGCCCGATCGCGCGCGGCGAGGTCCCCGGGGCGTTCGCGCTGACGGAGCCGGACCACGGATCCGACTCGACCTCGCTGGAGACGAGCGCCCGCTGGGACGGCGACGGATGGATCCTGCGCGGGACGAAGAAGTGGATCGGCAACGGCGCCTCCGGCGGCGTCACCTTCGTGTGGGCGCGCGTCGACCGCGAGGGCGACCCCGACCACGGTCAGGTGCGCTGCTTCCTCGTCGAGCAGGAGACCCCCGGCTACACCGGCAGGGTCATCACCGGCAAGCTCTCGCTGCGCGGCATCCACCAGGCGCACATCACGCTCGACGACGTGCGCCTGCCCGCCGACGCGGTGCTTCCCGGCTCGCACTCGTTCCGCGACACGTCGACCGTGCTGTTCGCGACCCGATCCGGTGTCGCCTGGTCGGCGCTCGGCCACGCGACCGCCTGCTACGAGGCGGCGCTTGCGTACTCGACCCAGCGGATCCAGTTCGGCAAGCCGCTCGCGAAGTTCCAGATGGTGCAGGAGCGGCTCACGGTCATGCTGTCGCAGCTCACCGCGATGCAGCTGTACTGCCGCCGTCTCGCCGAGCTCGAGGCCGCGGGTGCCCTGCGCCCCACGCAGGCATCGCTGGCGAAGTTCCACAACACCCGCACCGCGCGCGACATCGCCCGCACCGCCCGCGACCTGCTCGGCGGCAACGGCATCCTGCTCGAGAACCGCGTCATGCAGCACCTCGCCGACATCGAGGCGATCCACACGTACGAAGGCACCGAGAGCGTGCAGGCCCTCATCATCGGCCGCGACATCACCGGCGTCGGCGCGTTCGTCTGAGGGGTTTGTATGTGGGGTCGACGCTTTTCCGGTCGTTGAGCGAAGTCGAAACCATCGCCCCCCTCGTTCGTTGAGCGACGAGCGAAGCGAGGAGTCGAAACGGTGCCACATCCCCACGGGTTCGACCCCCGCGGGGTCTGGACCGTTTCGACTCGCTTCGCTCGCTCAACGAACAGGGAGGTGAACCGCGCGCCCACGCAAGCACAGTGACAGACTGAAGCCATGCCTCGCGCAACCGTGGTGGGAAGCGGCCCGAACGGCCTCGCGGCCGCCGTGACCCTCGCCCGGGCGGGCTACGCGGTGACCGTCCTCGAGGCCGCCGACACGATCGGCGGCGGCACGCGCACGGCCGAGGTCACCCTGCCGGGCTTCCGCCATGACGTCTGCTCGGCGATCCATCCGGCGGCCATCACGTCGCCGTTCTTCCGCGCGTTCGGGCTCGACGAGCGGATCGGCTGGATCGTTCCCGATGCGTCCTACGCGCAGCCGCTCGACGGCGGCCGCGCCGCGATCGCGTGGCGCGACATCCAGCGCACGGCGACCGAGCTCGGGCCGGACGGCCGCGCGTGGCGCGCGCTCGTGCGCCCGCTCGCCCGCCGCATCGATGGGGTGCTCGACTTCACCGGGAACCAGCTGCTGCGCGTTCCCCGCGATCCGCTGGCGACCATCCGCTACGGGCTGCGTGTGCTCGAGGCGGGAAGCGCGCTCGGTCGACGCACCTTCCGCGCCGAGCGCGCGGCCGCCCTGCTGAGCGGCGTGCTCGCCCACGCGAACACGGCCCTGCCGTCGCTGGCGGCCGCGGCATCCGGAGTGATGCTCGCCGCGCTCGCCCACACCGACAGCGGCTGGGCCTATCCCGTCGGGGGCGCGCAGGCGATCCCGGATGCGCTCGCCGACGACCTTCGCGCACACGGCGGGCTGATTGAGACCGGCCGGCGCGTCGACGATCTCGCCTCGCTCGACTGGGGCGACCCCGCCGCCGGCGATCTGCTGCTGCTCGACACGTCACCGCGCCTCGTGCTCACCCACCCCGACATCCCGGCCGGCTACGCCCGGGCCATCCGCTCGTACCAGTACGGCGCCGCGGCGGCGAAGGTCGACTTCGCCCTCGATGGCCCCGTTCCCTGGACGAATCCGGATGTCGCCCGGTCGCCGACCGTCCACGTGGGCGGCACGCGCGCCGAGGTCGAGGAGAGCGAGAACGCCGTCGCCCGTGGGCGGGTGTCCGAGCGGCCGTTCGTGCTCACGGTGCAGCCGTCGGTGCTGGATCCGACCCGAGCCCCCGCGGGCAAGGCGGTGCTGTGGGCGTACATGCACGTGCCGCACGGCTCGACGCTGGATCCGACCGAGCACATCACGCGTCAGATCGAGCGCTTCGCGCCGGGCTTCCGCGACCGGATCCTCGCGTCGCACGCGGTGCCCGCGTCCGGCCGGGAGGCGCTGAACCCCGCGGAGATCGGGGGCGACATCCTCGGCGGCGCCTTCACGATGGCGCAGGCGTTCCGCCGTCCCCTCGCGTCGACCGCGCCCTGGCGCACGCCGATGAGGGGCGTCTACCTCGCGTCGGCCTCGACCCCGCCCGGCCCGGGCGTCAACGGCATGGCCGGCTGGCACGCCGCCCGCACGGCCCTCGCCGACGCGGGCGAGCCCGCGCGTCTGAACGACCTGTTCTGAGGAGTCATCGATGGCGATCGAGCGGAATCCCGCAAGTGCCGAGCGAGCGGTGCCTCGTGCGAGCGAAGCGAGCGTGGAGCGAAGCGACCCCGCAGCGCGCAGCGCTGCCGCGACGGAGCGGAGCGACGGCGCCTCGCTCGCGGAGTGCCCCCGAAGGGGCGCCCGACCGCGTGCGACCGCTTCTGAAAAGGACTCCCACGACATCCCCGCGCCGATGCTCGCCAAGGCCGTGGCCGCGATCCCGGATCCGGCGAAGCATCCCGGCGGGCTCATCTTCGAGCCGAAGTGGGACGGGTTCCTTCACTGAACCCGGGAAGGCCCGGTCGGACGTCAAGTGTGCGGCTCCGGGCGGAAGATCTCTTCCCAGGTGGTACCGAAGTCACGTGTCGTGACCACGCCACGTTGGTCGACGAGGGCGATCTCGTCGCCCGGCGTGACGGTGAGGGCCTGGGCGGCACCTTCGTACTCGCCTCCGGTGGCCCACTCGCCGCTGGGGAGCTGGTAGACGAGTGTGTTGTCGAAGCTGGTGCCGACCAGTAGCCCCAGGCTGTTCGTCGCGATCAGAACCATCCGCGGCGCAGTCTCGTCGAGGTCGAACGTCGCACCCGCGTCACGGCTGACATAGAGCCCTTCGGGAGTGGTCGCGTAGACGGTGTCGGAATCGTCGGGGTCGGCGAGCATGTCGCGTGCGTCGACGCCGACTCCGTCGTTCCAGGTGCGCCCGCCGTCGTCGGAGCGGTAGACGATGCCGAAGTTGTTCGCGTAGATGCGATTCGGATCGGATTCGCTGATGGCGAGGTCGTGGAAGTCGGCCTCACCGGTGAATGCGACGTTCGTCCAGGTGCGGGCGTTGTCGTCGGAGCGGATGAGGCCGAGATTCTGGCCGGCGAAGTGGTCGGGGCTGTTCGGCCCGGGGTGTCCGGAGGCATAGAGCTGACCGTCGACGGCGGTGAACCCCATGGCGTCGAAGTCGTTGCCGGCGACCGGTCCGCTGAGCTCCGCCGAGCGGGTGAGGGCGTCGAGTTGGTAGATGCCGCCGTGGCTGGCGATGAGCAGACCGCCCGTCTCGGGGTCGGAGGCGAGCCCGTGGATGTGCTCGAGGGCCACCTTGGTGTCGTGGTCGGGGTCCTCGGCTCGGATCAGAGCGCAGCCGGTGAAGAGGGGCGCAGTCAGGGCAAGGGCGGCGAAGGCGGCCAGGCGCCGTCGGGGAATGGCGGGGGTGAAAGGCATGGGAGATCTCCGGGATGGTTTGGGCAGGGCGGAGCCGGTGACCCACCCGGGCGGGGTGGCCACCGGCGTGGCGGGTGCTCACAGCTGGGCGAGCAGCTCCTGCATCTCGGTGATCTCGGCGGTCTGGTCCTCGACGATCTTCTGCGCGAGGGCGACGGCGTCGGGGTTCTGGCCGTTGTCGATCTGGGCCTGAGCCATGTCGATCGCGCCCTGGTGGTGCATGATCATCTGCTCCAGGAACAGGCTCGATGCGGTTTCGCCGTCGGCTTCCTCGAGGGCGGCCATCTCCTCTTCGGACATCATGCCGCCGCCGTGGTCCATCCCACCCATGTCGGTGTCCTGGCCCCAGTCTTCGAGCCACTGGTTCATGGTCTCGATCTCCGGGCCCTGAGCGGCCTTGATGCGCTCGGCAAGCGCGACGACGTCTGGGTGAACCCCGTCCTTGGCCAGCAGAGTGTCGGACATCTCTATGGCCTGCTGGTGGTGCATGACCATCTCCATCGCGAACGTCACGTCCGCGTCGTTGAACACCGCGCCACTGGCCTCAGCGGAGGCGCTGGGCGAGCTGCTGGTGCCGTTGCCGTGGTCCATGCCTTCCATATCGGAGCCACCGGTGTCGCTGCAACCGGTCAGGACGAGCGCGGTCGCGAGGATGCCGGCGTGGAACGCAATCGTGCGGATCTTCATGAGGGTCTGTCTCCTAAGTCGTTGTTGAGGGGCGTGCCGAAGCACGGGATCTGCGACAGCAGATGACCTCAGGTGCGACTGATGGAGAGGACGTTCAGATCGGGAGGAACCGGCGGCGCCTCCGTGAGCGTCGCCGTGGCATGTGGCGGCGCCTGAGCGCGCGCAATGGTGACGACCCGGCCGGGGCGAATGGCGAGGACGATGCTGACGGCGAGCAGGGCGAGCACGCACGCCATGAACGCCATCGCGTCCATGCCGCCCCCGCAGTCGCCCTCAGCGCAGGGATCCGCCGCGGAATGATCACCGGCTGTAGCCGCGTCCGGGCTCGCGACGTCAACCATCGCGGGCTCACCGCCATGGTGCGTGCTCTCGCTGATCACCACGGGAGCGTGGTGGGTGCTGCCGCTGCTGAGCACGTGCATGCCGACTAGGCCAATCAGCACCCCGATGACGGCCGCGGCGGTGAGTAGGAAGGTGCGCGCCAGTGTGGCGCTCGGACGCATCGCCTGGCGCAGCGTCATCACGCTCATCAGCGCACCTCCCTTCCCGCTCACAATCTACGAAACCCGCCTGTCAGGCACCACGCAAGACCGCTGCAGCGGTGATCTCGGGGCGCATGTCCAGCCGGCGCAACAGCTGCGCGTTCAGCGCGACGACGATCGTCGACAGCGACATCAGGATCGCCCCGACCGACATCGGGAGCACGAACCCGAACGGGGCGAGCACCCCGGCGGCGAGCGGGACGGCGATCAGGTTGTAACCGGCAGCCCACCACAGGTTCTGCTTCATCTTCCGGTAGCTTGCGCGCGACAGCTCCATCACCGACAGCACCGATCGCGGGTCGTCGCTGGCGAGGATGACACCGGCGGAGGCGATCGCGACGTCGGTGCCCGCACCGATCGCTATACCCACGTCGGCCTGGGCGAGGGCGGGAGCGTCGTTGACGCCGTCGCCGACCATCACGACCTTGCGGCCCTCCTCCTGCAGCTGCTTGACCTTGGAGGCCTTGTCCTCGGGACGCACGCCGGCGAAGAACCGGTCGATGCCAAGCTCCTCGGCCACGGAGGCGGCGACCGCTTCCGCATCGCCGGTGATCATCACGACCTGGACGCCGCGGACGTGGAGCGCCTCGATCGCCTCCCGGGACTCGCTGCGGATCTCATCGGCCAAGCGAAGCGCCCCGGCGACCTGACCGTCGATCAGGATGTGCAGGATGATCGCCCCCTCGCGGCGCCACTCGTCCGCGACGGGCAACTCGGCGGATCCCTCCTGCTCGAGCAGGTAGGGGCCGCCGACCTGTACCAGGTGCCCGTCGACGGTGGCGCGCACGCCGACCGCCGGTGAGGACTCGAACCCGGAGGATCCCGGCACCGCCAGTCGCTTCTCGCTCGCGCCGTTCACGATCGCGCGTGCCAGGGGGTGCTCAGAGTCCGCCTCGGCCGCCGCAGCGAGGGCGAGCAGCCGATCGGCGTCGATCCCGCCGGCGGGGTGCACCGCGGTGACCGCCGGAGCGCCCTTCGTCAGGGTGCCGGTCTTGTCGAACAGGACCGTGTCGATGGTGCGCATACTCTCCAGCGCCAACCGGTCCTTGATGAGCACTCCGCCGCGCGCGGCCCGCTCGGTGGCGATGGACACCACCAGCGGGATCGCCAGGCCCAGAGCGTGGGGGCAGGCGATCACGAGGACGGTGATGGTGCGGACCACGGCCTGATCTGGGAGGCCCAGCAGCGTCCATACCAGCGCGGTGATGACGCCTGCGATCAGGGCGAACCAGAACAGCAGCGCCGCGGCGCGGTCAGCGATTCGCTGCGCGCGGGACGAGGAGTTCTGCGCTTCGGCAACCAGCCGCTGGATGCCGGCGAGGGTGGTGTTCTCTCCGATCGCGGTGATCTCCACGCGCAGGCCCGAATCGGTCGCGACGGTGCCGGCGACGACCTGGTCGCCCTCGGAGCGGCGGACCGGGCGGGATTCGCCGGTGATCATGGCCTCGTCCATGCTCGCGGAGCCCTGCACGACCCGCCCGTCTGCGGGCACGCGGCCGCCCGGGCGGACCACCACGACGTCCCCGACACGCAGGTCGGCGGGGGCGACGGTGACGGTGGTGTCGCCCTCGATGCGCTCGGCCTCGTCCGGCAGCAGCGCGGCGAGGGAGTCCAGCGCGGACGTCGTCTGGGCAAGGGAGCGCATCTCGATCCAGTGCCCCAGCAGCATGATGACGATCAGCAGCGCGAGCTCCCACCAGAAGTCGAGCTCATGGTGCAGGACGCCCAGGCTCGCGCCCCACGAAGCCAGGAACGCGACCGTGATGGCCAGACCGATCAGCAGCATCATCCCGGGCTTGCGGGTGCGCAGCTCGCTGACCGCGCCGGTGAGGAAGGGCGCACCGCCCCACACGTACATCACCGTGCCGAGCACGGGTGAGATCCAGCTCACCCATGCGGCGTCGGGCAGCGCGTACCCGAGCAGCATGGCGAACATGCTCGAGAACGCCACCACCGGCACGGCGAGGGCGAGCATGATCCAGAACAGGCGGCGGAACTGCCCCACGTGATCACCGTGACCGGCATGCCCGCCATGGCCGACGTGCCCGCCATGACCAGCGTGCGCGGCTTGACCGGGATGCGCGCCGTGATTGTGCTCCGCTTGATCGTGACCGCTGTGGTCCTGGCTGCCGTGCGCTGCCGGTTCGGTCGCGACGGCTTCGCGCATACCCTCGGCGGTTGCCTCGGGATCCGTGTGCTCCGTGGTGCTGTCGTGTCCGGCGCGGTTGTGGCCGGTGTGCCCGTGCATGGTGTGATCGTGCTGGCTCATCGGAGCCTCCTCTGCGAGTTGCCGCCGCTGGACGGCCGGGAGGGCAGGAGTGGGTGGATGCTCGGCCGTGTCAGGCGTCGCTGACGGTGTAGCCGGCCTCAGCGACGGCGACGCGCAGCGCATCGGCGTCGACGGGAGCGGAGCTTCGGACCGTGACGGTCGAGGTGCCGCCCGCGGTGAGCGCGACCGACACGTCGTCCACGCCGGGAACCGCGGACAGCTCTTGGGTGACGCTGGCAATGCAGTGCGCGCACGTCATCCCCTCCACCAGCAGCGTGGCCGACAGTCCCGCTTCCACGGGCAGCTGTTGCGTCGTCGAGGCGCTCGGGTCGGCGCAGCAGGCGCATCCGACGCCGGCGTCCTTGAGACCCAGCTCGACTCGTTCGATCGTCATGATGATGTCCTTCCGGTGACGTGGTTCACGAGCGCACCAGGCGCGCGATGGCGGCGTTGGCTTCGCGGATCTTCTCCTCCGCGACCGGCCCGCCCTGCGCGGTCGCCTCGGCCACGCAGTGGCTGAGGTGGTCGCCGAGCAGCGACAGTGCCACCGCTTCGAGGGCCTTCGTCGCTGCGGAGACCTGCGTGAGGATGTCGATGCAGTAGTCGTCGTTCTCGACCATCCGCGCGATCCCCGCGACCTGTCCCTCCGCGCGGCGCAGCCTCTTCAGCAGCGCTTCCTTGTTGTCCGCGTACCCGTGCACGCGCCAATGATACATACCCCCACGGGGTATGCAACCCGGTGGGGGAATCTGTGCCGAGGCCCTACCGTGCCGAGGGTCGGGGAAGCGCCCCGATCGAGGAGAAGGAGGACGATATGACTGTTGCAGAGCAGATGCTGACCACTCACCCCCGGGCGGGCGCCGGCGCCGACACCGCGGCCTTGGTGCGCTGTATCGAGGCGTGCGTGGAGTGCGCCCAGGCGTGCACCGCGTGCGCAGATGCCTGCCTGAGCGAAGAGATGGTGGCTGACCTGACCGCGTGCATCCGCAAGAACCTCGACTGCGCCGACGTCTGCGCGACGACCGCCGCGGTCCTGTCGCGCCAGACCGGCTCGAACACCGACGTCCTGCGCGCCCAGCTCGAGGCATGCCGCGCGGCCTGTGCGTCGTGCGCGGCCGAGTGCGAGACGCACGCCCAGATGCACGAGCACTGCCGGGTGTGCGCCGAGGCCTGCCGCCGCTGCGAGCAGGCGTGCGCGGAGCTGTTGGGGGCACTGTGAGCCAGGCCAGGCACCACTCCGAGCACGAGGGCATGCCGCACTCGAAGCAGGGCGGGATGCAGCACGGGGGGATGGCGAGCTACGGCAAGCTCGCCATCTCCCTCGCACTCAGCTTCATCGTGATGTACCTGCTCACCTTCGCGATGATCAACGTCTTCGCCGACTTCCTGCCCAACATCAGCAACCTCTACATGGCGCTGATGATGGTGTTCCCGATGGGGATCATCATGATCGCCGTGATGTGGAAGATGTTCCCCAACAAGCCACTCAACATCGGACTGCTCGTCGGCTTCGCCGCGCTGTTCGTGGTGGCGTTCCTCATGGGCCGAGCAGAAGCATTCGTCGGGGATGACCAGTTCCTGCGGTCGATGATCCCGCACCACTCCCGCGCGATCCTCGTCTGCGAGCAGTCCAACATCACCGACTCCGAGATCGTCACGCTGTGTGAGCAGATCGTTCAGTCCCAGCAGGAGGAGATCGACCAGATGAAGGACATCCTCGAGCGGCTCAACGATTAGGGGTGGTGTTAAGCACCTCCGTGAGGCGAAAATCGACCGGCTTCTCGAGCTGCTCGTACGTGCATGTCGTCGGGTCTCGGTCCGGACGCCACCGCCGGAACCTGGCCGTGTGTCGGAACCGGTCTCCCTGCATGTGGTCGTACGCCACTTCGACGACCAGTTCGGGGCGAAGCGGGACGAAGGAGAGGTCTTTGCCCTGGCTCCACCGGCTTGAGTGCCCGGCATCCGGTCTTCCGTCGCAGTTCCAGCAGCGCCGGGCTGCACCCACGGATGGTCGTCCGTGCCGGCCTCCAGGTGCTTCAGTTCCTCGATCAGCGCCGCCCGCCGCGCTGTCGTGAACGAAGCGGAGACGCCAACATGCTGGAGTCGCCCGCCGTCGTACAGTCCGAGCAGGAGTGACCCGAGGAGCGGCTTGCTCGGTGTCGAGCTCTTGTGAAGCCTGTAACCGGCGACCACGCAGTCGGCTGTGCGCTCGTGCTTCACCTTGAACATCACTCGCTTATCCGGCTGGTACACGGCATCGAGCGGCTTGGCGACGACACCATCCAATCCAGCGCCCTCGAACCGGGTGAACCAGTCCTGCGCGCGGGAGAGCTCGGACGTCTTCGGGGTCAGGTGGATGGGAGCGTCGGCATCGACGAGCGCATCCTCGAGCCGCTGACGGCGCTCTCCAAAAGGAAGCGCCATGAGGTCGTCGTCCTCCTCGGCGAGGAGGTCGAACGCGATGAAGGATGCCGGCGATTGCGCAGCGAGAAGCTTGACGCGGCTGGCTGCAGGGTGAATGCGTTGCTGCAGCAGATCGAAGTCCAACCGCTCACCGCGGATGATGACGATCTCTCCGTCCAGCACGCACCGTTCGGGCGTCGTGTTCTTCAGTGCCTCGACCAGCTCGGGGAAATAGCGGGTCATGGGCTTCTCGTTGCGGCTGCCAAGGATGATCTCGTCGCCGTCGCGGAAGACTATGGTCCTGAATCCATCCCATTTGGGCTCGACGTGCCCCAGATCGGGGATCGACGAGACCGCTTTAGCGAGCATCGGCGCTACGGGCGGCATCACTGGCAGGTCCATGGAAACATCCTGGCCGCATCTGCAGCTTTCGTCGCGATACTCAGCTGCCCGGAACCGCTTCGCTGGCGCGCTGCTTGGCAAGAGCCTCGTCTCGGCGTCGACGGATGTGCACCAAGCTCTCCTCGAGGGCGGCTACCTCGCCGAGCCAGACGTGCCGTCTGGCTTCCTCGAGACGTCCCTCGGCGTTGACCGCCATCTCTTCAAGGCGCGGGCTCTGTCGCGGGTCCACGTCCAGGAAGCGGCATTTCGCGCACGCGCTTTCGTGCACGCACGGCGTCGCGTACGGCCGGTGACAGTCGCCGAGCGCGACCTTGCGCAGCAGGAAGTGCTGCTCGAAGTCGCCCCACTCCGCCTCCGTCGCCTGTCGGAACTCGCCCTCGGGTCGCGCGCCCCGACGCCGTTCGATGAAGGCCTGGTGCGCTTGAACGACTTCTTCCGGTCGCGCTTCTCGTCGGGCAAGGACGTGACGTACGTGCCGCTGCGCCCCGAGCGCGTGCTCGAGGTGCGCTATGACCAGCTGGAGGGCGATCCCGCGTTCCGGATGCGCTTTCGCCACACCGTGCAATTCGAGCGATGGCGCCCCGACCGCGAGGCGACATCCTGCCGCTTCGACCAGCTCGACGTGCCGGCGAAGTACGACCTCGGCGACGTCATCGACTGACCGTCGAGCAGGGCGCGGGGGCTCAGTGGCGCAGGGAGTGGACCATGCCCTGCAGGATCCGCAGGGCGTCCGCCTTGTCGGTCTCTGTCATCCCCGCCAGCATCCGGATCTCCACCGATCGAACGGCCGCGGACGCCACCTTGAGCCTCTCCCGGCCGCGAGCCGTGAGCCGCGCCGGAAGGGCCTTCCCGACCGGGGGCTGCGCAGGTCGTGCCACGTATCCGTCACGCTCCAGCGCCTGGAGCAGCACATTCATCGACTGCCTCGTCACGAACGCGCCCCGAGCGAGCTCCGAGTTCGACAAGCCCGGCCGCTGCGCCAGGAGCTCCAGGCACGAATAGTGAGTGATCGTCATCCCCAGCGGCCGCAGCACGTCCTCCATCGCGGCGCGGAGAGCGCTCGACGCCTCCTTCAGCACGTACCCCAGTGATGTCTCGAGGTCGATGCCGCTGCGCGCTTGACTCATGTCAGCATTCTGACATAGTCTCTGACGTGTCAGAAAACTGACACAAAAGGAAGAAGCACACTCATGCCTGCCACCGGTCCCGACTTCATCTCACTCCAGGTACGCGATCTCGACGCCTCGCAGGCGTTCTATGAGCGATACCTCGGCCTCGCCCGCACCCCCGCGGGGCCTTCGCACGCCGTCGTCTTCGAGACGAAGCCGATCGCGTTCGCGCTGCGCGACATCGTTCCCGGCACCGATCCGGCGTCTGGGGATCACCCCGGAGCCGGCGTCGCCATCTGGCTGCACGCCACCGACGTCCAGGTCATTCACGATGCTCTGGCAGCCGACGGACACACGATCGTCGCGGACCCTTTCGACGGTCCCTTCGGCCGGACGTTCACGTTCGCAGATCCCGACGGCTATCGGATCACCCTCCACGACCGCGCCTGACGCCGCCGCGCCTCACACGCGCGGATCGGCACCTCTGTGCATGCAGCGATCGTGCTGCAAGGGGGCCTGCGGTCGCGACGCGCACACCTCCCCGGTGCGGCACCGGAGCAACAGGAAGTCGCTCGGCGCTCAGTCCTCGTCGGGGATCGGGTTCTTCGGCAGCTTCTTGACGCGGGGGCGGCGCTTCGGCCGCTCCGGGATCATCGAGCGCATCTCCTCGAGCTTGCCCCAGCACAGCAGGCGGTCCTCGGCCTCGAGGACCCAGCTTCCCTTCGGATTCGGGATGACGGATGCGCCGCGGTGAAGCGTGAGCACGGTGATGTCGCGCTCGCGCAACCCCGAATCATCCAGTCGCCGGCCGACGAGCTCGGCATCGCCGTGCACGACCAGCTCGGCCACGCCGTACCCGGTCGAGACCGACAGGCGCTCGCGCACGTCGATCTGCGGGAACGCCACCTGGTTGGCGATGTAGTCGACGATCGCGCCGGCGACGTCGAGGTTGGTCGCCTCCTCGATGCCCTGCAGCCCCGGCGAGGAGTTGACCTCCATAACGAGCGGCCCCTCATCCGACTCGAGCATGTCGACACCCGCGACCTTGAGCCCCATGATCTGCGCGGCACGCACGGCGGTGCGCTCGTACTCCTCGGTCAGCTCGACGCGCTGGACCGATCCGCCGCGATGCACGTTCGAGCGGAACTCATCGCCCTTCGCCGAGCGGCGCATCGCGGCGACCACGCGGTCGCCGACGACGAGCGCGCGGATGTCGCGGCCGCGCGACTCCTTGACGAAGTGCTGGATGAGCACGTTCTGGCGAGCCGACTGCAGCGTCTCGACGATCGCCTCGGCGACCTTGATCTCCGGGGCGAGGATGACGCCGATGCCCTGCGTGCCCTCGAGCAGCTTGAGCACAACCGGCGCTCCGCCGACGCGCTCGATCGCCGGCACCACGTCCGCCCGGTCGCGCACGAACGCTGTCGCCGGCATGGCGATCCCGTGACGGGACAGGATCTGGTTCGCCCGCAGCTTGTCCCGCGAGTTCGCGATGCCGTTGGCGGTGTTGGGCGTGTAGACATCCATCTGCTCGAACTGCCGCACGACGGCCGTGCCGTAGTACGTGATCGAGTTGCCGATGCGCGGGATGATCGCGTCGTACTCCGACAGTCGCCGACCGCGGAACTGCAGGTCGGGTTCGTCCCCGGCCAGGTCGATCGCGAAGCGCAGGGTGTTGAGCACCTTCACCTCGTGCCCGCGATCGAGCGCGGCTGCGCGCAGTCGCTGAGTGCTGTAAGCGCGCGGCGCGCGGGACAAGATGGCGATCTTCACTGAACAGTCCTGTGTTCCTGGTTGGATAAGTGACGTGTCCCCCCATCTTCCCCCGTCCGACAGCGTGCCGAGTCACGCGCTCGTCGGCTGGCGCGAGTGGGTGGGACTTCCCGGCCTCGGGGTGGAATGGCTCAAGGCGAAGGTCGACACGGGCGCGCGCACGTCCTCGCTCCACGCCTTCGGTCTCAAGGAGTTCACGCGCGACGGCGAGTCGTGGGTGCGCTTCGAGGTGCACCCCTGGCAGCGCAGCGCGGATGACGCGGTGCCGGTCGAGCTGCCCGTTCACGACCACCGCCGGGTGCGCAGTTCGTCGGGCCACACCGAGCGCCGCGTTGTGGTGATGCTCGAGCTGCGCGTGCTCGATCGGGTCATCCCCGCCGAGGTCACGCTCACGCGACGGGATGCAATGGGATTCCGGATGCTCGTCGGCCGCGAGCTGCTGAGCCAGGGCTTCCTCGTCGACTCCGCGGCGTCGTATCTCGGCGGCAAGCCGCCGCGTGCAGTGCGTCGGGCGAACAAGCGGCCCCCGGCGCGCGAGCACCGCCGCTCGTTCCGTCACCCCGCTGAGGACTGAGGCCGCCGCAGCGCCCGTGTGAACGTGCGAGCCGGTCATCTCGACTCGCTGGCGCTCGCTCGATAACCGAGGGTTGCTGAGCGAGCCTGATAACCCAACGGTTGCTGAGCGAGCGTGCGGGCCGGTCATCTCGACTCGCTGGCGCTCGCTCGATAACCGAGGGTTGCTGAGCGAGCCTGATAACCCAACGGTTGCTGAGCGAGCTTGCGAGCCGAAGCGACCGACCCGTGGCTGGGCGAGCGTGCGGGCCGGTCATCTCGACTCGCTGGCGCTCGCTCGATAACCGAACCGGTTGCTGAGCGAGCTTGCGAGCCGAAGCGACCGACCCCAGCCCGCTCCGTCAGTCCTCGATCCGGTTCCCCTCGGCGTCCCAGTTCTCGGCGTTCTTCTTGCTCGGCTGCACGCGCGGCGGCTCCCCCGGCATCTTCGGGAACTCGGGCGGGAACGGCATCTCGCCCTGACCGTTCTCGACGTCCCGCTGCCACCACTCGAGCAGCGTGTCGATGCGGCCCGGCTGATCCTGGATCCCCGCCCACGGATCTCCCTGCGCGAGCCGATCCGGAATCGTCCGCACCGTGAACCGCGTCGGGTCGACGTCGTCCACCTCGTCCCAGTGAAGCGGCGCCGACACGGAGGCGTGCGGAAGCGCACGGGGGCTGTAGGCACCCGCCATCGTGCGGTCGCGGTTCGCCTGGTTGAAGTCGACGAAGATGCGGGCGCCCCGCTCCTCCTTCCACCACGCGGTGGTGACCTTGTCGGGCATCCGGCGCTCGAGTTCGCGGCCGGCGGCGATCACCGCGTGACGCACGTCGAGGAACTCCCACTCGGGCACGATCGGGCAGAACACGTGCAGGCCGCGGTTGCCGCTGGTCTTGATCCACGCCTCGAGGCCCGCCTCGCGCAGCACCTCCCGCAGGGCGTGCGCGGCCGGGATCGCGTCGGTCACATCGGTGCCGGGCTGCGGATCCAGGTCGATCCGCAGCTCCACGGGGTTGTCGGTCTCGGGCACACGCGACGCCCACGGGTGGAACACCACCGTGTTCATCTGCACCGCCCACGCGATGGCCGCGGGCTCCGTCAGGTAGATCTGCGGGTGCCGCCGTCCGCTGTTGTACGTGACGGTCTCGGACTTCACGAACGGCGGCGCGCCCTTCGGCGGGTTCTTGGAGAAGAACATCTCGCCGCCGACCACCTCGGGGTAGCGCTCGAGCGAGACCGGCCGGTGCCCGTTGTGCGCGAGGAACGCGTCGGCCACGGCGATGACGTACTCGGCGAGCTCGTGCTTGGTGATGCCCACCTCCGGCCAGAGCACGCGGTTCGGGCTGGAGAGCCCCACCTCGCGGTCGCCGTCCGGTCCGGGGATGGTCAGGGTGATGCGTTCCGACGCCATAGCGCCACCCTACGGAAGGGGGCGATCCGGCGAAACGGCTTGACGGGCTCAGTCGCCGTCGTCGAGGTGCGCGGGCTCCGGCGCGGTCTGGGGCTCACCGGTCTGCGCCTGCGTGGTGGCGGTGGCGTCTCCGGGCCGTGCCGCATCCGTCCTGTCGGCCTCGTCGGCGAGCGCGATGACCGGCGCGAGCTCCTCGCGAGTGAGGGTGATGAGGGGGCCGGCGGGGTCGAGGATGATGCCGCCGACGGCCTCGTGGTCGCGCAGCACCTGGCCGATCTTCGCGACCGACAGCGGCAGGGCGCGCTCCTCCCGACCCTGGGCCGCGACCTCGATCGGGTGCGAGAAGACCTGCAGCAGGCGCGTGCCGTTAGCCAGCCGCGCCTCGGCGATGCCGAGCTGCGTGCTGTCCTCGGCGGCCTTGCCGATCGCGACCCACAGCGGCACGCCCTCGGCGAGCAGCTGCGCGATGCGGTGCGGGGTGTCGGCTTCGCGTGGGGCGGCGAGCGCCGCCTTCAGGCGCATCGCCGGGTCCGCCTGTCCGAGCGCCCGCTCCAGCACCTCGCGGGGAAGCACGGCGCGGTGCGGGGCGGAGTTGTTGTCGACGATGAGGCCCGAGAAGTTCTGCTCGATCAGGTGCTTCAGGATCGAGCCGACCGGCTGTCCGACCGCCGACGTGCTCGCGTCGCCGTCGGCGCGCACCGCGTCGTGGAGCGCCTTGCCCGAGCTGAACACGAGCATGTAGGTCTTGTCGCCGTCGCGGGCGATGCCGAACGAGAGGCGGCCGTTTCCCTCGGCGAGCTGCTCGCGGGCGTTCCCCTGCACGCGCAGGAACAGGTGGCCCTGCATCAGCTGCCGCACGATGCCGATGAGCTGTGCGCCGGTCGGGTTCTCGGGCAGCGCGGCGAGCGCGTCGCGCAGCAGCGCGTTATCGCGCAGGCCGGGCACGGTCTCGAGCTGATCGGGCGGGGCGGCCGGGGCGAGCGGAAGCTCCCGCGGAGCCGGCGGTGCGGGCTGCGCCGGCGCGGTGCCCGGCTTCAGCGTGTCGTGCGGGGTCGGGATGCGGGGGTCACCCTGCCGCGGTCCCTCCTGCGGCGGGGGCGCGACCTCGGGGCCGGCCGTGCCGCCGAGCCCGCGGAAGGACGACAGCGAGATCCCGACCTGCGGCGCGGATTCACTCGGCGTCTCGGGCGCGGCATCCTGCGCGACGTCGCCCGAGGCATCCGGAGTCGGTTCGCTCTCGACGGGCGCCTGCTCCGCGGAGACCTCGGCGGCCGTCTGGTCGTCGTCCTTCTTCTTCCGCGAGAACAGTCCCATGCGCCCAGCCTACGTGTGCCGCGCAACCCCGTGAGGGACTTGACGGGGGTGCCCGGGGCGCCCGAGGTCTTGGCCGCCCGCGCTTCTGCGACCGCACATCCACGCCGCGGCATCACACCCCGAGGGATGTCACTTCACGGGATGGATGTGCCCCCGCCGCGCTGGATGTGATCTCGCGCCCATCGGCCGGATGCCCCGCCGACTACAGCTTGGCGATCGGCGCGATCTTGATGAGCAGCTTCTTGGGGCCCGCGGTGTCGAAGCGGACGTGCGCGATGCGCTTCGCGCCCTCGCCCGTGACGGCGTCGACGCGCCCCTCGCCGAAGTCGTCATGCCGGATGCGGTCGCCCGCGGCGAGCTCGAGGTCGCCGTTGTCGCGCACCTTGTTGGTGACGAGGCCCGGGAACTTGTCCATCGCGGTCGACTTCGGCTTGAGGCTGCTGCTCGGGCCGAGCGGCTTGACGCCCCACCGGTCCGAGCCGCCGGGGCGACGCGCGTTGAGCGCGCGCGACTGCGATCCGCCGCGGCCGTTGACGTCGCCGGGTGACTGGCGCCAATGGATGAGATCTGCCGGGATCTCCTGCAGGAACCGGCTCGGCATCGCGGCCGAGACCTCGCCGAACTGCGCGCGCGTCATCGCGAGCGACATGTACAGGCGCTTCCGCGCGCGCGTGATGCCCACGTAGAACAGGCGCCGCTCCTCCTGGGGGCCGCCCGGCTCGTTCGCCGAGATGCGGTGCGGGATCAGGTCCTCCTCGACGCCCGTGAGGAACACGGTGTCGAACTCGAGGCCCTTCGCGGTGTGCAGCGTCATGAGCGAGACGGATCCGGATGCGTCGTCCAAGTCGTCGCTGTCGGCGACGAGCGCGACGGTGGTGAGGAAGTCGAGCACCGTGCCGTCGGGGTTGTTGCGCGCGAACTCGCGCGTCACGGCGACGAGCTCGTCGAGGTTCTCGATGCGGGCCTCGTCCTGCGGATCGCGGCTGGCGCGCAGCGCATCCATGTACCCGGTCTTGTTCAGCAGCACCTGCAGGCCCTCGGCGACCGAGGTCGGCGGCGGGATCTCGCCGTTCGTCGGCAGCAGGATCTCCTGCGCCTCGACGAGCACGTTGTGCAGCTGCGCGATCGCGCCCTGGATCTTCGGCCCGAAGCCGAGCTCGGCGGAGTGGCCGAGCGCGTCGCGGAACGTGATGCCGTTGCGCTCGGCGAACGACGAGATCGTCTCGACCGAGACGTCGCCGATGCCGCGGCGCGGCTTGTTGATGATGCGCCGCAGTGCCATCTCGTCGGCGGGGTTCGCGACGGTCACGAGGTACGCGAGCGCGTCCTTGATCTCCTGCCGCTCGTAGAACTTCGTGCCGCCCATGATCTTGTACGGCACCGCGGCGCGGATGAAGATCTCCTCCAGCGCACGGGACTGCGAGTTGGTGCGGTAGAAGACGGCCATCTGCCCGTAGTCGACACCCTGGCGGCGCAGCTGCTCGATCTCGTCGGCGACGAACTGGGCCTCGTCGTGCTGCGAGTAGCCGGTGAAGCCGATGACCTTCTCGCCGTCGCCCTGGTCGCTCCAGAGCCGCTTGTCCTTGCGGTCGAAGTTGTTCCGGATCACCGAGTTGGCCGCGGTCAGGATGTTCTGCGTCGATCGGTAGTTCTGCTCGAGCAGCACGACCTTCGCGCCGGGGTAGTCACGCTCGAACTCGGTGATGTTGCGGATGTCCGCACCGCGGAACGCGTAGATCGACTGATCCGAGTCGCCGACGACGGTGAGCGAGGCGCCCTCGGCCTCGTCCATCAGCGCGAGCATCCCACCGCCCACGTCGGTCGAGGAGGACACGGGGCGCGTCAGCTCGTGGATCAGCGCGTACTGCGCGTGGTTCGTGTCCTGGTACTCGTCGACCAGGATGTGCCGGAACCGCTTGCGGTAGACGTCCGCCACCTGCGGGAACGCCCGGAACAGGTACACGGTCTGCGCGATGAGGTCGTCGAAGTCGAACGCGTTCGCCTTCTGCAGCTGCCGCTGGTACGCGCGGAACAGGTCGGTGAACATCCGCTCGACCGGGTCGTTCATGTTCGCGTCGCGCGCGTACGAGTCGGCGTCGGCGAGCTCGTTCTTGAGCTTCGAGATCTTCGACTGCACCGACGCGGGAGTGAGCCCGAGGGCATCCGCCTCATGCTCCTTGACGAGGCGCTTGATGAGCGCGCGCGAGTCGCCGGAGTCGTAGATCGTGAACGCCTTCGTGAAGCCGAACTGGTCGGCCTCGCGACGCAGGATGCGCACACACGCCGAGTGGAAGGTCGAGATCCACATTCCGCGCGCGCTGTCGCCGATGAGCTGCTCGACGCGCTCGCGCATCTCGCCCGCGGCCTTGTTCGTGAAGGTGATCGCGAGGATCTGGCTCGGCCACGCCTCGCGTGTGCGCAGCAGCGACGCGATGCGGTGCGTCAGCACGCGGGTCTTGCCGGATCCTGCGCCGGCCACGATCAGCAGGGCGGGACCGCGGTACTCGACGGCTTCGCGCTGCTGCGGGTTGAGCCCCTCGAGCAGGTCGTCGAAGGCGCCGGCCTGCGGGCCGCGGGGCCCGGCCCCGGCGGGCACGATCAGGGGCGTGGAGGAGTCGCTCATTGCCCTTCGAGTCTAGGCGGGGCCACCGACACCAGACTGGGCCCGTACCCAGTGGCCGCGCACCCGGCGCGTGCGGTCTCGCCGGACCAGCCTCACTCGCGGAAGTACGCGACGCCGAGGTCGGGGTGGTCGACGAACACGCCGTCCACCCCGGAGCGGCGGATGACGTCCCACTCCGACTCGTAGTCGCCGAACGCGGCTTTGCCGCCCTTGCCCCGGAACTCCGGGATCAGGAACGCGTTCTCGGGACGGCAGGTCCACGTGAACACCTGCAGGCCGCGGGCGTGCGCATCGGCCACGACGGGCGAAGGCCCGCTCGTGCGCCCGCGGCGATCCGGGGCGAGGATCATCCGCTTGTCGACGCTGATCCCGTCGACCGTGCCGATCAAGGCATCGAGCCCGCGCGGCGTCGCGGTCGCGGGATAGGACGGTGCGGCGTCGCCGTGCGCGGCGATGAGGTCGAACGGCTTCCCCTTCGCCTCCAGCAGATAGATGTACGTCGCAGGAAGCCCGCGCTCGCGCAGCCGGTGCAGCACGGTCGACTCGAACGACTCGACGATCAGCGGCAGGCCGCCCGTGTCCCATCCGGTCGCGCGCAGCTCGGCCTCGATCATCGGCACCAGGTCGAGCCCGATCCCCGCGAAGTAGGTGGCGTGCTTGACCTCGAGCACCACCCCGATCTCGCGGCCCTGAGCGAGCGATCCGGCGCGCACGAGGTCGAGCACGTCCGTCAGCCGCAGCATCGGCTGCGCATCGTCGAACGTCGCGCTGCGCGGTCGCAGCTGCGGGATGCGCTCCCGCGTCGTCAGCGTGGACAGCTCCTCCCACGTGAAGTCCTCGGTGAACCAGCCGGTGAGCTTCACGCCGTCGACGGTCTTGGTGGTGCGGCGGCTCGCGAACTCCGGCCGGTCGGCGACGTTCGTGGTGCCGGAGATCTCGTTCTCGTGCCGGACGACGAGCACCCCGTCCTTCGAGGCGACGATGTCGGGCTCGACCGCGTCGACGCCGAGCTGGAGCGCGAGGTCGTACGACGAGCGCGAGTGCTCGGGGCGGTAGCCGGGGGCTCCGCGGTGCCCGATGACGAGCGGAAGGCGGCGAGGCATGCGACAAGCCTAGGCACTCGGATCCGTTCGCCCGGGGCGTAGCCGGGCGCCCGCGAATCCCAGCACAGGCATAAGAAACCGTGGGTAATGTGGATCAACAGCGCTCGACAGGGCTGTCCCGCAACCATTTGGAGTTGACCGATCATGGCCAAGTTGGGATTCACCGACCCCGCCTTCCAGACCTCGACGCGTCCGCCGCAGGCGCCCACGTCCTACGCGGCGCAGACCTACCCGGGCGGCGCCGCCGCCGGCCAGCAGTCGCCCGGCCTCGTGCCGCCGCCGGCCTCTCACCTCGAGGGCCTGTACTCGGCACCCTCGGCTGATGCGGTCGACACCGGCCGGATGACGGTCGAGGACACGATCCACAAGACCCTCGCCTCGTTCGGCGTGCTGCTGCTCGGTGCCGTCGTCGGCTGGTGGGCGACGCTCGCGAACCCCGGCATGGGCCTCGGCATCGCGATCGTCGGCGCGCTCGCCGGCTTCGTGCTCGGCCTCGTGAACTCGTTCAAGCGCATGCCCGGCGCCGGCCTGGTGCTCGCCTACGCGGGTGCCGAGGGTCTGTTCATCGGCGCGTTCTCGCTGATCATGGAGCAGGTCTTCCCCGGCATCGTGATGCAGGCGACGCTCGCCACGCTCGCGGTGGTCGGCGTGACCCTCGCCCTGTTCTCGAGCGGCAAGGTGCGCACCTCGCCGCGCATGACGAAGATCGTCATGATCGCCGCTCTCGGCTACCTCGTCTTCAGCCTGCTGAACTTCGGCTTCATGATCTTCGGCGGGCCGGCCAGCGACCTCGCCTGGGGAATGCGCTCGGTCGAGATCATGGGCATCCCGCTCGGCGTGATCATCGGCATCCTCGCCGTGCTGCTCGCGGCGTACATGCTCGTCATGGACTTCGAGTTCGTGCAGAACGGCGCCCGCAACGGCGCGCCGCGCAAGCTCGGCTGGAAGGCCTCGTTCGGCATCGTCGCGACCGTCATCTGGATCTACGTCGAGATCCTGCGCGTGATCGCGATCCTGCGCGGCAACGACTGACCTCCGCGTCACACGAAGGGCTCGTCCTCCGAGACGGGCCCTTCGTCTTTGCGTGCGCACTTCCCGGCGACCGCCGATCCCGGTACCGTCTGTGACGCATCCACCCCGGCGGAGGAGATCCGATGACGCGCGTTCGAGTACACAACTTCTCCGTCTCGCTCGACGGGTTCGGCACGGGGGAGGGACTCACGCTCGACGCTCCGTTCGGGCACGCGGGGGAACGCCTCCACGAGTGGTTCTTCCCGACCGCCACCTTCCGGTCGCAGTCGGGGCACGGTGAGCGGGTGGATGCCGATCCGTCGTCCGCGCCCGATGACGCGTTCGCGTCGCAGTGGGGCGACGGCATCGGCGTCGAGATCATGGGCGCGGGCAAGTACGGCCCTCCCGGGTGGCAGGACGACCCGGGATGGCAGGGGTGGTGGGGCCGGAAGCCGCCGTTCCACACCCCGGTGATCGTGCTCACCCATCGTCCGCGCGAGCCGCTCACCCTCGGCGAGACCACCTTCCACTTCCTGTCGGCGCCGCCGATCGCAGCCCTGGAAGTCGCGCGCGGGCTCGCGGGCGACCGGGACATCCACATCGGCGGCGGCCCGACGATGCTGCGCGACTTCCTCGCCGCCGGGCTGGTCGATCACGCCCACATCGCTGTGGTGCCGATCCTGCTCGGCCGCGGCGTGCGTCTGTGGGACGGACTCGAGGCGCTCGAGAGGCGCTACGACGTCGCCTCCGTCACGACGCCGAGCGGGACGACGCACCTCACCCTCACGCGGAAGGCCTCCTGAGCGGGGCCGCCGCAGCTCACGGCGCTTCGCCCGCCCTGTCCCTGACGTGCCGGAACGAACCGACAACTCGGGGACACACCAGCGGCCCTGTCCCCAAAGTGCCGGAACCAACCGGCAACTCGGGGACACACCAGCGGCCCTGTCCCCAAAGTGCCGGAACCAACCGGCAACTCGGGGACACACCGCCCGCCCTGTCCCCGAAGTGCCGGAACGAACCGGCAACTCGGGGACACGTCGGCGCCGCAGCCCTACGCCAGCGGCCCGCCCTCGGCGATCACGCGGTCGATGAGGGTGCGGACGACGCGGGTGTCCTGCCGCAGGCCGTCGTGCTCGTACTCGTTCGTGACCCACAGGTGCGTGTTCGGCACCTCGCGGGCGGTCTGCTGGGCGTAGCCGAAGTCGACGTACATGTCGTCGAAGTACATCGCGGCGGCGATCGGCACCTCGTTGCGGCGCAGCTGGTCAGCGGCGTAGAGGGCCGGATGGTCCTCCCGCTCGGCGAGGGCGTGCGCCGCGTCGCGGAACGGCCGCAGCGAGGCGATCTCGTCGTACATCCAGGGGAAGAACATCTCGCCCGTGAACGGCATCGGCGACGCGCTCGGCTCGAACCCGCCGAGCTCGGCGCGCACGCGCTCGGCCGCCCAGGCGGTCGCGCCGTGCCCGTCGGCGTAGATCTCCTCCTGCAGCAGCGCGTACAGCGGACCGCCCCAGTACTGCGTGTGCGCGTCCACCTCGGCGAGGAAGTGGTCGCTGAGGCGGTCGGATGACGAGAACGCCTCGTCGAACAGCCAGTGCATCCGCTCGAAGCCGGGCTTCATGCCGAAGTCGATGCCGAGGGTCTGCAGGCGCCGGGCGCTCAGGCGGTCGCCGCTCGGCAGGCGCACGTCCGAGTTCTCGATCACGTCGACGACGCGCGCGATGACGTCGGCATCCTGCGGGTACCGGCGGTAGAACTCCGCGGTCTTGTCGGCGACGCGCGGCAGGGTGCGGCGGTAGACGTCGGTCGCGTCCGGGGCGAACGAGGTCAGCCCGCCCGTGACGTACGCGGCCGCCACCGCCTCGGGGCGGAACGACAGGTACGTCAGCGTCAGGAATCCGCCGTAGCTCTGGCCGAGGGTCTGCCAGCGCACGCCGCCGAACACCTCGCGGCGCAGGTGCTCGAGGTCGGCGATGATCTGCTCGGCCCGGAACTTGCGGATGTACTCGGCCGCGTCCGCCGCGGACAGGCCGGCGATCGACGCCGCCTCCACGCGCGAGGATCGGCCGGTGCCGCGCTGGTCGAGAAGCAGCAGGCGGTGCGTCTTCAGGGCCTCGTCGATCCAGTCGGCGCCGGGCATCGGCCGCGGGCCCTTGCCGCCGGGCCCGCCCTGGAGGAAGACCAGGATGGGCGCATCCTGCCGCTCCACGTGCGCGACCTCGCGCGCGAACACCTCGATCGTCTGCCCGTCATCCGGGGCGGTCCAGTCGAGCGGCACGGTGACGGTGTGGTCCCGGATGATCCGGTCGCGCATCCGATACGAGGAGGAGGTCATGGATCCATCCTCGCCGATCCCTTCGGGTGCGCTCCGTCGCCCGCGGCACCCGCGCAGACGAGGAGATCCGGCCCCGCGAGGAGAATCCACAGGGATTCATCCTCGGGAGGCCGGATCTCCTCGTTTCGCCAGCCGGATCGCCCGGCCGGATCAGCCGGATCAACCGGATCCGGATCGACCGGATCAGTCGTCGCTGCGGAGCGTCGCGTGCCCGGCGGAGAGGTCGACAGTCACGCGGTGGGCCGACGAGTCGTCCGTGTCGAGGCGGTTGTCCACCCGCCCGGCCGAGGCGTCCGAGTTCACGTCGTACGACCCGGCGGGCAGGGTGAGGTCGAGCGAGCCCGCGCTCACGCCGGCCGTGACCAGGTCGGGGGCGGACCCGGTGAGCTCGCCCACCAGGCGTCCCGCCGAGACGGTGATCTCGGCCTCGCTCACATCGGCGAGCTCGACGCGGGCGTCGCCGGCGCTGATGTCGGCCGTGAGCGTGCGCGCCGATCCCGAGACGTTCATGCCGCCCGCGCCGAGCTCGAGGTCGAGCTCGCCGAACGCTCCCTCGGCCCGCAGCTCGCCCGCGGCGAGGGACAGGTCGGCGTCGATCTCGGCGTCGCGAAGGGACTCGGGAAGCGTCAGGACGACCTGCTCCTCGTTCCGACCGAAGCGCGGTCCCCAGTCGCCGAACAGGTGGTCCGGGGTGCCGACCTGCAGCTCGTCGCCCTCGCGGGTGAGGGTCCATTCGCTGCGGGCGTCGGTGATCTCCAGCGTCGCCTCGTCGACGTCGCCGAACTCGAGGCGGAACGACGACGCGGCGGCGTCGACGTCGAGCGACGTGATGCCGGCGGCGTCGACCGTCAGCGTGTCGTCGATGCGGGACGCGTCGGCGACGACCGAGCGGATGACGCCCAGCACCGTGGCGACGAGGAGCAGCCCACCGATGACGATCAGGATGATCGCGACCGGCTTGCCCGGGCCGCCGCTGCGCGGGGCCGGGGCGGGCGGGTTCTGCGGCGCGGGGGCCTGCGCCGGGGGCGGCGGGGTGACCGTGGTGTTCATCGTGCCGTTCCTGTCTGCGGCGATCCGCCGCTGCTCTCGATGTGCGCAAGGGCCGCGAGCACGCGGCGGTTGCCGGATTCGTCGGGCTCGAGGCCCAGCTTCTGGAAGATGGCGGTGATGTTCTTCTCGACGCTTCCCTCCGAGAGGAAGAGCATCCCGGCGATCGCCTGGTTCGACTTCCCCTCGGCGATCAGCGCGAGGACGGTGCGCTCGCGCTCGGTGAGGCGGGACATCCGGTCGTCCTCGTGACGGCGGGTGAGCAGCTGCGCGACCACCTCGGGGTCGAGCACGGTGGCGCCCTGCCCGATCCGCTCGATCGAGTCGAGGAACTCCCGGACGTCGGCGACGCGATCCTTCAGGAGGTAGCCGAGCGCGCCGCCCTGGCCGCGGGAGGCGCCGGCCTGCGGCGCCGCCTGGCTGGCGATCAGCTCGCTCGCGTAGCGCTCCTCGACGTACTGCGAGAGCACCAGCACCGGAAGCTCGGGGCGGCGGCTGCGCAGCTGCACGGCGGCCCGGATCCCCTCGTCGGTGAACGTGGGCGGGAGCCGGACGTCCACGATGCAGAGCTCGGGATCCGTCTCGTCCACCGCCTCCGGCAGGCCGGTGGCGTCGGGGAGGGCGGCGACGACGGTGTGACCGCCGTCCTCGAGCAGGCGCACGAGGCCTTCGCGCAGGAGGACCGAGTCCTCGCAGATCAGGATGCGCACGGGACGCTCACCTCCAGCGCGGTGGGGCCGCCCTGGGGGCTGTCGAGGCGGATGGTGCCGCCCGCGGCGAGCACGCGGTTCGAGATGCCGTCGAGTCCGCCGCCCGGCAGCACCCTGGCGCCGCCGAGGCCGTTGTCCTCGACGCGGGCCCAGAGCGTGCCGTCGTCACGGCGTCGCACCGTCACCCGGCACTCGCTTGCCCGGGAGTGCTTGGCGGCGTTCGTCAGCGACTCGGCGATGGAGAAGTACACGGCGGCCTCCGCGTCGCGGCTGCACCGGCCATCGATGCGGACATCCAGCCGCACGGGGATGTGGGATCGCCCGGCGAGCGCCGACAGCGCCGCGTCCAGACCTCGGTCATCCAGCACGGAGGCGTGGATGCCGCGGGCGAGCTGACGCAGCTCGGTGATGGCCGCCTTCGTGGAGGTGTGCGCCTCCTCGATCAGGGCACGCGCGGCGACCGGGTCGTCCTCGAGCTTCTGCTGGGCGAGGCCCAGCGTCATCCCGACGGACACGAGCCGCGGCTGGACCCCGTCGTGGAGGTCGCGCTCGATGCGGGTGCGCTCCACCTCGGAGGCGCGCAGCGCGCCGACCCGCTGCACGTCGGAGACGCGGGCCTGCTCGGCGAGCTGCGCCTCGCGGGTCGGCACGACGATCGCCCGGGCGAGGACCCCGTGGAGCAGCGCGATGCCGATCAGGGCGGCGGCCGAGAGGAGGGCGAGGAGGATCCCCACCACGGGAGCCCACGCGGCGATCACGTCGATGTCGTAGAAGCTCGTCACGCCGTCGCGGGCGTACAGCGGCGCGAAGGCGAGGGCGATCGACGAGATCAGCGCGTGGAACAGGCCGAGCGTGATCATGCCCAGGATGACCGCGATCGCGGCGTTGGCGATCGCGCGCCACATCGGGGCGTCGATCAGCTGCTGCCACACCATGCGCAGGAAGCCGCCGAAGCCCGGGTGCGGCGCGCGGCGGGCGCGCAGCGGCGGCAGCCCGACGTCGTAGAGACCGTCGATGCGGGCCGTTTCGGTCCATCCGACCGCGAACAGCAGGTAGACGAAGCCGAGCAGGAACACGAGGCCGATGCCGAACACCGGCAGCAGGCCGATCCCGACGCTCAGCAGGATGCCGGCGATGGTCGCGACGACGGGGCCGATGATGCCGAGGGCCGCGAGCTGCGCGATGGCGCCGGCGAGGCGGGCGGGCGAGGAGTGGTCGGGCAGGCGCCGGCGGGCGGCGGGGCCCGGCGACGGAGCGCCCGGGGCGGGAGAGGCCTCAGAGGAGGGGGCCGGAGTGGTCATGAGTCAAAGCTAGGACTCGCGTGCCACCGGCCCCACCGAGGGATCCGGACATCCCCTTTCGGGTTTTCCGTAAAGCCTCGCGACGGATCAGTCGTGGCGCTCGCCCCGCGAAGCGGCGAGAGACTCGGGGACGCGAGTGGGCGAGGCGGCGAAGCTCTTGCCGTTGGGGCGCGTCAGCACGACCCGCTTCGGGGCGGTGCGCCCGTGGGTGGCGTAGATCATCAGGCCGACGAAGGTCAGACCGCCGACGAGGTTGCCGAGCACCGTGGGGATCTCGTTCCAGATCAGGTAGTCCATCAGCGTGAAGTCGGCGCCGAGCAGCAGGCCGGCCGGGAACAGGAACATGTTCACGATCGAGTGCTCGAAGCCCATGTAGAAGAAGAGCATGATCGGCAGCCACATCGCGATGATCTTGCCCGTGACCGAGGTCGAGATCATCGCGGCGACGACGCCCATCGACACCATCCAGTTGCAGAGCATCGCCCGGATGAACAGCGTCAGCATCCCGCCGAAGCCGTGCTCGGCATAGCCGACGGTGCGGCCGTGGCCGATCTCGCTGATCGCCTGCCCGACGGCGCTCGGCTCGGTGGTGAAGCCGTAGGTGAAGTAGATCGCCATGAGCACGGCGACCGTGAAGGCGCCGCCGAAGTTGCCGAGGAACACGAGCCCCCAGTTGCGGCCGATGCCGCCCAGGGTGACGCCGGGGCGGCGGTCGAACAGGGCGAGCGGCGCGAGGGTGAACACACCGGTGAGCAGGTCGTATCCGAGCAGGTAGAGCAGAACGAAGCCGACCGGGAACAGCAGCGCGCCGATCAGCGGCTGGCCCGTGTTCGTCGACACCGTCACGGCGAAGGCGGCGGCGATCGTGAGGGTCGCGCCGCCCATGAACGCGCGGATGAGCGTGTCGCGCGTCGACATCAGGATCTTCGACTCGCCGGCATCGATCATCGCGGTGATCAGTTCGGCGGGCTTCACATACGACATGGCGACTCCTCGGGGACGGGTGCTCCCAGGCTCCCCCACGGGCGTTTCGTGCACCGCACCGATCTCGTTACAGCGGGTGACGCGTCCCTCACGGCGCCCCGGCGCGCGCAGTGAGGTCAGCCGGCCCGGCCCACGCGCCAGTAGCCCGTGAAGACGATGCGCTGCTTGGGCACGCCGATGCCGACGAGGTGGCGCCGCCCGGCCGCCACGAGGCTCTGCTCTCCCGCGAGGTACGCCGACAGGGAGGCGGGGTCGAGGGGCGCGAAGGCCTCCAGCTCACGCAACGCGAGCACTCCCGGCTGGGAGTGCGGGTCGGGGCGCGGCAGCCAGCGCACCTCGAAGCCGGCCGGGGCCTCGACGTGCTGGGCGTCGGCGGCATCCGGGATCTCGATCAGCGCGACGCCGGTCGCGTCGCGCGGCAGGTCGCGCAGGATGCCGAGCACGGCCGGCAGCGCCGACTCGTCGCCGACGAGCAGGTGGGAGGCGGCATCCGGCTGCACCTCGAAGCCCCGGCCCTGGTCGAGCAGCACGACCCGCTCCCCCGGCTCGGCGCGCTGCGCCCAGGGCCCTGCGATGCCGCCATCGCCGTGCGCGACGAAGTCGACGTCGAGCTCGCCCACGTCGGGACGATGCGTCCGGACGGTGTAATTGCGGAACAGGGGACGCGTGTGCGCGTTCGCCATCATGTACTTCAGGTAGCCCGCCATCCCGAAGCCCTCGGGCACGGCGTCGAAGTCGGTCGTGCCGTCCTCGCGCGGAAGGAACAGGCGGAACCACTGGTCGAACCCGTGCTGGGGCAGCGCGCGAAGCTCGTCGCCGCGGAACGTCACGCGCGTCATGTGCGGCGTCACGCTCTCGCGGCGCAGCACCTCGGCGCGGTAGAGGCCACGGGTCTTCCGGGCGTCGCTGAAGGCCACGTCTGCTCCTGTCGGGTCGGGAGTCAGGCGACCCTAAGCATATGTCCCCCGGCGGCGCGGTCAGTGCGCCGCCGCCCGTTCTGCTCTGGGCGGAACGGGATGCGCCCCGCCGGGCGGATGCCTAGCGTGAGGGCATGGCCGAGCTGCTTCCCCTGCCACCCGAGCGTCCGTCCTTCGCCGAGCCCGATCCGCTGTGGCGTCACCTCGTCGGCGAGCGGCTGCGGCGAGCGCGCCGCGAGCGCGGCGAGACGCTCGCCGAGGTCGCGCGCCGCGCCGGCATCTCGGTGCAGTACCTCTCCGAGATGGAGCGCGGGCGCAAGGAGGCCTCCAGCGAGATGATCGCGGCGGTGCTCGGGGCCCTGGGCGAGAGCCTGCTCGACCTGACCGCCGGCGTCGCCGACGACCTGCGCCGGTCGGCGCCCGCCTCCGCGCCGTCGCTGTCGGGCGGCGCGCAGGCCCTGGCTCTCGCGGCCTGACGCGGCGCTCTGCCGAGGGCTGATCCACCCTGGGCCGATTCCCGCCCGCCGGATGCCCGGCCGTCGCACGCTGGGAGCATGGCAGACGAAGCGAAGATCCCCCAGTTCACCGCCGAGGCGAGACGCGAGCTGTATCACCGCCGCGTGCTGATGCTCGACGGCCCGCTCGACGACGACAACGGCACGCTGCTGGCGACCCAGCTGCTCGCCCTCGCCGCCGAGGACCCCGCGACGGACATCGCGCTGTGGATCCACTCTCCCGGCGGATCCGTCCCGTCCATGCTCGCGATCCGCGACATCATGCGGCTGGTGCCGTGCGACGTGTCGACGCTCGCGATCGGGATGGCGGCGAGCGCCGGGCAGTTCCTGCTGTCGGCCGGCACCCCCGGCAAGCGGCGCGCGCTGCCGCACGCGCGCATCCTGCTCCACCAGGGCTCGGCCGGCATCGGCGGCACCGCGGCCGATGTCGAGCTGCAGGCGGATGACCTTCGGCACATGCGCGACACCGTGCTGGGGCTCATCGCCGAGGACACGGGGCAGCCGATCGAGCGCGTGTTCGAGGACTCGCTTCACGACCACTGGTACACCGCGCGGGAGGCGCTCGAGTACGGCTTCATCGACGGCATCGTGCAGGGCTTCGACGAGCTGATGCCGCGTCAGCGCAGCAGGATCGGCCTCGGCGCGGAGGTGGCGGCATGATGTGTCGCGAAGCGACCAGATTGAGCGAGGGAACGAAGTGACCGAGTCGAAATCCAGCTACACGATCCCCAACGTCATCAAGCGGGATGCGCGCGGCGAGCGGATCATGGACGTCTACTCGCAGCTGCTGACCGAACGCGTCGTCTACCTCGGCACGGGCATCGATGCGGGCGTCGCGAACGCGCTGATCGCGCAGCTGCTCCACCTCGAAGCGGATGCGCCCGACCGGGAGATCCAGCTCTACATCAACTCGGAGGGCGGCGACCCGCAGGCGGCGCTCGCGATCCACGACACGATGCGCTTCATCCGCCCCGCCGTCGCGACGACCTGCATCGGCCAGGCGGTCGGGGCGAGCGCGGTGCTGCTCGCGGCGGGCGCTGCAGGGCGGCGCGCCATCCTGCCGCACGCGCGGGTCGTGCTGCATCAGCCGGGCGCGCAGAGCCGGGGCGCGATCCCCGATCTGATCCTTCACGCCGACGAGCTTGTGCGCGTGCGGGGCGACCTCGAGGGGATCCTCGCGACCCACACCGGCCGTTCCCGCGAGCAGCTGCGCCACGACACCGACCGCGACCGGGTCTTCACCGCCCAGGCCGCCGTGGAGTACGGGCTGGCGGACCGGGTGGTCGCCGACCGCGGCTGATCACCCCCTCGGTCGTTGAGCGAGGAGCGCATCCCCCTCGGTCGTTGAGCGAGGAGCGCATCCTCCCCCGGTCGTTGAGCGAGGAGCGCAGCCCCCTCGGTCGTTGAGCGAGGAGCGGAGCGACGAGCCGAAACGCCCCGGGCCACCGGCGGGCTGGAGCCCGCGCGAGGAGATCCGGCGAAACGAGGAGGATCGGATCCGGATCATCCTCTGCCGGCAGGATCTCCTCCCGCCGGCCGCCGAGAGAGCCCCCACAACGCGAAAGGCCGCCCCGAAGGGCGGCCTTTCAGCGGGGGATCACTCCCACTCGATATCCTCGCCGTGCGAGTCGAGCGGGGGATCACTCCCACTCGATATCCTCGCCGTGCGAGTCGAGCGGGGGATCACTCCCACTCGATCGTCCCCGGCGGCTTGGACGTGACGTCCAGCACAACGCGGTTGATCTCGCGGACCTCGTTGGTGATCCGGTTCGAGATCTTCGACAGCACGTCGTAGGGAAGACGCGTCCAGTCGGCGGTCATGGCGTCCTCGCTCGAGACCGGACGCAGCACGACGGGGTGGCCGTAGGTGCGGCCGTCGCCCTGCACCCCGACCGAGCGCACGTCGGCAAGCAGCACGACCGGGCACTGCCAGATCTCGCCGTCGAGGCCCGCCTTGGTCAGCTCCTCGCGCGCGATCGCATCCGCCTCGCGCAGGATGTCGAGGCGCTCGCGGGTGACCTCGCCGATGATCCGGATGCCGAGTCCCGGGCCGGGGAACGGCTGGCGTCCGACGATCGCCTCGGGGATGCCGAGCTCGCGGCCGATCGCGCGGACCTCGTCCTTGAACAGCGTGCGCAGGGGCTCGACGAGCTCGAAGTCGAGGTCCTCCGGAAGGCCGCCGACGTTGTGGTGGCTCTTGATGTTCGCGGTGCCGGCGCCGCCACCTGACTCGACGACGTCGGGGTAGAGCGTTCCCTGCACGAGGAACCTGATCGGCTCGCCCTCGGCCTTCGCCTCGGCGATCAGGTCCTTCTGCACCTTCTCGAAGGCGCGGATGAACTCGCGGCCGATGATCTTGCGCTTCTCCTCGGGGTCGGTGACGCCCGCGAGGTGGCCGAGGAACACGTCCTCGGCCTCGACCGTGATCAGGCGCACGCCCGTGGACTCGACGTAGTCCTTCTCGACCTGCTCGCGCTCACCCTTGCGGAGGAGCCCGTGGTCGACGAACACGGCGGTGAGCTGGTCGCCGACGGCCTTGTGCACGAGCGCGGTCGACACGGCGGAGTCGACGCCGCCCGACAGCGCCGAGATGACGCGGGCGGATCCGATCTGCTGACGGATGCGCTCGACCTGCTCGGCGATGACGTTGCCCGCGTTCCAGTCGGCGGGAAGACCCACGGCCTTGTGCAGGAAGTTCTCGATGACCTTCTGGCCGTAGTCGCTGTGCTTGACCTCGGGGTGCCACTGCACGCCGTAGAAGCACTTCTCGGCGTTGCCGAACGCCGCGACCGGGGTCGCCGCGGTCGACGCGAGCACCTGGAAGCCCTCGGGGGCCTTCGCGACCTGGTCGCCGTGGCTCATCCACACGTTCTGGTCGGCCGGCTGGCCGCCCAGCAGCACGCCGCCGTCGCCGACGAGCGCCGCATCGGTCGCGCCGTACTCGCGCAGGCCGGTGTTGGCGACCTCGCCGCCGAGTGCCTGCGCCATCACCTGGAAGCCGTAGCAGATGCCGAGGGTCGGGACCCCGAGCTCGAACACCTTCGGGTCGAGCGAGGGCGCGCCCGGCTCGTACACCGACGACGGGCCGCCCGACAGGATGATCGCCACCGGGTCGTGCGCGGCGATCTCCTCGGCGGTGGCGGTGTGCGGGATCAGCTCGCTGAAGACCCCGGCCTCACGCACGCGGCGCGCGATGAGCTGCGCGTACTGGGCGCCGAAGTCGACGACAAGCACCGGCCGCTGGACGGTGTCCTGAGAGACATCTGCAGCTTCGGTCACGAAGCGACCTCCTGGGCCTTGGCGGCCCTCTTCTCGGCGGCCGCGACCTCGCGCTCGGCCAGATAGCGCTTCACGTCGCGTGCGACGTAGAACTCCATGAAGAAGGAGAGGAACGGGACGACGCCACCTCCGGCGAGCAGGATGAACCGCCAGAACGGCCAGCGCATCAGGCTCCACACGCGGAAGCACGCGAACAGGTACACGACGTAGAACCAGCCGTGGACGATCAGAATGCCGAGCGACAGGTTGACGCCGTCGCCGGTCGAGACGAGCTCGTCGCCCTGCGGCACAACCTCGCGGAACGCGAACAGGCCGTGCGAGTCGAGGAAGAACAGCTCGACCGCCAGGGGCGTGTACTTCAGGACCATCTCGGCGCACAGCAGCAGGAGGCCGACGCCGGTGATCACGGAGCAGATCTGGTAGAACCGCAGCGCGCCCCGGATCTGCGGGAACGTGGCGAGCTTCGGCTGCGGCATGAGGTCAAGTCTATCGGCGGCGACTGGGCGTCCGATCCGCGCCCCTTGCGCCGCTGGCGGCGGGCGCTACCATGCGACCGGGAGCCGAGTGTGAGGACGGAACGTGGATCCGGACGTCGAACGAACAGGGGACGCGGCTCGTGCTGCCCGCGTGCCGCCGCGGTGGTTCATCACGACCGCCTGGCGTGTGCATCGCGCGCTGTACCGCGTGACCGGTGGCCGGTTCGGGTTGCGGCGCCCCTCGCGGGTCTACGGGATGATGCGGCTGCACACGCTCGGGCGTCGATCGGGCCGCGAGCGCGTCGCGATCGTCGCGTACTTCGAGGACGGGCCGAACCTCGTCACGATGGCGATGAATGGCTGGGGCGAGCCCGCGCCGGCGTGGTGGCTGAACCTGCAGGCGCATCCGGATGCGACCGTCGACCTGCCGGGATCCGAGCGGCGCCGCGTCGTCGCGCGCCGCGCGGTGGGCGCCGAGCGCGCCCGGCTGTGGGAGGTGCTGCGCGGTCTCGTCGAGGGCGACCAGGATCTTGACGACCTCGCGGCCCTGCGCTCGCGCGAGACGCCGGTGGTCGTGCTGGAGCCGGTTCCTACCGGCTCGGCCGTGGCCTGACCGCCCGGTCTCACTCGTCGTCGGGGTCGACGCCCTCGATCTCCTCGACCTCGCGCACCCAGGCGTCCTTCGCGAGCCGGTACCAGAGGTAGAAGGCGAAGCCGGCGAACACCGCCCACTCGACCGCGTAGAAGATGTTGAGCCAGTTGATGGGGCTCGCCAGCTGCGGGGCCGGCGACGAGATCGGATCCAGGCCCGCGTCCGCGAGCGCGCCGGTCGGATCCGTCGAGGTCAGATACGGGCGGTACACGTCGATCTCGGCGAGCGGTGATCCATCCGGCTCGTGCCAGCGGCTCAGCAGCGCGGCCGGCGACATCCGGGTCTGCTCGAGAGGATCCGCGCCCGGGGGCGGCATGGCGGGACCCTCGTCCGAGATGACACGCCCCATAAGCGCGACCGGATCCGCGTCCGCCGCGGACTCGTTCAGGATGGCGACCGCGGCGTCGGCGTCGTCGCGTTCCCGCGCCCAGCCCACCGCCACCGCGATCGCCGTGGGGCTTTCAGCCTCGACGCGGAACTGGCCCGTGACCCAGTAGCCCTCGACATCGTCGTTGAACCGCGACGAGACCACGATGAAGTCACCCGGCACCCAGGTGCCGGCGACGTCGACGCGCTGGCCGACGAGCGGCTCCTCGAGGTACTCCCCCGGCTCGACGACATCCTCGAGCGGCCGGACCTCCTCGGTGGCGCCCTCGGGAACCGGATCCGTGTCGATCGCGCTGGCGAGCTGCCACTGGCCGAGCCACGCGAACACACCCGCGACGACCAGCGCGAACAGAAGCAGCATCAGCCACCGCGGCCGCAGCAGGACCTCCCGCAGCGTCGGCGGGAAGACCAGCTCGTCGCCGGGTTCCGGGGACTGTGCCGGATCGCTCACGTCATTCGCCTCCGCAGCGTCGGCGGGGTGACCCGCCCGTCGGGGTCAGCGGTGGTCATACGGAGCGACGACGACCTCGACCCGCTGGAACTCCTTGAGGTCGGAGTACCCGGTTGTGGCCATCGACTTGCGCAGCGCGCCGATCAGGTTCGCGGTGCCGTCCGCCTGCGCGGCGGGACCGTACAGGATCTCCTCGAGCGTGCCGACCTGCGGCACGCGCACCCGGCGGCCGCGCGGCAGCTTGGCGTGATGCGCCTCGGGGCCCCAGTGGAAGCCGTTGCCGGGGGCATCCGTCGCACGCGCGAGGGCGACGCCGAGCATCACCGCGTCGGCGCCCATCGCGAGCGCCTTGACCAGGTCGCCCGAGGTGCCGACGCCGCCGTCCGCGATCACGTGGACGTAGCGCCCGCCCGACTCGTCGAGGTAGTCGCGGCGCGCGCCGGCGACATCCGCCACCGCGCTCGCCATCGGAGCGTGGATGCCGAGCGTCGCGCGCGTCGTGGATGCGGCGCCCCCGCCGAAGCCGACGAGCACTCCCGCGGCGCCCGTGCGCATCAGGTGGAGCGCCGCGGTGTACGTCGACGCGCCGCCGACGATGACCGGCACATCCAGGTCGTAGATGAACTTCTTGAGGTTCAGCGGCTCCGCGACGCTCGAGACGTGCTCGGCCGAGACCGTGGTGCCGCGGATCACGAAGAGGTCGACGCCGGCAGCGACGACGGTCTGGTAGAGCTCCTGGGTGCGCTGCGGCGTGAGCGAACCGGCGACCGTGACGCCCGCCGCACGGATCTCGTTGATGCGCTCGGTGACGAGCTCGGGCTTGATCGGCTCGGAGTAGAGCTGCTGCATCCGGCTGGTCGCGACCTCGTCGGGAAGCGAGGCGATCTCGGCGAGGAGTGGCTCGGGATCCTCGTATCGCGTCCAGAGGCCCTCGAGGTCGAGCACGCCGAGCCCACCGAGCTGCCCGAGCATGATCGCGGTGCGGGGGCTGACGACCGAGTCCATCGGCGCGCCGATGACCGGGATGTCGAAGTGGAAGGCGTCGATCGACCAGTCGGTCGTGACGTCCTCCGGGTTGCGGGTGCGTCGCGAGGGCACCACCGCGATGTCGTCGAACGCGTATGCCCGTCGTCCGCGTTTGCCGCGGCCCAGCTCGATCTCGGTCGTCACCGCTCTAGCCTATCTTTGCTCACGCCCCCGCAACCGCTCGGGCACCCGCCCGCCCCCCCGCCGGCTGCTGAGCGAGTCTGCGGGCCCGTCATCTCGACTCGCGGAGACCCGCACTGAGCGAGCGTAGCGAGTCGAAGTGTCGCTCGATAACCGACCTGGCTGCACCCACCAGGTGCGAGCGAAGCGAGCGTGCGGGCGCTCATGCGCCCGCCACCTCACGCCCTCCGATGGAGCGTCAGCGACAGCGTCCGCAGACGCGAGCGGCATCCGCGAAGCGGGTGCCCGAGCGGATGCGGGAGGCGTGAGCGATCAAAGGCATCCGCGAAGCGGGTGCCCGAGCGGATGCGGGAGGCGTGAGAAAACTAAGCAGCGTAGCGACCGGCGGCGCGGGCCTTGGCCTTCTCGGCCTCGACCTCGCGGTTCTTCGGCGGCGCGGCGGTCACGAGCGCGTCGAGCAGGTGCTGCGTGATGTGCGCGACCTCGTGGACGGCCTCGTCGAACGCGGCTTGGTTCGCCTTGGACGGCTTTGTCGTCCCCGCGATCTTGCGCACGTACTGCAGGGCGGCGGCGTGCACTTCGTCGGAGGTCGCCGCGGGCTCGAAGTTGTGGAGGGTGTGGATGTTCCGGCACATGCCGGTCACGCTAGTCCGCCCCGCCCGCCGCCTCCAGAGGGGATCCGCCCGCCAGAGGAGGAATCAACAGAATCCATCCTCCCCACCCCGAATCTCCTGGCCCCGACGCATGCCGCGACGCCACCCGGCATGTGCCACCCACGTGCGAGCGCGCCCCGCGCGCGAGCGTGCGGCGGATGCCGCCCGCAGCGCGAAGCGCTGCCCTCACGCCCTCGATGGAGCGAAGCGACAGCGCCCGCAGACGCGAGCGGCGCCGCGAAGCGGTGCCCGAGCGGATGCGGCCGGCGTGAGCAAAAAGGAACGCGAAGCGGGTGCCCGAGCGGATGCGGGAGGCGTGAGAGAAAAGAAACCCGAACTAACGGAGCGTCAGCGACGATAGTTCGGCGCCTCGACCACGATCTGCACGTCGTGCGGGTGCGATTCCTTGAGGCCCGCCGAGGTGATGCGCACGAACTTGCCGCGGGCCTTCAGCTCCTCGATCGAGCGCGCGCCGACGTAGAACATCGACTGGCGCAGGCCTCCGACGAGCTGGTGAACGACGGCCGACAGCGGGCCGCGGTAGGGAACCTGGCCCTCGATGCCCTCGGGGATCAGCTTGTCGTCGCTCGGCACATCCGCCTGGAAGTAGCGGTCCTTCGAGTACGAGGTCTGCTTGCCGCGGGTCTGCATCGCACCGAGCGAACCCATGCCGCGGTACAGCTTGAACTGCTTGCCGCCCTGGAACACGACGTCGCCGGGCGATTCCTCGGTGCCGGCGAGCAGCGATCCGAGCATGACGGTGTCGGCGCCCGCGACGAGGGCCTTGGCGATGTCGCCGGAGTACTGCAGGCCTCCGTCGGCGATGACCGGCACACCGGCCGGACGGGCGGCGAGCGAGGCCTCGTAGATCGCGGTGACCTGGGGGACACCGACGCCGGCGACGACGCGGGTGGTGCAGATCGAGCCCGGGCCGACGCCCACCTTGACGGCGTCCACGCCCGCGTCGATCAGCGCCTGCGCGCCCTCGCGGGTCGCGACGTTGCCGCCGATGACGTCGATGTGCGCGAAGGTCGGGTCTGCCTTGAGGCGCTTGACGATGTCGATCACGCCCTGCGACTGGCCGTTGGCGGTGTCGACGACGATGACGTCGACACCCTTGTCACGCAGCGCCGCGGCGCGCTCCCACGCGTCGCCGAAGAAGCCGATCGCGGCACCGACGCGCAGGCGGCCCTGCGAGTCCTTCGTCGCGTTGGGGTACTTCTCGCTCTTGTCGAAGTCCTTGATGGTGATGAGGCCCGCGAGCTTGCCCTCGTCGTCGATGAGCGGCAGCTTCTCGACGCGGTGCTTCGCGAAGAGGGCGACGACCTCCTCGGACGAGATGCCCACATGGCCCGTGACCAGGCCCTCGGCGGTCATGACGTCCTTGGCGAGCGTTGTGGTGCGCTCGAAGTCGGAGACGAACCGCATGTCGCGGTTGGTGACGATGCCGACGAGGTGGTTCTCCTCGTCGACGACCGGCAGACCCGAGATCCGGTATTTGCGGCACAGCGCGTCGACCTCTTCGATCGTCGCGTCGGGGTGCGTCGTGATCGGGTCGGTGATCATCCCCGACTCGCTGCGCTTGACGCGGTCGACTGCGCTCGCCTGATCCTGGATCGACAGATTGCGATGCAGGATGCCGATGCCGCCCTGGCGGGCCATCGCGATCGCGAGGCGGGCCTCGGTGACGGTGTCCATCGCGCTCGAGAGCAGCGGAGCGGCGACGCGGATGTTGCGCGTCAGCCGCGAGGACGTATCCGCCTCGCTCGGGATCACGTCCGTATGACCGGGCAGAAGCAGCACGTCGTCGTAGGTGAGTCCGACGAAGCCGAACGGATCGTAGTCAGTCATGGCGTTCTCCCGCTTGGAGCGATTTGGGATCGCAGCGATCTTTGTGAGCTCGTTTCGCGGGAGGGGCAGGGTATGCCATCCTCCCCCGTATACGGATTCTAAGGCTTCGGGGCCTGGAGATATTCCGGGTGCAGATCGCTCGAGGAGGAGCGGACTGCGATAGGCAGAATGCTCACGTCAACGCTCCGGGACGCGCCGGAAACGAACCCGACACATTAGGGTCTTACCTTTGAACGACCCGTTCATGCACCTCGGTGCGGCGCAACCCCACCCGCCGCCCGCGGACCGGAGGATCAATGAACCCCAGAATCGCCTACCCGAGGCGTATCCGAGCCGGCGTGATCGTCGCTCTTGCGACCTTCCTCGCCGCGCTCTTCGCCTCGCTGCTGCTGCCCACGGCGGCGCACGCGGCCGAGGGCGACCCCTTCACCGTGAGCGGCAACGTGCAGCTCGACGGGGATCCGCTCGAGGGCGTCTCCCTGACGATCGACGGTCCCGGCGGCGCGCAGGAGGTCGAGACGAACGAGGAGGGACGCTGGTCCGTGAAGGTGCCCGAGAAGGGCGTCGAGTACACGGTCACGCTCCACGAGGACACCCTTCCCGAGGGCATCGCCGTCATCGAGGACGCGGACGAGGACGGTGCGGCCAACGTCACCACGGCGGAGATGGGCGCGGGCGGTCGCCTGGCGGTCAACTTCTTCATCGGCGAGGGCGAGCGCAACGTCACGAGCTTCTTCGACCAGTTCCTGCAGCGGCTCTTCATCGGCCTGAACTTCGGACTGATGCTCGGCCTCGCGGCCGTGGGCCTGTCGCTCGTGTTCGGCACGACCGGCATCTCGAACTTCGCACACGCCGAGATGGTGACCTTCGGGGCCATCGCCGCCCTGTTCCTGGTCGGCCCGGCGAGCCTCGCCCTGCCCGTCTGGGTCGGGATCCCGGCGGCGATCATCCTGAGCGCCCTGCTCGGCCTCGCCCTGGATGCGGCGATCTGGCGACCACTGCGGCGCAAGGGCGTCGGCGCGGTGCAGCTGATGATCCTCTCGATCGGCCTCTCGCTCGCGCTGCGGTACGTCTTCCAGTACTCCATCGGCGGCGGCACGCAGCAGCTGCCGCCCATGGTGCCGACCGTGTCGATCCCGCTGTTCGGCGCGGTGTCGACCACGCTCAACGACCTCGTCTCGATGGGCATCTCGCTCGTCGTCATCATCGGCTTCGCGATCTGGCTGACGAAGAGCCGCCTCGGCAAGGCGACCCGCGCGATCTCCGACAACCCGTCGCTTGCCGCGGCGAGCGGTATCGACGTCGACCATGTCGTGCGCGTCGTCTGGATCATCTCCGGCGCGCTCGCCGGCCTCGCGGGCATCCTGTACGCCTACTACCGCCCGGGCATCCGGTGGGACATGGGCGCGCAGGTGCTGCTGCTCGTCTTCGCGGCGGTGACGCTCGGCGGTCTCGGCACCGCCTTCGGCGCTCTCGTCGGCGCGATCGTCATCGGCCTCCTCGTCGAGGTGTCGAGCCTCTGGATCCCCGCCGACCTGCGATACGCAGGCGCGCTCGTGGTCCTGATCATCATCCTTCTGGTCCGGCCGCAGGGCATCCTCGGCCGCCGCGAGCGAATCGGATAAGGGCCGCTCATGAACTGGTCTCAGATCTTCGACAACACACTGTCCTCGATCCTCAGCCCCGCGACGATGGCCTACGCCCTCGCCGCACTCGGCCTGGCGGTGCACTTCGGCTTCGGCGGCCTGCTGAACATGGGCGTGGCGGGATTCATGGCCCTGGGCGCCTATGGCTACGCGATCTCGATTCTGACGTTCGGCTTCCCGTGGTGGCTCGCCGCGCTCGTCGGCCTCGTCGCCGCGGCGATCTTCGCGCTGATCCTCGGCATCCCGACGCTGCGGCTGCGCGGCGACTACCTCGCCATCGCGACCATCGCGGCCGCCGAGGTGCTGCGGCTGTTCTTCCTCACGACCGCGTTCGATTCGGTGACCGGATCGGCCGACGGCCTGGCCGGCTACCACGCCAGCTTCCGCGAGATGAACCCCATCCCGGAGGGCACCTACGGCTTCGGCCCGTGGACCTACAACGAGACGCAGTGGTGGGTGCGCATCATGGGCCTGCTGACGCTCGCGTTCGCCGCCCTCGTCGTCTGGATGCTCACGCGCAGCCCCTGGGGCCGCGTGATGAAGGGCATCCGTGAGGACGAGGACGCGATCCGCTCACTGGGCAAGAACGTCTTCTCCTACAAGATGCAGTCGCTCGTGCTGGGCGGCGTGATCATGGCCGCCGGCGGCATCGTCTACGCGCTGCCGTCCGCCGTGAACCCCGGCGTCTACGTCACGTCGCTGACGTTCTTCGTCTGGACGGCTCTGCTGCTCGGCGGCGCCGCGACGGTCTTCGGCCCGCTGCTCGGCTCGCTGATCTTCTGGCTCGTGCAGACCTTCCTCACCAACCTCCTGCCGGCGCTCGCCAAGGCCGGCATCCTCCCCTTTATGACCGACAGCCAGGCAGGAACACTGCACTACATCCTGGTCGGCGTCGCGCTCATGCTGCTCGTCGTCTTCATGCCGCAGGGCATCCTCGGCGACAAGAAGGAGCTGACCTTTGTCCGATGACCGCAACCCCATGACAGCGCCCGTGCAGCGGCCGAAGACGACCGGCCTGCACGTGGGCGAGGCCAATCCGGGCGTGAAGAAGGTCGACCCGATCATCGTGGCCGACAACGTCACCCGCACGTTCGGCGGCCTCACGGCCGTGGACGTCGAGCACCTCGAGATCCCCCGCAACGCCATCACGGCCCTCATCGGCCCGAACGGCGCGGGCAAGACCACTCTGTTCAACCTGCTGACGGGCTTCGACAAGCCCAACACCGGCACGTGGTCCTACGACGGCAAGGACCTCGCCCACGTCCCCGCGCACAAGGTCGCCCGCCTGGGCCTCGTCCGCACGTTCCAGCTCACCAAGGCCCTCGGCCGCCTCAGCGTCATGGACAACATGAAGCTCGGCCGCCCCGGCCAGGTCGGCGAGCGCTTCTGGCAGGGCCTGATCCCCGCCCTGTGGCGGAAGCAGGATCAGGAGATCGAGGCGCAGGCCGACGAGCTGCTCGCGAAGTTCAAGCTCGATGCGAAGCGCGAGGACCTCGCAGCAGGACTGTCGGGCGGCCAGAAGAAGCTGCTCGAGATGGCGCGGGCCCTGATGTCGAACCCGACGCTCGTCATGCTCGACGAGCCGATGGCCGGCGTCAACCCGGCCCTCACGCAGTCGCTGCTCGATCACATCCTGGATCTCAAGGAAGAGGGCATGACCGTGCTCTTCGTCGAGCACGATATGCACATGGTGCGCCACATCGCCGACTGGGTCGTGGTGATGGCGGAGGGCAAGGTCGTCGCCGAGGGCGCGCCTGACGAGGTCATGAAGAACCCCGCGGTGATCGACGCCTACCTGGGCGCTCACCAGGAGCTCGACCTCGGCGTCGTGACGGGTCGTATCGCGGTCGTCGATGCCGATCCCACCACCGACGCCGCGGCCTCGGCCGCCGTCGATCTCGCGGTCATCGAGGCCGAGGCGTCCGCCGAGCTCGGCAAGGAGGAGAGCAAGTGAGCGAGCAGACCGCAACAGCGCCCCAGGGCGCCGAGACGCAGGGCGATCCCTTGGTCTTCGTCGATGACGTGCACGCGGGCTACCTGCCGGGAGTGAACATCCTGAACGGTGCGACCCTGACCGCCCACAGGGGCGAGCTGATCGGGATCATCGGCCCGAACGGCGCCGGCAAGTCGACGCTGCTGAAGGCGATCTTCGGCCAGGTGAAGATCCGCGGCGGGCGCATCACGCTCGGCGGCGAGGACATCACCGGGCTCAAGGCCGACAAGCTGGTCGCCAAGGGCGTTGGTTTCATCCCGCAGACGAACAACGTCTTCCCCTCGCTCACCATCGAGGAGAACCTGCAGATGGGCACCTTCCAGAAGCCGAAGCTGTTCGCCGAGCGGGTCGACTTCGTGATGGGCATCTTCCCCGACCTCGCCAAGGGCGGCGGCCTGAAGAAGCGCGCGGGCGGCCTCTCGGGCGGTGAGCGCCAGATGGTGGCGATGGGACGAGCACTGATGATGGACCCGAAGGTCCTGCTGCTCGATGAGCCGTCCGCGGGCCTCTCGCCGGTGCGTCAGGATGAGGCGTTCCTGCGGGTCTCGGAGATCAACAAAGCGGGCGTGACCTGCATCATGGTCGAGCAGAACGCTCGCCGCTGCCTGCAGATCTGCGACCGCGGCTATGTGCTCGACCAGGGCCGCGATGCCTACACCGGAACAGGTCGAGAGCTGCTGAAGGACCCGAAGGTCACCGAGCTCTACCTCGGCACGCTCGGCGCCTGACCCGCATTGCGAGAGCCCCGGCCCGTCAGGGCCGGGGCTCTTGCGTTGCCGTCGTCGGCTCGCGGGTGCGCAGGCCGCCTCGTGCGGAAAGCGGGAAGCGCCCCGCCTCCTGAGGGAGGCGGGGCGCTTCGCGGGTGAGGGGTCAGCCCTCGTACGGCACGTACTTGTTGTCGGCGCCGTACTCGTAGATGTTGATCATGCCCTCGGTCGGGTCGCCCACCTCGTCGAACGTGACCGGGCTCGAGGCACCGTCGTAGTCGGCGACACCGCCGCCGAGGATGATGTCGGCGCAGTCGGCGAACGACGTGCACTTCTCACCCTCGCCCGAACCGCCCGAGACCTCGACCAGCTTCTCGGCGATGTCGGCCGGCTCGGTCGACTGCGCTGCCAGCGACGCGAGCGCGATCAGGTTGACCGCGTCGAACGACTCCGGCGCGTAGGTGTAGTCGGACAGCGCCTCGGTGCCAGACTCCTCGACGAAGGCGTTCAGGCCGTCGACGAACTCCTGCACCTGGTCCGGCGTGGGGCCGGGGTAGGTGCCCTTGGCTCCTTCGAGCAGACCGGCGGGGAAGTCCTTGTCGTAGGCGGCCATGTTGCCGTCGACGAGGAAGAGGTTCTCGGCGTCGAAGCCCTTCTCGATGAGGCTCGGCAGGATCGTCTTCGCCTCGTCGAACGAGATCACGGTGATGGCGTCGGGGTCCTCGGCCAGCACAGCGGCGATCTGCGAGTCGAACGACGTGTCGCCCGGGTTGAAGGTCTCGCTGGCGACGACCTCGCCGCCGGCTCCCTCGAACGCCTCGGTGATGTACTTCGCCAGGCCGGTGCCATAGGCGTCGTTCAGCACGATGAGTCCGAGCGTCTGGTGGCCCAGCTCGCCGAGGAAGTTGCCGTGCACCTCACCCTGCAGCACGTCGGAAGGCGCGGTGCGGAAGTAGAGACCGTTGTCGTCGTACGTGGTGAACGCGTCCGACGTGTTGGCGGGGGAGAACTGGATGACCCCCGCGCCGACGACCTGGTCGATGAACTGCAGCGAGACGCCCGACGAGGCCGCGCCGATGATGGCCGCGGGGTCCTCGCTGAGCAGGCGCGGGATCTCCGACTCGTACTTCTTGTTGTCGAGGTCACCCGAGTCACCGTGGACGACATCGAGCTCCAGGCCCGTCTCCTCGGTGTACTCGTTGATGAGCGACTGCGCGTAGTTCACGCCCTGGATCTCGGGCGGGCCGAGGAACGCGAGCGAACCGGTGACGGGCAGCGCGGTGGCGATCTTCAGCGAGAGATCGCCGCCGGGCTCAGCCGGGCCCGCCGAGGGGTCCTCGGTGGCTGTGCCGCCGCCGCCGGTGGCGCAGCCCGCAAGGGTCAGAGCTGCGGCACCCGTGAGGGCAAGGGCGCCGATCAGCTTCCGGGATCGAACCATGGTGGTTCCGTCCTTTCGTCAGGACCCGCGGATGAGGGACTGGTGACTGCACGCCCAGGGAGCGTTCAGACGGCCGCGGGTAATGGACGGAATCTACCTCCGATTTGTTTCCGCAGTGTTTTACACAGCCCATCTGAGCAGACTGTGATGTCTTTCGGGATCAAATCGTTACCAGAGTTGTCACCTTGCGGTGCAACCTGACTTCCGGCGGTCGATCCGGCGCCTCAGAGCCCTCCGTCGATCACCACCGGCGCCGTCCGAGGGCGCCTGCTGTGGCGGATCTGATCGATCGTCAGCAGGATGCACGCGACCCAGACCATCGCGAAGCCGATCCAGCGGGATGCGGGCATCGGCTCGTGGAGGATGGCGACGCCGACGATGAACTGCAGGATGGGGCCCGCGAACTGCAGCATCCCCATGGTGGCGAGCGGCACGCGGCTCGATCCGGCGGCGAAAAGCAGCAGCGGAATCGCGGTGACGGCTCCCGCTGACAGCAGCAGGATCGTGTGCCACGTTCCCGCGGTGCCGAGCGTGATCCCGGTGGTCGCGGCGATGATGCCGAGCTGCGCGATCGCGATCGGCGCCAGCCACAGCGTCTCCAGGGCGAGGCCGCTGATCGCGTCGACCGTGCCGCCGACCTGCTTCTTCACGAGGCCGTAGACGCCGAAGGAGGCGGTCAGCGCGAGCGCGTACCAGGGCACGCGACCGTAGGCGACGATGATCAGGATGACCGCGACGGCCGCGACGCCGATCGCCGTCCACTGCAGGACGCGCACCTTCTCGTGCAGCACCAGCACCGCCAGCAGCACGGTGGTGATCGGGTTGATGAAGTAGCCGAGGCTCGCCTCGAGCACCTGATCGCTCTGCGTCGCGATGACGAAGACCTGCCAGTTGACGTAGATGAGCACGCCGGCGAGCCCCATCAGCAATGCCAGCCGCGGGCGCCGCAGCACCGCGACGAAGCGCGCCCAGCCGCGGGTGACGGTCAGCAGCAGGGCGCAGAACACGAGCGACAGCACGACGCGCCAGGCGACGACCTCCCACGAGCCCGTGGGGGCGAGCGCCACGAAGTACAGCGGCAGGATTCCCCAGAGCACGTAGGCCCCGAGCGCGTACAGGGTGCCGGCGGTCTCTCCGTCGCCCTTTGCGCGGACGGGTGCGGGAAGAACGGGAGTTGCGCGGCTCACCGAGTCAGCCTATGTCCCACGTGGGACACGCGGCCGCGGCGTCACTGCCATCCTTCGCACGTTGACTGCCATCCGCACCCCGCGCGGAGCGGCGCGGAGCTGCAGGCACAAGGCGCCCACCGGAGCACCCCACGTGGGAGCGAAGCGACCGCGCCGCGGATGCGGCCAACCAGCGCGCCCCGGATGAAGCGAAGCGACAGCCCATCGATCGCGAGCGCCGGCGCGGAGCGTCGGCGGGAGCGATCGATCCTGATCACCGGCCGCTGTGCCCCTGTGGGAGCGAAGCGACCGCGCCGCGGATGCGGCCAACCAGCGCGCTACGGATGGAGCGAAGCGACAGCCAATCGATCGCGAGTCCCGGCGCGAAGCGTCGGGCGAGTGATCGATCAGCGCGCGGCATAAGAAAGAGGCCCGGATCCGAAGATCCGGGCCTCTCGAAGAACTGCGGTGCGTCTCAGCGGACCACGACGGCGAGGACGTCGCGCGCCGAGAGAACGAGGAACTCGTCGGCGCCGAACTTCACCTCGGTGCCGCCGTACTTGCTGTAGAGCACGCGGTCGCCGACCGCGACGTCGAGCGGAACGCGGTTGCCGTTGTCGTCGATGCGACCCGGGCCCACCGCGACGACCTCACCCTCCTGGGGCTTCTCCTTCGCGGTGTCGGGGATGACGAGACCACTCGCGGTGGTCTGCTCGGCCTCGACCTGCTTGATGACGATGCGGTCCTCGAGCGGCTTGATGGAAACCGACACGGTGTACCTCTTCTTTCCTGTGCTTCGTACGGGAAGACTGTTTCGCACTCTCCCCCGGAGAGTGCTAACTGCAAGTGTAGGAGGCTCGCTGGCACTCATGCAACGCGAGTGCCAGCACTGGGTCGCGCGGCGGCGCGCCTACGCTGGACGGATGGATTCCGCTGAGCTCGATGCGCTGCTGACCCGGGAGGGGCTGGCGCTGCTCGAGTCGCTCGGCGCCACGGAATCAGCCGACGACGTCGCCCGCACCGTGTCGCGTCTGCGCGCCGCCGGGCACTCCCCCGAGCTGGTGTCGGCGGTGGTCGGGCAGGCCCGCCTCCGCGAGCGCGCGGTCGCGAAGTTCGGCGAGTTCGCGTCGCGCATGCTGTTCACCCGCGCGGGCCTCGAGCAGGCGACGCGGATGAGCGTGTCCGCCCATCACGCGCACCGGATGCGCGGGGCGCGGATCGACCGGGTCGCCGACCTCGGCTGCGGCATCGGCGGCGACTCGCTCGCGTTCGCCGCGGTGGGTCTTGGCGTGCTCGCCGTCGACGCGGATCCCGTCACCGCTGCCCTCGCCGCGTACAACCTGGCGCCGTTCGGTGACGACGTCGCGGTACGGTCGGCGCTCGCGCAGGATGTCGATCTCGCCGACGTGGACGCCGTCTGGCTCGATCCGGCCCGCCGCACGGCCGGACATGGCGAGACCGCGCGCGTGGCGGCATCCGACTACTCCCCTCCCCTCGACTGGGTGTTCGACCTCGCCACGCGCCTGCCGGCGGGTGTGAAGCTCGGGCCCGGCCACGACCGCGAGGCGCTGCCCGCGGGCGACGGCGTCGAGACCCAGTGGATCAGCGTGGACGGCTCGACCGTCGAGCTGGTCGTGTGGACCGGATCGCTCGCGCGGCCGGGCGTGGGACGGTCGGCGCTTGTGCTGCGCGGCGAGACCGCGCACGAGCTCACCGCGTCGGCCGACACTCCGGATGAGGACGTCCGCGAGCTGTCGGCGTTCATCCACGAGCCGGAGGGCGCGATCATCCGGGCGCGGCTCGTCGGCGAGGTCGCCCGCGCGCTCGAGGCGGGACCGATCGCGCCGGGGATCGCCTACCTCACGGGGGATGCGCCGGCAACGAGCCCGTTCGTGTCGTCGTTCCGGGTGCGCGAGACGCTGCCCGCCGATCCGAAGCCGCTGGCGAAGGCGTTGCGCGCCCGCGGCATCGGCACGCTCGAGATCAAGAAGCGCGGCGTCGACATCGACCCGGCTGCTCTACGCAAGCGCCTCGCGCTGAAGGGCCCGGAGTCCGCCACGCTGCTGCTCACCCGGGTCGGCGGCAAGCGCCTGGCGATCCTCGCGGATCGCGTCCCGAGGGTCTGATCCAGCCCCGTCCTCGCTCGTTGAGCGACGAGCGCAGGGCAGCTGCCACAGGGACGTCACACCGTTTCGACTCGCTTCGCTCGCTCAACGACCGGGAAGCTCGACAAGCGCAGCCCCGCCCCCCTCGCTCGTTGAGCGACGAGCGCAGCGAGGAGTCGAAACGCCGCAAACCCGCCCAGGGCAGCAGCCGCCGGGACGTCACGCCGTTTCGACTCGCTTCGCTCGCTCAACGACCGAGAAGGTCGACAAGCACAGCCCACCCCACCGGTCGTTGAGCGACGAGCGCAGCGAGGAGTCGAAACGCCGCAAACCCGCCCAGGGCAGCAGCCGCCGGGACGTCACCCCGTTTCGACTCGCTTCGCTCGCTCAACGACCGAGAAGGTCGACAAGCACAGCCCACCCCCTCGCTCGTTGAGCGACGAGCGCAGCGAGGAGTCGAAACGCCCCAGACCCGCCCGGGGCAGCAGCCGCCGGGACGTCACACCGTTTCGACTTGCTTCGCTCGCTCAACGACCGAGAAGGTCGACAAGCACAGCCCACCCCCTCGCTCGTTGAGCGACGAGCGCAGCGAGGAGTCGAAACGCCCCAGACCCGCCCGGGGCCGCAGCCACCGGGAAGCTCGACCGACGCGGCTCAGCGCACGGCGAGCTCGGCCGCCGCCTGCATCCCCCAGGCGATCCAGCACAGGCAACACGCGACGGCACCGATCCCGAGCCCGAGGCCCCACCAGGCCAGTTCGGGCTGCGCGCGGCGGGCGAGGAGCGCGATGACGGCGAGCAGGATCGCCAGGATCGCCACGGGCAGCGCCCATGCGCCGAACCACGACAGGCTGAGTGCGATCATCGCCACGCCCAGCGCCCAGGTGGCGAGGCGTCCGCGCGATCGGCGCCTGGGCACCGCCTGCGTCGGCACCGAGACCCCGCCGCTGTCGCCGGCCACGACCCGCGCGGGGCGCACCGAGTTCGCCGAGGCGCGCTCCTCGACCGGGTGCACCGCGGTCGGATCCGTCATGTTCACGCCACTCGCTCGTCCGATGCGGCGCTCATCGCCCCCGCGACCTGGATCCGCGTCACCGGGAGGGTGGAGTCGGCGCCGAACTCGAGGGTGGACGGGGTGCGTCCCTCGGCGATCAGCTCGGCGGCGAGCGCGGCGATCATCGCGCCGTTGTCGGTGCAGAGGCTGAGCGGCGGGATCCGCACGGTCACGCCGGCGGCCTCGGCGCGCGCGATCGCCACATCGCGGAGGCGCTTGTTGGCGATCACGCCCCCGCCGAGCAGCAGTCGCGGCACACCATGCTGGGCGCACGCGTCGAGCGCCTTGGTGACGAGCACGTCGACCACCGCCTCGCGGAAGGACGCGGCGACATCCGCGACGGGAACGGGCTCGCCCGCTGCCTCGCGCTGCTCGATCCACCGGGCGACGGCCGTCTTCAGACCCGAGAACGAGAAGTCGTAGCGGTGCTTTGCCATGTCGCTCGCACGCGACAGGCCACGGGGGAAGCGGATCGCCGCCGGATCGCCGTCCGCCGCCGCGCGGTCGATCTCGGGGCCACCGGGATACGGCAGGCCGAGGATGCGCGCGACCTTGTCGAACGCCTCGCCTGCGGCGTCGTCCATCGTCTCGCCGAGGAGCTCGACGTCGCCGGTCAGGTCGCGCACGAGCAGCAGCGAGGTGTGCCCGCCCGAGACGAGCAGGGCGACCGTCGGGTACTCGAGCGGCGGAGCATCCGGATCCAGGATGTCGGCGGCGATGTGCCCGACGAGGTGGTTGACGGCATAAAGGGGCGTGCCCAGCGACACGGCGAGTGCCTTCGCAGCGCCGATCCCGACCATGAGGGCGCCGGCGAGCCCGGGGCCGCTGGTGACCGCGACGGCGTCGACATCCTGCAGCGTCACGCCGGCCTCGGCGACGGCGCGCTCGATCGCGGGCTGCAGCGCCTCGAGGTGCGCGCGGGCGGCGACCTCTGGCACAACACCGCCGTAGCGGGCGTGCTCGTCCATGCTGCTGGCGATCGTGTTGCTGAGCAGGATGTTCCGCTCGCCGGGCGCCGACCGGCCGCGGACGATCCCGATGCCGGTCTCGTCGCAGCTCGTCTCGATCCCGAGGATCAGGGGGTTCGACTGGCTCATGTGCAGGCTCCTGCGTCGGCGGGGCTCGGGTGGCGCGCGGCGACCCAGGCCTCGAGGTCGAGCCGCATCACGACGGCGTCGACGCCATCGGGCTGGTAATAGCGGGGGCGGCGACCGAGCTCGGTGAAACCCTCGGTGGCGTAGAGCGCCTGCGCGACGGGATTGTCGGCGCGGACGTCGAGGAACACCTCGCGCACACGCAGGCGCGCGGCCTCCTCGAGCAGCGTGTGCAGCAGCGCGCGACCGCGACCGCGACCGCGCGCGGACTCCGCGACGGCGATGGTCTGCACGTCTGCGTCGCGCGATCCGGGGAGGGTGCGCAGGCCGGCGTACCCCACGACGCGTCCCGCGAGCTCGTCCACGACGTAGTGGGTGTGGTCGGCGGAGAGCTCCTCGCGCATCATCGGCTCCGACCAGGCATCGGTCGGGAACGATGCGCGCTCGAGCGCCATGATCGCGCCGAGGTCGGCGAGGGTGGCGGGGCGGATGCTCACGCGCTCACCCGCTTCGGGGCGTGCCCGACGGTCACGTCCGGCGAGCGGAGGTACAGCGGCTCGGTCTCGGCGAGCTCGCCCGAGGGGGTCCACCCCGAGGCGAGCATGAGTGCCGCGGCGCGCCCGACGTCGGAGCCGCGGATGGCCGCGGCGCGGACGATCCGGGATCCGGACGTCAGCTCGTCCGTCTCGAAATCCGCGGTCTGCGGGCGCAGCTCGGGTCCGGCGATCCGGCGCGGCAGCCCGTTGCCGTCGACTCCGTCGAACACGGTGATCGCGTTCTCGCGGCGGCGCGCGTCGGTGACGATCGCGAACGGTCCGGATGCGCCGCCGTCGAGCTCGCCGAGTGCGGCCGCGACGTGGCTCGGAACCGGCACGACGGGCAGTCCGCGGCCGAGCGCGAACGCCCGCGCGGCGGCGATGCCGATGCGGAGCCCGGTGAAGGCACCGGGACCCATGCCGGCAGCGACATGTGTGATCTGGCCATCGGCGTCGGCGAGCGCCTGCGCGAGCAGCGTGCCGATGATCTCGGCGTGCCCGAGGGTGTTCTCGCGCTCGGCGACGGCGCGGACGGTGCCGTCGAGCTCGACCACGGCGACGGTCGATCCGATCGAGGTGTCGATGGCGAGGATCACCGTTTCAGGGTATCCGGGCATGCTGAGGGCCCGCCCGGCGCCGTCCACAGGGCGGAACTTCCGGGGCGATGTGACGATCGTCTGTGGAGGACCGCCGTGAGGTGCGGCCTGCGACTAGCGTCCGGGAATGAGCAGCGCATTCGTCTATCTCCTCCGCTGTGCGGACGGCAGCCTCTACTGCGGAAGCACGCGAGACCTCGACAAGCGCCTGTGGGAGCACCAGCACGGCGAGGGCTCGGCCTACACCCGGCGCGCGGGGCGCAGGCCGGTCGAGCTCGCCTGGTTCTGGGAGCTCGAGCACATCGGGCAGGCCTTCCACTGGGAGAAGCAGATCCAGGGTTGGAGCCGCCGCAAGCGGGAGGCGCTCATCGAACGCGGTATCGACGGCGTCATCGGCTGGAGCGTCGCGGACCGCGAGCGACGGAACCAAGCCCCGCCCGCCGGTTGACGGAGGAGCGCAAGCCCTGCTGGTTGAGCGAGGAGCGCGCCCCTCCCCTGCTGGTTGAGCGAGGAGCGCAGCGACCTCCTTGCTGGTTGAGCGAGGAGCGAAGCGACGAGTCGAAACCCCCAAACCCTCCCAGAGCCACAACCCTCGGCAGCGTCACAACCGTTTCGACTCGCTTCGCTCGCTCAACGAACAGACAGCGCGCGCCCACCCCCTGCTGGATGAGCCAGGAGCAGCCCTCTGCTGGTTGCGCGAGGGGCAGCCCTCTGCTGGTTGAGCGAGGAGCGCAGCGACGAGTCGAAACCCCGAAACCCTCCCGGGACCACAACCCGCCGCAGCGTCACAACCGTTTCGACTCGCTTCGCTCGCTCAACGAACAGAAGAGTCACAACCGTTTCGACTCGCTCCGCTCGCTCAACGAGCGAGAGGATGCTCAGGCGGCGACGCGGGTGATCGTGACCACGCGGGGGGCGTCGAGGTCGAGGTCCTCGGCGCTGCCCTCCACCGAGCCCACGGGGCGTTCGATCTCGATGTCGAACCACGTGTCGCGGAGGCCGTCGACCTTGCCTCGGCCCCACTCGACGATGGTGACCGATCCGTCGACGTCGACGTCGAGGTCGTCGAGCTCCAGTGCCGAGTCGAGGCGGTAGGCGTCCGCGTGGACGAGCGGAGCGCCGCCCACGAGCGACGGATGCGTGCGGGCGATCACGAACGTGGGGCTCTGCACCGGCCCGCGCACGCCGAGGCCATCCGCGATGCCGCGCGTCAGCGTGGTCTTTCCCGCGCCCAGCGGCCCCGTGAGCACGATCAGGTCGCCGACGACGAGACCCGATCCGATCCGCTCGCCCAGTCGCTCCATGTCGGCGGCGGTCGCCACCTCGTGGCGGCCGAGCAGCTCGTCCGGGATCACTGCGACTCGCTCCCCGGGGCACGCCCGAAGACCCGCACGACGCGGCGGCCTATGCTCGTGACGATCTCGTAGTTGATGGTGCCGGCGGCGGCGGCCCAGTCCTCCGCCGAGGGGACGCCGGTTGCCGGGTCGCCGAACAGCACCACCTCGTCGCCGACGGACACCGCATGGTCGCCCACGTCGACGACGAACTGGTCCATGGCGATCCGGCCGGCGACGTGGAAGCGCTCGCCCCCGATGACGACGGGACCGGATCCGGATGCCTGTCGCGGGACGCCATCGCCGTAGCCGAGCGGCACGAGCGCGAGGGTCGTGTCGCCGTTCGTGCGATGCGCGTAGCCGTACGAGACGCCGTGCCCGCCGGGCACGCGGCGGACCGCGGCCACCCGGGCGCGCAGCGTCATCGCGGGCCGCAGCCCGAGGTCGGCCGACGTGCGGTCCTCGAACGGCGAGAGCCCGTACATCCCGATGCCGATGCGCACGGCGTCGAATCGCGTCTCGGGCAAGTCAATCGCGGCGGCGGTCGCGGCGAGGTGCCGCACGATGGGGCGAAGGCCGGCGGCGGAGGCCGCGGCGACGCCCACCTCGAAGCGGCGCAGCTGCACGCGATCGTCGTCGAGGGAGGTGTTCGACAGGTGACTGAAGACGCCGTCGACGCGAATGCGCCCGTCGCGCTCGAGGCGCGCGGCCTCGGCGAACACTGCGGCCCAGTCCTGCGGGGCGAGGCCGTTGCGGCCGAGGCCGGTCTCGAGCTTCAGGTGCACGGTGACGGAGCCCGCGGCCGCCGCGGCGTGAAGCTGCTCGAGACTCGAGATGCCGAGCTGGATGTCGTGCGCCACGGCGTCGGCGAACGTCTCGTCGGGCGCGTGCAGCCACGCGATCACCGGCGCCTCGACCCCGGCGGCGCGAAGCGCGACGGCCTCGCGGATGTCGGCCACCCCCAGGCGGGTCGCTCCCCCGGCGAGCGCGGCGCGCGCGACATCCGCCGCTCCGTGCCCGTATCCGTCGGCCTTGACGACGGCGATGAGCTCCCGCGTGCCCGTCAGCTCGCGCAGGGTGCGGATGTTGTGCTCGATGGCCGAGAGGTCGACCACCGCCTCGCGCATCGCCGTCACCGGGGCTCCTCCGGATCCTCGGGCTCGGGCACGTCGTCGAGGCCTGGGGTGTACTCGACGCCCACCGGCTCGACCGCCTCCACGCCGTCGGCGGCCTCCGCGGTCACGTACGCGATCGCGAGGCCCGCGTCGTGCGAGAGCGACAGGTGCAGCACGGTGATCCCGCGGGCGGCGACGACCTCCGCGGTGGATCCCGACAGCGCGAAGCGCGGCGGCACGCTCTCGCCGAGGCGCGCGATCTCGATCTCGGACCAGTGGACGCCGTCCGACCCGCCGAGGGCCTTGATCAGCGCCTCCTTCGCCGCGTAGCGCGCGGCGAGCGAGCGCAGCGGAAGCTCGCGCTCGTGGGGCGTGAACAGCCGCTCGAGCAGCTTCGGCGTGCGCTCTATCGTCCGCTCGAAGCGCGGGATGTCGACAAGGTCGACGCCGATCCCGACGATCATCGCGGGCCTACTCGACCGTGACCGACTTGGCCAGGTTGCGCGGCTGATCCACGTCGAGGCCCTTGGCGTTGGCGAGGCCCATCGCGAAGATGTGCAGCGGCACGACGGCCAGGATCGGCTCGAACAGCGGGCCCGCGAGCGGGATGCGCAGCACCTCGTCGGCGTGCGGCAGCACGGCGGCGTCACCGGCCTCGGCGATCGCGATGACGCGGGCGCCTCGGGCGCGGATCTCCTGCATGTTCGAGACGACCTTCGAGTGGAGGATGGGCGCGCCGCTGGGCGACGGCACCACGACGAACACGGGCAGGCCGGGCTCGACCAGCGCGATCGGGCCGTGCTTCAGCTCGCCGGCGGCGAAGCCCTCGGCGTGGATGTACGACAGCTCCTTGAGCTTGAGCGCGCCCTCGAGCGCGATCGGGTAGCCGACGTGGCGGCCGAGGAACAGCACCGAGCGGGTGTCTGCCATCCAGTGCGCGAACTGCTCGATCCGGCCCTGCTCGTTCTCGAGGATCCAGCGGATCTTGTCGGGCAGGTCGGCGAGCTCCTGGATCGCGTCGGCCTGAAGGCCGGGGTTCACCGTGCCGCGGATGCGCGCGACGTGGAGTGCGAACAGGTACAGGCCGGTGATCTGGGCCACGAACGCCTTCGTCGAGGCGACGGCGACCTCGGGGCCGGCGTGAAGGTAGACGACCGCGTCGGACTCGCGCGGGATCGTGGCGCCCTGCGTGTTGCAGATCGAGAGCGTCTTGGCGCCGAGGCGCGTCGCCTCCTTGACGGCCATGAGCGTGTCCATGGTCTCGCCCGACTGGCTGATCGAGATCACGAGCACGTCGGGGCCGACGAGCGGATCGCGGTAGCGGAACTCGTGCGCGAGCTCGACCTCGACGGGGATGCGGGCCCACTGCTCGATCGCGTACTTGCCGACGAGGGCCGAGTACGCGGCGGTGCCGGCACCCACGATCACGATGCGCGAGATCCCGGCGAACAGCTCGTCGAGCCCGTCAAGCTCGGGGATCACGACCTGGCCGTCGTGCACGCGGCCGAGGATCGTGTTGGCGACGGCCTCGGGCTCCTCCGAGATCTCCTTCGCCATGAAGCTCGACCAACCGCCCTTCTCGGCGGCGGTCGCATCCCACTTCACCTCGAACGGCTCGGCCTCGACGGAGTTGCCGTCGAAGTCGGTGACTGTGACGGCGTCGGGCGTGATCGCGGCGATCTGATCCTGTCCGATCGCGAGCGCGTTGCGGGTGTGCTCGACGAACGCGGCGACATCCGATCCGAGGAAGTTCTCCCCCTCGCCCAGGCCGATCACCAGGGGCGAGTTGCGGCGCGCCCCGAGCACGAGGCCGGGGTGGTCCTCGTGCATGACGAGCAGCGTGAACGCCCCCTCGAGGCGGTTCACCACCGCGCGGAACGCCGCCTCGAGGTCGCCGTCGTGCGTGCGGTACTCGCTGCCGAGCAGCACCGCCGCGACCTCGGTGTCGGTCTGGCTGCGGAACGCGAAGCCCGAGGCTTCCAGCTCGGCCTTGAGCTCGGAGAAGTTCTCGATGATGCCGTTGTGGATGACGGCGAGCTTGTCGTCATCGGCGAGGTGCGGATGGGCGTTCACGTCGGTCGGGCCGCCGTGCGTGGCCCAGCGCGTGTGGCCGATGCCGGTGGTGCCCGCGGGGATGGGATGCGCGTCGAGCTCGTCGCGCAGCATGGCGAGCTTGCCCGCCTTCTTCGCGGCGTGGAGCGCGCCGTCGGCGTCGATGACCGCGATGCCGGCCGAGTCATACCCGCGGTACTCAAGACGCGCGAGACCCGCGATCAGGATGTCCTTGCTGTCCCGAGGTCCGACGTATCCGACGATTCCACACATGCGTTCGATCCTACGGTCGCCCGCTGGGAACACCCGTCGCGGCGCGATCCCCCGCCCGGGGGCCCGGCATCACTGCTTGCGCAGCAGCACGGAGTCGACCGAGTGGTCGGCGCCCTTCCGCAGCACGAGCGACGCGCGGTGCTTTGTCGGCAGCACGTTCTCGATGAGGTTCGGCAGGTTGATGTCGTTCCAGTAGCCTCGCGCGGTCTCGGTCGCCTCGGCGTCGGTGAGGTGCGCGAACACGTTGAAGTGCGATGCGGGGTTGGAGAAGGCCGACTCGCGCAGCGCGAGGAACCGCTCGATGTACCACTGCTCGATGTGGGCGGCATCCGCGTCGACGTAGATGGAGAAGTCGAACAGGTCGCTGATCGCCACGTCGTTGGGCGCGGGCGGCGGCTGCAGCACATTCAGGCCCTCGACGATCACGACGTCGGGCCGACGCACCACGACGTGCGCATCCGGCATGATGTCGTACTTCATGTGCGAGTAGAAGGGCGCGCGCACCTCGTCGGCACCGCTCTTCACCTTCGTGACGAACTCGACGAGCTTCCGGCGGTCGTACGACTCGGGGAAGCCCTTGCGGTCCATCAGGCCGCGCCGTTCGAGCTCGGCGTTCGAGTAGAGGAAGCCGTCGGTGGTGACGAGTTCGACCCGAGGCGTGTCCGACCAGCGACTCATCAGCTCGCGCAGCAGGCGCGCGATCGTCGACTTCCCGACCGCGACGGATCCGGCGACGCCGACCACAAACGGCGTGGTCGAATCCTCACGGCCGAGGAACCCCGCGACCTCATTGCCGAGGCGCCGCGCGGTCTTGGCGTAGATCGACAGCAGCCGGCTGAGCGGCAGGTACACCTCGCGCACCTCGGCGAGGTCGAGCCGGTCGCCGAGACCGCGCAGCTGCACGACCTCGGACTCGGTGAGCGGCTGGTCCATGCCGGCCGCAAGACGCGACCAGTCGTCGCGCGCGATCTCGCCGTAGAGCGAGAGCGGTGCCGGGTTGGTGGATGCAGCGCTCATCCGACCCATCGTATCCGCCGCCCCGGTCCCGTCCCGCGCCGGCTCCTGTCCCCGAAGTGCCGGATCCAAGCGGCACCTTGGGGACATGGCGCGGAGCGTGTCCCCGAAGTGCCGGACCCAAGCGGCACCTCGGGGACATGGCGCGGAGCGTGTCCCCGAGTTGCCGGATCGAACCAGCACCTCGGGGACACTGCGTACGGGAGGCTCGTCCACAGCGAGCGGATCGGATGTCGCGTCTCCCCAGAGTGGGGATCGTCCCGCGCGCGGCGCGGCGGACAAGCAGGCTCTCGACATGACTCGTCGCCCCGCACCCCTGCCAGAGCACCTTCGCGGCCGCGCATTCCGCCGCGATGAGGCCCCGGAGCTGGCGGCGGGACGGCTGCGCCGCTTGGACCTCTGGAGCCCTGCGCGCGGTGTGCGTCTGCCGGCGGGCGACACCCAGGCACTCGACATCCTGCGGGCGAGGCAGTTGCTGATCCCGGCCGGTGGTGCGTACAGCCACACCAGCGCCGCCCGAGCGCACGGCGGACCGGTGCCGCTCGACCGCGACGGTGTCACCACCGTGCACATCACGACGCCTCCGGACATCCGCAGGCGGCGAGGCAAGACAGTGAGCGGGCATAGCCGCCCGCTCGGCGCCGAGGACGTCGCCATCGTGAACGGCGTGCGCTGCACTCGCCTGTTCCGCACCTTCTGCGACCTCGAGGAGGTCCTCACCTTCGCGGAGCTCGTCGCTTTCGGCGACTGGATGATCGGGCGCGGAAAAACGGGCGCCACGGTGAAGCGCCTGACCGAGGCGCTCGCTGCGACCCGACTGACAGCGCGTCGACGCGAGGTGCTGAGCACGGTGATCGCGCGCCTGAACGCGGCTGCGGAGTCTCCCAAGGAGTCGGAGCTGCGCATTCTGCTCGAGGACGCGGGCCTCGGGCCCTTCGTCCTCCAGCTCGAGATCCGCGACGAGCACGGCCGGTTCGTCGCGCGCCCGGACCTGACCCTTCCCGCCCTCAAGATCGCAATCGAGTACGACGGCGACTACCACCGCGATCCGATCCAATGGCGCAAGGATCAGGCGCGGCGCCGCCGGCTCGAGGCACTCGGATGGACCTACATCGTGGTCACTCAAGTCGACCTTGCTGATCCGGCCGCCCTGCTCGCCGACGTGCGCACCGCGATCCGCGCCCGTTCGTGATCCTCTGTCCCCGAAGTGCCGGATGGAAGCGGCAACTTGGGGGCACGACGCGGCTTGTGACCCCGAAGTGCCGGATCGAAGCGGCACCTTGGGGACACGCTCGAGCTCCTGTCCCCGAGATGCCGGATCGAAGCGGCAGCTTGAGGACACGGCGCGCGGCCACCCGCCGATACCCTGAACGCCATGCGCCTGGGAGTCCTCGACATCGGATCGAACACCGTCCACCTGCTGGTGGCGGATGCGCACCCGGGAGGACGCCCGCTGGCGACGTCGAGCCACCGGACGGTGCTGCGGCTGATGCGATACCTCACCCCGTCCGGCGCGATCTCGGAGGAGGGGATCCGGGCGCTCGTGGACGCCGTCACGGCCGAGCGCGAGCTGGCCGAGAAGGAGAAGGTGCAGGAGCTGCTTCCCACCGCGACCTCCGCGGTGCGCGAGGCTGCGAACGGGCCCGAGGTGATCGCCCGGATCGAGGAGGCACTCGGCCAGCCCCTGCAGGTGCTCGGCGGCGAGACCGAGGCGCGCTTCACGTTCCTCGCGGTGCGCCGGTGGTTCGGCTGGTCGGCCGGGCGCATCCTGCTGTTCGACATCGGCGGCGGGTCACTCGAGATCGCCGCGGGCGACGAGGACCTCCCCGAGTACGCGGAGTCGGTGCCACTCGGGGCGGGCCGGATGACGCTCGCCCACCTCACCGAGGATCCGCCCGGGGAGAAGGCGGTCGCCCGGCTGCGGGCTCACGCCGCCGAGACCCTCGCACCCGTGGCGAAGGACCTGAAGGCGATGCCGAAACCGGATCACGTCGTCGGGTCGTCGAAGACGATCCGCTCGCTCGCGAAGCTCGCAGGCTACCCGCGCCAGGGCTGGTCGGGCAGCGACCGGATGGTGCTGCCGCGCCAGTCACTCGGGCAGTGGGTCCCGCGCCTCGCGCGCATCCCGTCGGCGGTCCGCAAGGAGCTGCCCGGGATCACTCCCGAGCGCACCGCGCAGATCACCGCGGGCGCCGTCGTGCTGCACGAGGCGATGAAGGCGATGGGCGTGAACGAGCTCGAGGTCTCGCCCTGGGCGCTGCGCGAGGGCGTCATGCTGCGCTACATCGAGGAGCTTGGCTGGGCGTAGGCCCGACACCGGTCGTTGAGCGGAGCGAAGCGGAGTCGAAACGGGCTGAGCGAGCGCCAGCGAGTCGAAGCCGATGTAACGGCCCTCGGCCGGTGGCTTCGACTCCTCGCTGACGCTCGTCGCTCACCCCGTTTCGACTTCGCTCAACGACCCGGTAGAGCTACAGAGCCAAACGCTCCCGCACCACGTCGGCGAGGCGCTCGGCGTAGCGCTGCGCCGAGGCCTCGTCGGCCGCCTCGACCATCACGCGGACGAGCTGCTCGGTGCCGGATGCGCGCAGCAGCACGCGGCCGGTGTCGCCGAGCTCCGCCTCGACCTCGCGGACGGCATCCTGCACGCCCTCATCCGAGACGCGGGTGCGATCCACGTCCTTCACGTTGATCATGACCTGCGGGTACACGGTCATGATCGACGCGAGCTCGGCGAGGGTCTTGCCGGTGCGCGCCATCTCGGCAACGAGGTGCAGGCCGGTGAGCAGGCCGTCGCCGGTGGTGGCGAAGTCGCTCATGATGACGTGGCCCGACTGCTCGCCACCCAGCGAGTATCCGCCCGCGCTCATCTCCTCGAGCACGTAGCGGTCGCCGACGGCGGCGGTGAGCACGGTGATCCCGCGCTCGCGCATCGCCATGTGCAGGCCGAGGTTGCTCATCACGGTGGCGACGAGCGTGTCGTCCTTGAGGACGCCGCGGTCCTGCATCGAGGCAGCCAGGATCGCCATGATCTGGTCGCCGTCGACGACGCGGCCCTGCGCGTCCACGGCCAGGCAGCGGTCGGCGTCGCCGTCGTGCGCGATGCCGACGTCGGCTCCCGCACGGACGACGGCCTCGGCGAGCTGCTCGAGGTGCGTCGATCCGACGCCGTCGTTGATGTTGATGCCGTCGGGGTCGGCGCCGATCACCGTGACGCGCGCTCCGGCGTCGCGGAAGGTCTCGGGCGACACACCGGCGGCCGCACCGTGGGCGCAGTCGAGCACCACGTGCAGGCCGTCGAGGCGGTGCGGCAGCGACTGCAGCAGGTGCACGACGTAGCGGTCCTCGGCGTCGGCGAACCGGCGGATGCGTCCGACGGATCCGCCCGTGGGCTGCAGCTTGGGGCCCTCGAGGGCGGCCTCGATGCGGCGCTCGACCTCATCGGGGAGCTTCACTCCGCCGCGCGCGAAGATCTTGATGCCGTTGTCGGGCGCCGGGTTGTGCGACGCCGACACCATAACGCCGAAGTCGGCGTCGCGGTCGGCGACGAGGAACGCCAGGCCCGGGGTCGGGATGACGCCCGCGTCGTACACGTCGATGCCCGAGGAGGCGAGGCCCGCCGACACGGCGGCCGACAGGAACTCGCCCGAGATGCGCGGGTCGCGGCCGATGACGACCGCGGCGCGCCGGCCGGCGGCCCTGCGAGCCTCGGCCGAACGGCCCTGGCCCAGGACGACCGCGGTCGCCTGGGCCAGGGACAGTGCCAGGTCGGCGGTGAGGATGCCGTTGGCAAGTCCTCGCACGCCGTCTGTGCCGAAAAGCGGCATAGGAGCCGAACTCAGCGCTTCGAGAACTGCGAAGCCTTGCGGGCCTTCTTGAGACCGGCCTTCTTGCGCTCGATGACGCGGGCGTCGCGCGTGAGGAAGCCGGCCTTCTTCAGGGTGGCGCGGTTGTTCTCACGGTCGATCTCGTTCAGCGAACGGGCGATGGCGAGGCGCAGCGCGCCGGCCTGACCCGAGGGGCCGCCGCCCGAGATGCGGGCGATCACGTCGTAGGCGCCGCCGAGGCTGAGCACCGTGAACGGGTCGTTGATGAGCTGCTGGTGCAGCTTGTTCGGGAAGTAGTCCTCGATCGTGCGGCCGTTGACCGTGATCGTGCCCGAGCCCGGGACGACGCGCACGCGGGCGATTGCCTGCTTGCGGCGACCCACGGCGGCGCCGGAGACGTTGAGGACGGGACGGGGAGCGTCGACGGCCTCGGTGGCCGGCGTCTCGGTCGAGTAGTTCTGGGTGTCGATGTCGTTCGCCACGATGAATCCTTAAGGGGCGGCGCTTACTGCGCGACCTGGTCGAGGGTGTACGTCTTGGGCTGCTGCGCGGCGTGCGGGTGCTCGGCACCCGTGTACACCTTCAGCTTGGCGAGCTGCTGACGGCCGAGGCTGTTCTTGGGGAGCATGCCGCGGATGGCCTTCTCGACAGCGCGAGCCGGGTTCTTCTCGAGGAGCTCGGCGTAGGTGACAGCCTTGAGGCCGCCCGGGTAACCCGAGTGGCGGTAGGCCTTCTTCTGCTGGAGCTTCTGACCCGTGAGCGCGACCTTGTCGGCGTTCACGATGATGACGAAGTCGCCCATGTCCATGTGGGGGGCGAAGGTCGCCTTGTGCTTGCCACGCAGGAGCGCGGCGGCGTGCGAGGCCAGGCGGCCGAGGACGACGTCGGTGGCGTCGATAACGAGCCACTCGCGCTGGGCCTCACCGGCCTTCGGGGTGTAAGTGCGCGTCACAGTAGTGCTGCTTTCTCTTCGAACGGAGTCGTTCGTGAATCCCGCTCCGGGGCGGTTCTCCCGAAGAACTCGGGCAAACCAGCCGGTGGAGGGCTCACGTTCGCTGTGCCCGCAGTGGGCACCAAAGGACGAGCTTACCGCACGACACGCCCGGCAGCCAAACCGCGAACCCGCCGGGACTCAGCTGACGGGAAGCGAGGTGACGACGTCCGCGGTCCAGATGTACAGAGTGCCGTCGGCGACGTCGATCGCGATGGGCTGGGCGGGATCCATCCCGGGCCCGCACGTCTGCCAGTTTCCGTCGAGGGCGGCGAACGCGATCCCCTCGCAGTCGTCGGATGCGCGGGCGACGTAGCCGTCATCCGTCACGGCGAGCGCTCCCTCGGGGACCTCCGGCGCCACGGGGGCCTCGGCGGCCTCCTCCCAGGCGGTCCCCTCGGCGTTCGTCTGCCGGCCGGCGACGGTGCAGGATCCGTCGGTCAGCGCGATCGCGACGCTCGCCTGATCCGCCGCGTCTCCGGGGACGAGCGCGAGCAGCTCGGCCGCGTCGGCCGGCGTCGCGGGGCGCCACGTGACCGCGTCGGTGGTGCGCTCGAGGGTCGGTCCGATGCCCGCGACGCACGACCCGGCGGTCCCCCGCCACAGCACGCCCCCGGCGTCGAGGGCGAGGAACCGGCGATCCGGGTCGGCCGTGGGCGTCGGTGCCGGCGTCGCCGCGGCGGGTTCGATCGTCGGCTCGACGGCGGGTGCGGCATCCGGCTCACCCCGGAACGGGAGGGACACGAGCCAGGCGATCACCGCGATCCCGATGACGGCGAGCAGCACGTAGCGCGCCCACCGCCCGATGACGACCATCCTCGACATTGCTCATCCCTCCCCGGATGAATCGACTGTATCCCCCGGGAGGCATGCACTGTGAACGGGGCGGGTCAGCCGGCAGCCTGCTCGTCGGTCGTCTCCTGATCCTGCGACGGATCGCCGGCCACTCGGAACTCGTGGTGGCCCCGCTTGTAGGTCGCGGTGACGAGGATCGGCAGGTGGTCGGACGCGCCCTGCGGCAGCGTCGTCACCTTGTCGATGTCGAGCCCGACCGAGGTCGCGAAGTCGTAGTGGCCCTTGAAGAAGCGGTAGCGGGTGTAGGTGCGCGAATCGCTCAGCGTGAGGTCGTAGCCCGCGCGTCGCACCCGCTCGCTCAGCCGCTCCTTGAACACGGGGTAGTTGTAGTCGCCCACCATCAGCACGGGGATGCCGTCGCCCATCTTCTGCAGTTCGGACAGCGCGGTGCGGATCTGGTGCCGGCGCAGCGAGTTCAGCGCGGTCAGCGGCGCCGCGTGGAACGACGCGATCACGACGTCCCGTCCCGCGTCGATGTCGCGCAGTCGCGCGGCAAGCACCCGCTCGTGCGCCGGCTTGAGCAGAATGTCGTGCAGCGACTTCTTCAGCGACAGCGTCACGACGTCCTCGAGCTGGAACATGTTCGCGCGGTAGTACAGGGCGAGCCCCAGCCGGTTCTGCGCCGTGGCGCGCGCGAGCGTGAGCCCCGCGAGCTGCTGCGGCATGTGCGCGGTGTCGGCCTCCTGCAGGCACAGCACGTCGGCTTCCCGCAGGTCGACGAGCTCCTCGAGCTCGTGCGCGGCGGCGTGCTTGCGCAGGTTGTACGAGATGACTCTCATATCGACCTCACCCTACGCCGCGCTGCTTGGTGGTTCCTCGGGGTTGACTACTCGAGGTCGCGCCGATTGCGCGTCTGCTCGGCGCGGGATCCGAGCAGCTCGTCGGCGGGGTAGCCTACCTCGGTGAGCGTGAGCCCGCGGGCGGCGAGCACCTTGAACTCGCTTGTGCGCAGCCGCGCATCCCGGATCGCCACCAGGTGCTCGGGCGCGAGCTTCCCCTCCCCCGCGGCGACGCACGCGCCGACGAGCGCGCGCACCATCGAGTGGCAGAAGGCGTCGGCCCTGACGTTGGCGATCAGGATGCCCCGCTCATCGCGACGCCAGTCGTACTCGAGCAGCGTGCGGATCGTCGTCGCCTCCGGCCGCGGCTTGCAGTACGCGGCGAAGTCGTGAAGCCCGATGAGGCTCTGCGCCGCCGCGTGCATGGCGTCGACGTCGAGGTGCGCGCGCACGGTGGTGGTGCGGTGGCGCTCGAGCGGGTCGTATCCGGTGCGCGCGTCGGCGATCCGGTACGCGTACCGCCGCCAGGTGGCCGAGAAGCGCGCGTCGAACCCCTCCGGCGCGGTCGAGGTGCGCGTGACGGCGAGATCGGCGTATTGCCCGAGGACACCCGTCATACGACGGGCGAGCGGATCGACAGGATCACCCGGGTTCGGCACGTCGCGACGACGCTGCGTCGCGCGCGCCCACTGCTCGTCGTCGAGGTCGGCGTGGGCGACCTGCCCGGTCGCATGCACGCCGGCATCCGTGCGTCCGGCGACGGTCAGCGGAACGGGCGATCCGATGATCCGCTGCAGCGACGCCTCGAGCACTCCCTGCACGGTGCGCAGGCCCGGCTGGCGGGCCCAGCCGCGGAAGTGCGTGCCGTCGTAGGCGATGTCGAGTCGGATCCGGGGCACGGCTCCAGCCTAGTTCGGGCGCGGTCCGCCGCCCCTCCGGTCGAAACGCTGCCGCCGACCCGTTACGGCGGCTTCGACTCGCGAAGACCCGCACTGAGCGAGCGAAGCGAGTCGAAGTGTCGCTCAGCCCGTTTCGACTCGCTTCGCTCGCTCAACGACCGGTGGGGGGGGTGAGCGACCGGAGGGGGTCACTGGTCCCGGTCGTTGAGCGGAGAGAGCGCCAGCGAACGCAGTCGAAACGGGGTGAGCGACGAGCGCCAGCGAGGAGTCGAAGCCATCGGCCGAGGGCCCGCATACGTCGGCTTCGACTCGCGAAGACCCGCACTGAGCGAGCGAAGCGAGTCGAAGTGTCGCTCAACGACCGGTGAGTGGGTGGGTCAGAGGGCCGCGAGCGCTGTGACGATCAGGCGGGCCGAGCGATCCGCCGCGTCGTCGACGTGCGTGAGGAACTCGGTGCCGTCCGGGGCGCAGAGATCCGAGACGCCGCGCACCGAGACGAAGCGTGTGCCGTGGTTGTGGGCGACCTGGGCGATCGCGGCAGACTCCATGTCGACGGCGAGCAGGTGCGGGAAGTCCTCGCGCAGCTCGGCGGCCAGCTCGGCGGTGACGAACTTCTCCCCCGATCCGATCGCCCCCTCACGCACCGTGAGGTCGCCGGGAGCGGCGAGCAGCGCCCGGCGCAGCTCGGGGTCGCCGTCGTACTCGACCGGCATGCCCGGCACCTGGCCCAGCGCGTACCCGAAGGCGCGCGCATCCGCGCCGACGTTGACGAGCGAGTCGCTGACGATCACGTCGCCCACCCGCACGTCCTTCGCGAGCCCGCCCGCCGATCCGGCGCTGATCAGGTGCACGTCGTCGCCGTAGCGTCCCAGCGCCCCGGCGGCGGCGTTCGCGCCGTTGACCATGCCGATGCCGGTGCGCACGAGCACGTGCGTGCGACCGGCGACGACGATGCCCCGATGCTCGGCCCGGCCGATCCGCACCGGCTCGCTCACCTCGTCGGCGAGGTCGATGAAGGGCGCGGCCTCCTCTTCCATCGCGACCAGGATGACCGCGACGGCGGATGTCATCGGGTCTCGCCCGCGAAGACGGTGGACCAGCCCGCGCGCTCGGCGAGGAAGGCTCGCGCCGCCTCCTGCGCGCCGGCGAGGGTGTGGTTCGCGCCCCAGCCGCACTGGATCTCGTTCGCGGCGGGCACCTCGCTCGCCTCGAGGATGTCCTGCAGCGTCGCGGCGACGAGCTGCTCGACCTCCGCGAACTCGTGGTCGCCCTGCAGGATCAGGTAGAAGCCCGTCTGGCAGCCCATTGGCGAGAAGTCGATCACCCGGTCGGAGTGGTTGCGGCTCTTCTCCGCGAACAGGTGCTCGAGCGAGTGGATGGTCGCCATCTCGAGGTGACCGACGTTCGGCTGGGCGAAGCGCACGTCGTACTTCACGATCACGTCGCCGTGCGGCAGCACCTTGCGATCGGCGATCCGCAGGTACGGAGCGGCGACCGCCCGGTGATCGAGGTTGAACGACTCGACGTTCATGCGGGGCTGATCAGTCACCCCAGAAGCCTACGCGCCCGACGCCGGGGCGGAGTCGGGGGGTTTCGACTCGCTTCGCTCGCTCAACCAGCAAGGGGGCGGGCGCCGCTCAACCAGCAAGGGGGCGGGCGTCGCTCAACCAGCACGAGGGGCGAGGCGTCGCTCAACCAGCAAGGGGGCGGGCGTCGCTCAACGGCAGGAGGAGCTGGACGACGAAGGGCCCCGCCGAAGCGGGGCCCTTCATACGTGTGCGAGGGGAATTACTTCTCCTCGGCCTCCTTGGCCTCCTCGGCCGGAGCCTCGGTGGTCTCCTCGGCCGGGGTCTCCTCGGCGGCCGGAGCCTCCTCGACGACCTCGGTCTCCTCGACCTCGGCGGTCTCCTCGACGGGAGCCTCCTCGGCCGGGGCCTCGTCGGCGACCGGAGCAGCCTTCTCGGCGGCCGGAGCGGCCTTCTTGACCTTGGGGGTCACGGGCTCGAGGACGAGCTCGATGACGGCCATGGGGGCGTTGTCGCCCTTGCGGTTGCCGACCTTCGTGATGCGGGTGTAGCCACCCTCACGCTCGGCGACGAGCGGCGCGATCTCGTTGAAGAGAACGTGCACGACCTCCTTGTCGCCGATCACCGAGAGCACCGAGCGACGCGCGTGCAGGTCGCCGCGCTTCGCCTTCGTGATGAGGCGCTCAGCGAGCGGACGCAGGCGCTTGGCCTTGGTCTCGGTCGTCTTGATCGACTTGTGGGTGAACAGCGCCGCCGCGAGGTTCGCGAGAAGCAGACGCTCGTGGGCGGGACCGCCTCCGAGGCGGGGACCCTTCGTGGGCTTAGGCATTTCTAGTTACTCCAATGAGGCAGAACGTCGGAAGGATCAGAGCGACTCGTCGTCGTAGCCGCCGTAGAAGCCGGTGCCGTCGAAGCCGGGCACCGAGTCCTTCAGCGACAGGCCGAGCGAGGTGAGCTTGTCGCGCACCTCGTCCACCGACTTCTGTCCGAAGTTGCGGATGTTCATGAGCTGCGTCTCCGAGAGGGCGACGAGCTCGCTGACCGTGTTGATTCCCTCGCGCTTGAGGCAGTTGTACGAGCGAACCGAGAGGTCGAGGTCCTCGATGGGCATCGACAGCTCGTTCGAGAGGACGGTCTCGACCGGCGCGGGGCCGATCTCGATGCCCTCGGCCTCGACGTTCAGCTCGCGGGCGAGACCGAACAGCTCGACCAGCGTGCGACCGGCCGACGCGACGGCGTCACGCGGGGCGATCGACGGCTTGGACTCGACGTCCAGGACGAGCTTGTCGAAGTCGGTGCGCTCACCGGCACGAGTCGCCTCGACGCGGTAGCTGACCTTCAGGACCGGCGAGTAGATCGAGTCGACCGGGATCTGGCCGGCCTCGGCGTACTCGTTGCGGTTCTGCACGGCCGAGACGTAGCCGCGGCCACGCTCGATCGTGAGCTCGAGCTCGAACTTCGCGGTGTCGTTCAGCGTGGCGATGACGAGCTCGGGGTTGTGCACCTCGACACCGGCCGGAGCCGAGATGTCTGCCGCGGTGACCTCGCCGGCGCCCGTCTTGCGCAGGTACGCGGTGATGGGCTCGTCACGCTCGCTCGAGACGACGAGCTGCTTGATGTTGAGGATGATCTCGGTGACATCCTCCTTCACACCGGGGATGGTGCTGAACTCGTGCAGCACGCCGTCGATGCGGATGCTGGTCACCGCCGCGCCGGGGATCGACGAGAGCAGGCTGCGACGCAGCGCGTTCCCGATGGTGTATCCGAAGCCGGGCTCCAGGGGCTCGACGACGAACCGGCTGCGGAACTCCGAGATCTTCTCCTCGGTGAGGGTGGGACGCTGTGCAATGAGCACTGGTTGTTCCTTTCGATCAAGTGCCCGCTATATGACACTTGCGTGGATGAGGTCTTGAGTTGTTCTCGGACGGACGCGTCGGTCTCCGGGGAGACGCGCGGCCGTGGGACGACGAGACGCCGGGGCGCAGGGCTCGAGGCCGTGCGCCCCGGCGGGGGTCACGTCAGACGCGGCGGCGCTTCGGCGGGCGGCAGCCGTTGTGCGCCTGCGGCGTCACGTCCTGGATCGAACCGACCTCGAGGCCAGCGGCCTGCAGCGAGCGGATCGCGGTCTCGCGGCCCGAGCCCGGGCCCTTCACGAACACGTCGACCTTCTTGACGCCGTGCTCCTGCGCCTGGCGGGCGGCCGACTCCGCGGCCATGCCGGCGGCGTACGGCGTCGACTTGCGCGAGCCCTTGAAGCCCACGCCACCAGCCGAGGTCCAGCTGATGACGGCGCCCGTCGGGTCCGTGATCGAGACGATCGTGTTGTTGAACGTCGACTTGATGTGGGCCTGGCCCACTGCGATGTTCTTCTTCTCCTTGCGGCGCGGCTTGCGCGCAGCGGTCTTGGGTGCAGCCATTGTGTTCTCCTAAACCAATCCGCGCTTAGCGGGCCTTCTTCTTACCGGCGACGGTGCGCTTCGGACCCTTGCGCGTACGCGCGTTGGTCTTGGTGCGCTGACCACGGACCGGCAGGCCGCGGCGGTGACGGAGACCCTCGTAGGAGCCGATCTCGACCTTGCGACGGATGTCGGCGGCGACCTCGCGACGCAGATCACCCTCGACCTTGTAGGTTCCCTCGATGTGGTCACGGAGGGCGACGAGCTGGTCGTCGCTCAGGTCCTTGACCCGGATCTCGGGGCTGATGCCAGTGGCGGCGAGGATCTCGTTCGAACGAGTCCGTCCAACGCCGTAGATGTACGTGAGGGCGATCACCACGCGCTTGTCGCGCGGGATGTCGACGCCGGCAAGACGTGCCATGCGACCTTCTCCTGAGTGTTGTGGAGGTGTGGAGCAGGATCGGTGCCCGGGCCTCCGCCCCGAGGTGTCCCCCGCTTGCGCGGGTTCTGATCCTGCCGTTTCAGATATTCAGTTACTGCGGGTCGTCTCGACTCGGCTGGCGCCTCGCTCGACAACCGGTCCGGTTGCTGAGCGAGCGTCAGCGAGCCGAAGCGACCGGACTCAGCCCTGGCGCTGCTTGTGACGCGGGTTGCTCTTGCAGATGACCATGACGCGGCCGTGGCGACGGATCACCTTGCAGTGGTCGCAGATCGGCTTGACGCTGGGGTTGACCTTCATGATTCTTCTTTCGCTGTCTTCGTACCGTGTCCCGCGGGACACGGCCGTTACTTCTCGACCGGAAGCCGAGCAGAGCGGGTCAGCGGTAGCGGTAGACGATGCGGCCGCGCGTGAGGTCGTAAGGGCTGAGCTCCACGACAACGCGGTCCTCGGGGATGATGCGGATGTAGTTCTGCCGCATCTTTCCGGAGATCGTTGCGAGGACCTTGTGACCGTTGGTCAGCTCCACGCGGAACATCGCGTTGGGGAGCGCCTCGGTGATCACACCCTCGATCTCGATGACACCGTCTTTCTTCGCCATAGACTCGCTTTGCTTGTGCAGGCCGGTCGGTCTGCGGTGAGTGGGATTCGGCGCCCGGATTGCCGATCCGGCGACACGCCGAAATCAGGCGCAAGGCACCAAAGATCTATGTTAGGCGACGCCGGGCGTGTCGGCAACTTCGGCGTGTCGCGGCCGCGGCCGGGTCTGGGCGTTTCGACTCGGTCGCTTCGCTCCCTCGCTCAACGAGCAACGGAGAGAGTGCTGGTTGAGCGAGCGAAGCGAGCGCCGTACTGAGCGAGGAGGGCGGCGCGTCACTGAAGGCGCGGGAGAAGCTCCTGCTCGGCGGGGGCCTGCCAGTTGAGCGTCTCGTCGTTCAGCTCGACGGCAGGGGTGCCGCCGCCGGGAAGCTGGGCGGTGGTCTGCTCGACGAAGTCGGCGTAGGTGCGGTCGGCGATGCAGTCCGCCGCCCCAGTCGATCCGGCACGTTCGGCGAACGAGACGATCTCCTCGTCGGTCAGCCCCTCGGTCGATTCCCTCGGCTGGTTCTCGAACATGAGGTTCATGAACGGGTAGGCGGCGTCGGCGTTGTCCTCGGCCACGCAGTACATCGCGTTCGCCGCACGGGTGGAGTACTCCGTCCCCTGCGAGTACCGATCCAGGATCGCCACCGGGTACACCTCGAGCGTCACCTCGCCCGCGGAGACCTGCTCCGAGATCGTCTCGCCCCAGCTCTCCTCGAGCTGACCGCAGTAGGGGCACATGAAGTCGACCCAGGTCTCGAGCACGTCCGGGCCGTCACCGAGCCGGATGGCGCCGGTCGTGTCGTCGATCGACGCCGACGCCGGCGACTCGGCCGGTGCGGTCGCCGCGTTGTTCATCCAGACGACGATCGCGCCCACCGCGACCATCAGCACGACCACGGCGGCCGAGATCCAGATGGCGAACCAGTTCGTTCCGCTCTTGGCGGCCATGTTGTGCTCCCGTGGTGTCGGTGGTCGCGTCGCTCGGTCGGCGACCGGTGAGTTCAGGCGATCGGCGTCGGCACCACGCCGAAGGGCGCGAGCCCGGCGGCGCCGCCGTCGGGCGCGGTGAGCACCCAGATGCCGTCATTGTGCACCGCGATGCTGTGCTCCCAGTGCGAGCCCATCGAGCCGTCGACCGTGGAGACCGTCCAGTCGTCGTCCTCGACGAAGGTCTCGTCCGATCCGGCGGTCATCATCGGCTCGATGCAGACCGCGAGACCCGGCTTGATCTCGGCGCCGGGGTCGGAGGTGCGGTAGTTGAAGATCGAGGGAGACTCGTGCATCTTGCGGCCGATGCCGTGCCCGACGTACTCGCGCAGGATGCCGGCGGGCTCGCCCGTGTACGACAGGGGGTTCGCCTCGATGTAGCCCTGGATGGCCGCGCCGACCTCGCCGAGGCGCTTCGCCGACGCGAGCGCCGCGATGCCGGCCCACATCGATCCTTCGGTCACGCGAGAGAGCTCCTCGCGCTGCGCGACGACATCCGGGCGATCCGGATCCGGCACGACGACGGTGAGCGCGGAGTCGCCGTTCCAGCCGTCCGGCGTCTCGGCGCCGCAGTCGATCGAGACGATGTCCCCCGGCTGCAGCGGCACGTCCGTCGGGATGCCGTGCACGACCGCGTCGTTGACCGAGGCGCAGATCGTGTGGCGGTACCCGCGCACCAGCTGGAAGTTCGAGTGCGCGCCGCGCTCGGTGATCACGCGGTTCGCCTCGGCGTCGAGCTCGAGGGTGGTCGCGCCGGCGCGGATCAGCGGCCGCACTGCCTCGAGGGCCGCCGCGGTGATGAGGCCGGGCTCGACCATCGCGCGCAGCTGCGCGGGGGTCTTGTAGATCGACTTGCGGAAGATCACGTGCGAGGTCGACCGGATCAGGCCGCGGCCGTGCGGGCGAGGCCGCGCGCCTCGAGGGCGACGACGATCCGCTCGGTGATCTCGTCGAGGGTGCCGACGCCGTCGATCGTGTCGACGATGCCGTTCGAGCGGTACACGGCGAGGATCGGCGCGGTCTCGCGCTCGTAGATGTCGAGGCGGTGCGCGATGGCGGCCTCGGTGTCGTCCGAGCGTCCCTGCTCCTGCGCGCGCAGGGCGATCCGCTTCAGGCTCTCCTCGCGCGGCACGTTCAGCTCGATCACGGCGTCGAGCGCCTCGCCGCGGCCGGTGAGGAACTCGTCGAGCAGCGCCACCTGAGCGACGTTGCGCGGGAAGCCGTCGAGCAGGAAGCCCTCGGCCGCGTCGGGCTGCTCGAGGCGGTCCTTCACGATCGCGAAGGTGACCTCATCCGGCACCAGGTCGCCGGCATCCGTGATCGCCTTCACCTGCAGGCCGAGCTCGGTGCCGTCCTTGATGTTGGCGCGGAAGATGTCGCCGGTCGAGACCACGGGGACCCCGAACGTCTCGGCGATGCGGACTCCCTGCGTGCCCTTGCCCGAGCCCTGCGGTCCGACGATGAGGAGGCGGGTAGACGTCATCGGAGGAGCCCTTCGTAATGGCGCTGCTGCAGCTGCGCGTCGATCTGCTTCACGGTCTCGAGGCCGACACCCACGATGATGAGGATCGAGGCGCCGCCGAACGGGAAGTTCTGGTTGGCACCCACGGTCGCCAGGGCGATCAGCGGGATCAGAGCGATGAGACCGAGGTAGATCGAACCGGGCAGCGTGATGCGCGTCAACACGTAGTCGAGGTACTCCGCCGTCGGGCGTCCGGCGCGGATGCCCGGGATGAAGCCGCCGTACTTCTTCATGTTGTCGGCGACCTCGACGGGGTTGAACGTGATCGCGACGTAGAAGTAGGTGAAGCCGATGATCAGCAGGAAGTAGACCGCCATGTAGAGCGGGTGATCGCCCGTCGTCAGGTACGTCGAAATCCAGGTCACCCACGCCGGCGGGGCCGTGTCGGTGGGCGTGTTGAACTGCGCGATCAGCGCCGGGATGTACAGCAGCGACGAGGCGAAGATGACGGGCACAACGCCGGCCGTGTTCACCTTGATCGGGATGTACGTGTTCGTGCCGCCGTAGGTGCGACGGCCGACCATCCGCTTCGCGTACTGCACCGGGATGCGGCGCTGCGACTGCTCGACGAAGACCACGAGCGCCACGACGACCACGCCGACGGCGAGCACCAGCAGGAAGATCTCGAAGCCGTTGGAGGCCCAGATGGCGCCCATCGCGGCCGGGAACGTGGCGGCGATCGACGTGAAGATCAGCAGCGACATGCCGTTGCCGATGCCGCGCTCGGTGACGAGCTCGGCGAACCACATGATGAGGCCGGTGCCCGCGGTCATCGTGATGATCATGAGCAGCTGCGCCCACCACGCGTCATTGACGAGGAGGGTGTTGCAGTCGGGGATGCTCGGGGCGCCGAACAGCTGACCGGTGCGCGCGACGGTGACCAGCGTCGTCGACTGCAGCAGCGCGAGAGCGATGGTCAGGTAGCGCGTGTACTGCGTGAGCTTGCTCTGGCCCGCCTGGCCCTCCTTGTAGAGGGTCTCGAAGTGCGGGATGACCACGCGCAGCAGCTGCGTGATGATCGTGGCGGTGATGTACGGCATCACTCCGAGCGCGAAGATCGACAGCTGCAGGAGGGCACCGCCGGAGAACAGGTTCACGAGCGACAGGAGCCCGTCGGTGCCCGCGGTCTGATCGATGCAGCTCTGGACGTTCGGGAAGTTCACGAACGGAGCCGGGATGTGGGCGCCGAAGCGGTAAATCGCGATGATCGCGAGGGTGAATCCGATCTTCCGCCGCAGATCAGGCGTGCGGAGGATCCGCGCGATGGCGCTGAACAAGGACGTGCCTCCCGAGTGATGAGCTGGCCCGCCGATGGCGAACC